>JALSSW010000064.1 GCA_026984035.1 Planctomycetota bacterium
TTCTTTGTCATGGTCTGGGCCTGAATTTTAGGGTTTTTGAACACGAGTCATTCAAAAGGTCGCTTCAAAAAAGTCCTGAGTCCCCGAAGTCTTCTGCCAGGAATGGTTGGAAGGCGATTGCTTTTCATTCTAGAAAAGGGGCTCGAAGCAGCTCTAGATGTGTTTTTATATGGAGATCTTGGACTTCGGGCAAGTCCCCTTGGGGCTGAAGAAAACGTAGCCGGGGGGAGTGCGGGGAAGGCTTTCGGGGGGGTATGGCAAAGCCCGGAGGGCTTCGCAACGTAAAACCCGCGGACGGGTTTTCTACTTTGAAAAGGCTCGTTCCACTTTTTCCAAGAACTGTGGACTCAGGTCAACGGCTTTGGGCTTCAGGTCGGGACCTAAACGGGATCCTTTGACCTCCAGGACATAGGGGCCTTTTCGGAAAAAATGGCTGGGAAAAAACTCTTGGCCTTCCACTTCGGCCTCTTCCTTTCTCCTCTCCTGGAACGCCATCATCCCTTCGAGAGCGGTTATTGCGGCTTCTTTTGTTTCATAGGCCCGGAGTTTGGCCTTCTTCCCGTTGAGGAGAAGCATCTTGGAAGCGGAGAGGGATAGGCCTGCGCTCCTGTTTGCCTTGCCACCACGCATGGCAGCCAAAAGGGCCATTGCATTGTCCCCTGCCGCGCTCACTTCGACGGGGTGCAATCCGGCTTTTCCCAGTTGCTGGATGATGCTGTCCATCTGGAGTGAGGAGGAGGTTTTGTGGCTACACGAAGGGATGGCAAGTAGAAGAAGCGGGAAAAACCCGCATAAAAAAAGGCGTCTCGTTGTTGTCATGGCTGGCCTCCAAAGCTCTTTCCCTTCTCCCGCTTTATCGACCTGTTGAACCCTTGGCTGGAACCTCCTCTTGCCCACTCCCTCCACTCTGGCGAATCGGTGGACGGGGGAGGAGATAGAAAGCCCGAAACCCTCTGGCCTGGATGGGCTGGAGTGCATAGGCCGTTTGCAGAGCATGTCGGAGTTTCTTCCATGGGGGGATGGGATGGGTCTTGAGAGTATCCAAGCAAGCCTGGCCCAGGAAAACGGGCTTCCCCACCGCAAGGTCCTGGCCGAGGACTTGCAAAAACGCTTGGATCAGAGCCTGGCTCCTTCTTGGATCTCCGCTTGAGGCCTGAAGAGCTGCGAGAAATTCATAAAAGGGAATGAAACGAAGGTCAGGACGCTGGCGAAGAAGGGAGTCGACTTCGGCCAGGGAACCGAGATAGAGATGCGCCTTGCCTCCGCTGCATTCGAGATAACCCTGGGTAAAGCCGGGGAGAGCGCGGGGCTGGTCATACCGATGCACCTGGGTGAGGCCCAGATAAAACCCGGGGAGACTGAGGAGGAAAAGAAGGGGGAGGAAGCGCTTGGGCCAAGGAGCAGCGGCGAGCAGGCCGCCGGGGATGGCCAGAGGAAGGAGATAGGCTCCAAACTCAGGCTGGTGCCCCAGGGGAAGAAAGGCAAAGGAAAGGTAGAGAAAAACCGCAAGGAGAAAGCGCCAAGCTTCTTTCCAAGTCTGTCCAAAGAGAGAGAGCAAAGACAAGAGGGAAAGAGGAAAAAAGGCGAGGATCCATTCATTGAGCGCAAAGGTTTGCACCTGGCTTAGGCCTAGGTCCTTGGGAAGTGCTTCTCGGCCGGTAGCGCGCAGGTAGTCGAGGGTTCCCGAAAAGCCCCCGGGGCTGAATGCCAGAAACAGGAGAAGTGAAAAGAGTCCATGAAACCCGAGGATCCACCAAATCCTTTTACCCAGAGAAGATGGGGTAAGGCTCTTGGGAATCCCCAAGAAAACGAAAAGGAGAAGGAGATGTCCCGTGGCGTGCAGACCGGCGGCCAGGGAAGAAAGGAGGGCAGTCTGTAGAAAGCGGAGATAGCTGGGATGTTCTTCTGCGCGGACCCAGGCAAGGAAGAAAAGCCCCGCTGCCCCGAAGAAGAGGCCGTGAAACTCGACGACGGTGCCAAAGAAGAGGACAGCAGGCGCTGCGGCGACCAGGAGAGCTACCGCGAGGGGACGAAACCGCTCGCCAGGAAAACGCTTGAGCGCAAGCCGGTGCGCACAAAATACCCCGAGCGCCATCCCCAAGGCTGAAAGCCCTTCGAGGGTATGAAAGGAAGAAAAGCCCAGCCAAAGTGGGATCGCTCCCAGGACCTGGGCCAGAGGAAGGAACAAGGGATGTAAGGGATGCCCTCCCTCTCCGCGGGCAAGCTGCGCGACGAGGTTTTGCCCATCGACCTTGTAGAAGGCCTGTTGCCCCAGGCAAAGGAGGAGTAGGAAAAAGACAGAGGCAAGCCGCCAACTGTCTTTTGGACCTTCGAAGGAACCCGAGCGACGCACACAAGCCCTGGGGGTCTGGAAGGGAAACTCCTCCGCAGGATCCCTCTCCGCTTTCCCAGCTGTGCTCATGGCTTAGGCCTCGGCGCTCTCCTCGTCGATTTGGGCGATGGGAGGAGACTTGGCCCCAAGCTCTTCCGGGCTGGGGGCAAGCTGCAATTCTTCGCCTTTTTCTTCCTTCCGACCATGCAAGAGCTCGTGCGCTAACTGGGCATAGTCCAAGGCCCCATTGGAGTCCGGTGCATAGGCAAAGATGCTCTGCCCAAAGCTGGGGGCTTCGGCGAGCTTAATGTTTTTTCGGATCCTCGCCTGGAAAAGGAGGTCGCCAAAGTGGCGTTCGATCTCGGCCAAAACCTCGGCGGAAAGATTGGTTCGCTGGTCCACCATGCAGGGCACGATCCCGAGGACCTTTAACCTTGCGTTCAAACGGCTCTGCACAAGATCGACGACTTCGAGGAGCTGGGTCATCCCCTGCAGAGCAAAAAACTCAGTCTGAAGGGGAATCAAGAGGCCGTCACTTGCGGCGAGAGCGTTGAGGGACAGCACTCCCAGGGAAGGGGGGCAATCGACCAGGACAAAATCAAAGCGGGGGGCGGCAGGATCGCTCTGGGCTGCACTCTCGAGAGAGGCGAGGGCATCGCGTAACAAAAGCTCTCTTCCGATGGTTTGCGAGAGAGCCTGCTCGATCCCTGCCATCTCCTCGGAGGCGGGCACAAGAAACACGCCTGGCTCGCTCGTCGGCCGAAGGACCTCGGCCACCTTTGCGCCTTCGACCAAAAGATCGAAAGCACTCTTGTCCACACTCTCCTCCTCACTGAGATGCAGAGTCAGGTTGGCCTGCGCATCCAGATCCACAAGAAGGACCCGCTTGCCGAGGCGGCCAAGGGCCGCGCCGAGGTTGGCCGCCGTCGTCGTCTTCCCGACGCCTCCCTTCTGGTTGATGATCGCGATCCGCTTCAAGAGTCCTCCCCGATAAAAAGGCAATCGCCAAGCAGGGAGCATACCCTCTCGGGCCGTTGCTTGGCCAGAAAAGGTTCGGCAAGCCCAAGGCCTGTGACCTGGCCGAAGCGGGTTTCGCGGGTCTTAGCTCGTTCCAACAGATCCATCCCTTGGGGAAGATGCTCTCGGTTTCCTCCTCGGCTGGGGAGTTGTGATGCGTGAAATCGGATCCATGCCAGCTTGGCTTCGAAGACTTCCTCCACTCCGACAAAAAAGTTGGGAAGCTCTCCCGGATCGGCCCCAAGCCAGTGGAGCAGAGGGGCTGGGCAAAAGCCGGGGACAGCCAAGGCCCGGCCGACCGCAGCGTGGTCGGGATGGGGGTCGCCCTCGTGCGGCCCCAAGACAAGCCCCGGCTGTTGCTTTTTAAGCTCGGCGGACAAGCAGCCTGCAAGATCCTTCTCCCGAGAAAGCCGCCCATCGGGAAGGCCCAAAAAACGGCCATGGAGCCCCTGCGCGGCAAAGGCCCGCTCGGCTTCCTCCCTCCGGCTCCCCTCCCGAGGCTGCAGGGTCCCCGCCTCCCCGTCCGTCAGCACAAGGGGGGAGACCTGGGCCCCCGCCCCCAAAAGGCGCAGCAGCAGCCCCCCCGCGTAAACCTCGAGGTCGTCCGGATGCACCCCCACGGCCAGCACCCTCATTCGAACAGCCAGCCCTGCCTCCGCCGCGGCCCGCGCCTTCGCCCCACCGGCCGCGCCTCAAAGGGGACACCCATTCTTTTACAGGTCAGCTCGAAGAGGTCCCGCACCGCCTGCCAGCGCGCCCCCTCCCCCACCATCCGCTTGCCGAAACCTCGCTGATCGAGGACACCCCCCCGTTGATCCCGCAGCCGCGCCAAGAGAGCCTCCGCGGCATCGGGGACCAACTCTCTCAGCCTCCTCGAAAAGACCTCCTCCACCGGTCCCGGCAGGCGCAGCAAGGTCAAAAAGGCCCGCTCCGCCCCCGCCTCCACCGCCCGCTCCAGAAGCGTGGGAATGCGGTGGTCATTGAGCCCGGGCAACACGGGCGAAATCGCGATCCCAACCGGGACACCCATGTTTTTGAGCCGCCGCATCGCAGCAAAGCGGGCTGAAGGCGCAGGCACCCCAGGCTCCAAGCCCCGCCCCGGATCCTCGTCCAAAAACCCGATACTGAACCACAGCATGGCCCCCGCCCTCTCTTCGATCCGCCGCAGCAGGTCCCCGTCCCGTTGGACCAAGGCGCTCTTGGTGATCACAGTCACCGGGACACCCGCCCTGGTGCAGACTTCCAGACAAGAGCGCGTCAAGCGATAGCGGGCCTCGAAGGCCTGGTAGCAATCGGTGTTCCCCGAAAAAACCAGCTCCTCCTCCCCCAGCTTGCGGATCTCCCGAGCCAGGAGGCGCGGAGCGTTGACCTTGACCACAATTTTTTGCTCGAAGTCCGTCCCCGCCCCAAAGCCCAGGTATTGGTGCGAAGGTCTCGCATAACAATAGGCGCATCCGTGGAGGCAACCCCGATAAGGATTGAGGCTCCAGCGGAAGGGAATGTCCGGGCTGTCGTTTCGCGAAAGGATGGACTTGGCCTCTTCCTCGAAGACCTCGATCTTTCCAGGGGGCGGCTCCCCCACCCACTCGATCCTAGTGGATTCCCATGGATTGGGCGGATTGTGCACCCTCTGCAGCATGGGCTCAGCCCTTCCCTTCCACGAGCCCCAGACGGTGGAGTTGTTCAGCCAACTGATCCCTAGGAGAAGGTTTTCGGTCTTTGGAGAGGCGGAAGGCCAGCCGATCCCGAAAACCCCGCTTCTCGTTGACCTTGGGCTGCCCCTTTGCCTCCAACTCCAGGTTGAGCCGCCGCGCGAAAGCCCGCATCTGCTGATCAAAGCTGTCGAGCCATGCGGAGACCCCTTCCTGGTCATATTGCTCCCTATGCAAAACCGCCTGGACCGGCAGCCTTGGCATGGGCATGGGGTCATCGCTGGGCCGCCCCATCACAAGCCCGAACAGCACAAAAACCCGCGGGGGCAAACCCAGGACCTTTGCCAATTCCGCTGGATGATTCCGGGCAGCCCCGACAAAACATCCCCCATAGCCCTGTGCCTCGAAGGCCAACATCAAGTTTTGGGCAAACAAAGATGCGTCAATCGCCCCAATCATCAAAGTCTCAAGCTCCACCGGCGCCAACTCCCCCCCCAAGTCCAAGCAAGCCCGCTCCGCCCGATAAAAATCCACACAAATCCCGCAAAACAAAGGCGCATCGAGGATCATCTGCTGCTTCGAGCAAAGCTCATAGATCTGCTCCTTCCTTTCCGCAGCCCTAACCGCAACCACCGAATAAGGCTGCAAAAACGACGAAGTCGAAGCCCTCTGCGCCGCTTCCACGCAGCTCTCCAAAACCTCGTCGGGGACATCCCCTTCCCCAAAAGCCCGCCGCGACCTGTGCGCCCACATCCGCTCCAGCACCAAGGCCCCCAGGTCCTGCTCCCTTCCCATCCGATCCGATCCATTTTCGGGCAAGTTCTCTAGGCTCATCTCTTCATCCATTAGAAAAACAGCTCATCACTTTAAGTAGGCCTTGGTTTTTTTCCCCTTATTCAAATTTTTTTGTCCCCCCCCCTCTTATTTAGGGGGGCACATTTTCTCAATGGAGGTTCACGATGATGATTCTTTCACATTTTTTCCTAACCTTGATGGCTTTGTTTGGCATGAACAAACTGGCTCCCCAGGGGAATCAGAGTTTCGGTTCATGTAAAGTCTGCGCCCGAACACCTTCCACAGAGCCAACGCCTTTCAAAAATCCAGCTTCCTGTAATGTCACAGCAACATGGGTTCCAAGCTCTGCAAACAATGGGAATAGCGGAGAATGTTCAGATGGCGGTTGCAATCCAAGAAATTGTCAATGGACAGGGCAAATCCAAGTAAAGAATAAAACCGGGAGTGAAATAAAAGTCAACATAACCTGGGGTCCTACAACCCTGGGAGGGGGAACCGTCACAATCCCAAAAGGGGAGACAAGATCCGTTGACCTAAATAAAAGCTTGACATGTTCAAGCAATTTGGATTCATCCACTCCAGCAAAGGTTTCCTTCGTTGAAGGAAATTGCATAACTTCCTTATTCCTGACTTTTACTTGTAAAAAGTGCAAGCCGATTGGAACCTTTTAAAATACAGAGCACAAGAAGGCCATAAACCCCAGATCACTTGCAACAAAAATGTCCGCTAAAAAAAAATGCTTCTCTTGTCATTGAAGGTTGTTGAATCGGTTTCAGTGGAGACATTATCGCTTCAAAGATGATAAAAAACTCGATCCTCAGTGAATCCAAACATGCCCTTTAGAAAAAACAATCGCTTCAAGGCATGGATCATTATAGCGATCCTCTTTGGAGCCCTCACTCTATCCTCTCCTTGGCTTCTAAAATCCAAGGAGAGTCCCATCATGGGACATCCAACAAAGATCCGGCCTGCCAGTCCTCCCACCAAAAAGCCGGAGTTCCCTCAGGTGCATTCCTTAAAGGGCAGAATGCAAATAAAAAGGAATCAGAGAAACAAACCCAAGACAGAGGTCCAATTCCAAATCCTTTTTAATAAAAATGAATGGATCAAAACCCCATTCCCTGCAGAAGCAAGGGTATTAGCCCTCAAGAAACCGGAGTTACCAAAACCAAATTATAGAATCCTCCAGGTGATCCCAGTTAGGCTTTCTTATGATTTTAAATCTCGAAAAAAGGTAAAATCCTATCATCTTTCTTGGAAAAAAAAGGAAGAACCCACTCACCTGTGGATGATCGGAAACGGTTTTTCGACTCAAATCGTCCGCAGAAACGAGAAGGAAGAAAACTTTTTTGATTTCGGATCGATTGTCCTCCATCGAGGGTATCGGCCAAAAATCCATTTCTTGGCTCAAGGATACCCACTGATGCCTTTTTCCTTTCGCCTCTTTCCATCTTTTTTTATGAAAAACAAGGACTACATGGAGTGGCTCGTGGAAGGGGAAACGTTTATTCCACCTTTCGCATTACAGGCTGGACTCTTTAGCTTGCAAGGCATCCGCGGAAACTTCAGATTAAAGGAACAAGGAAAAGCTTATTCCAGCGACCAAGAAGATTGGGAAGTAGAGCTCGTTCCCTTTTTCCGATTCGAAGGAATCCTTCGGGCACTGGAAACGGGTCGCCCTCTCTCAAACTGGAGATTGACTGCGATTACAGCATCCAAACATCTCCTCCAAGGAACAAGTGACGACCAAGGAAGGGTCTGGCTTGGCTCAAGCCCGGATAAAGCAAAGAAACTTGGATGGGATCAGTTGGCCTCATTCCAACTCTCTTCACCGCAAGGTTTCACCTTCCCCCTGGGGAAAAGACTCCTGACCTCCACCAAAAAACCCATGATATTCAAGATCCCATCCCTCGGGCAGATGAAACTGATACTGGAACAAACTGGACAAACATCAGTGCCTTCATCACTCAGGATTCACATTCAAGCCATTTCTGGCAAAGGAAAGGACCAAGGTAGCCGCATCCTGACCAAAAAGCTAAAAAGCGGGGAATGTACGATCGAGGACCTTCCAGCGGGGAGATACAGACTCAAAATCGTGCCGGTAGGCCGCAGTATCTTCTTAAACGTCCCCCCACATGTAGTCATCCCTCCCGGAACGACCAGAACACTTAAGATTTCCATAAAAAAAGCATGGACCCTCCATGTTGCCTATAAATCTTCCTCAAAGGATCTTTTAAAATCCCTCAATCCTCAACGGATGCGACTCTTCCTGGATCCCGAAGGGTCACTTCGGATAAACCCAATAACGAATTTGACTTACTTCAGAAAACCCGAGGAAGACACAAGAAACATGCCCAATTCTTTGTTTAAACTACCCATCTTTTTAAGCAAACCCTTTAGTTTTCAACAAAACAATGGACTAGCTTCCTTTCATATTCCCACAAAACCTGGAACCTACAGCTTACAAACCCAAATCAAAATCCAAGGATCTCTAAGAACAAACATTGTCATGACTTGGAAGGGAATCCGAATCACAAAGAAAGAGTCTTTTTTCAAAGCTGAACTTCCTGGATTTGGGTCTCTTCATCTCCGTTCCATCCCCTTAATCTCCGGCTCTTATCCCCTCTTCGTCTCTTTCCTCCGAAAGGATGGAATGGTTTTCCCCTCCATGATCGGCTACGCCCTTAAAGGATTTCCTTTGGGTGGGAACTCGGAACTAGTTTTCCCTCAATTCCCCACTGGCCAATGGAAAGTTTTCATTAAGACGGGCCTTAACTCTTCCCTGGGATCCATTCAAGGCCTTCAATTTTCCATACATCCAGGAAAAAGGAAAAACCTCTTGATTGACTTCAAACGTTTAGGATGGATGCCGGTCAGAGGTCGGATTGTGGATGAAAAAGGGGGAAACTTAGGAGAATCCTATCTGCACTTTTATAGGAGCTCCTCTATCTCCTGGCCTGGCTCCGACCAAGTTTTGAATCTAACGACAGACAAGCTTGGAAATTTCTACTTTCCCATTTTCCCACCTGGCCGTTATGATCTTTCCATCAATCCAAAAAAATCCCCCAATTTGCTCCTTTCGCCCAAGGCCCTCATTCATCCAACATTGGGGAGGAAAAAACCCCAAGAGTTCCCCTTTCCATCTAGAACTTCCATCTTAATCTTGGACTCTTCGGGCAAACCAAAATCCGATATACTTTGCAACATTAGGATCAAAGGCCGCTCTTTCTTCAGCTCCACAAAAACGAATTCCAAAGGCAAGGTCATGGAAGCCTCTCTCCCCCCCCTATCCTTTGAACTTATCTGCCAGGATCCTGCAGGACACAAGAGAACCTTCCTCATTCCCACCTATCAAAAACGGAAAAAACAGCTAGTGCTTGTTTGGAAATAGAAGTCTTCTTATCTCTCATCCCCCCAATTCGTTGCCTTGCCGACAGGACACAGGCCCCTCCAAGGGGGTGATTCCTGCCAGCAAAAAGATCCTCGAGAAATGCCCCCCTGGTGAACAACTTACCTGAATGAGGACCTACACATCCTCAGGTCGGTTCAGGTTGCGCAGGATCCCGGGGTCGGAGACAGGGACGAAGGTAACCCGGGCCTCGGGTTCCTGGAAAAGGGCTCGGAGGGTTTTTCCCTCTTTGGCAAGCTCGGGAATGCCTGCGAAAAATTCTCGGCCCACCCATACGGGATGGCCTCGGCGGCCACCGTGGGTGGGCACGCGGAGGGGGCCCCCTGCAAGGAGGAGGGACTTCAAGGTGGAAGGGAGAACCCAGGGATGGTCCACGGGCCAGACCAGGATTCCGGTGATAAGCCCTTGGGGAGAAGGCTTTTCTGGAGGATCCCCTGACAAAGAATGGGTGTCCCCTTTGGGCGCTTGGAGGCGGGAGAGGAGGGCGGTCAGGCTTCCGATGGGGCCAAGGGCGCGAAGGGTTTCGGGGACCGGGTAGAGGCTCTGGCGGGGGAGGCCGAGGGACTGGAGGGAGGAAAGATGGGTGTCCCGGCATGCGATCAAGGCCTCGGAGATGCCGGCGGCGCGGGCGCTGTCCAGGATATGCAGGAGATTTGGCTGGCCCCCGGTCTCCATCAGGATCTTGGCTTGCCCCATCCTCCGGGAATCGCCGGCGCCCAAGACAGCGAGGAGGGTCCTGGGCTTCATCCTGCTCCGCTCTCGGGCTTG
Source organism: Planctomycetota bacterium (assembly GCA_026984035.1). Taxonomy (GTDB): domain Bacteria; phylum Planctomycetota; class UBA1135; order UBA1135; genus HyVt-539. The sequence goes on from JALSSW010000064.1 coordinate 9,974, forward strand.
GGGGCGGGCAAACGGACAAGGCCATGGGTCCTGGGAACACCCTCCACGACCTGCTCCAAACCACGGGGAAGGGCGGCGCCATGGCGGAAATAAAATTGGAGGCCGGACAGCACGCGCTCCTGGAGTTCGGCCCGCGGACGAAGTTCGACACAGAGGCGGCGGGCGTGTTTGCGCCAGGCCCCGGTGAGGTTTCGCTGCTGGTTCCGCACCTTGGTCGCAAGCCGCAAAAGCTCCCCTCCGGCACGAACCCGGAAGCGATCCAAAGGGAGGAGAAGTTTGGGGTCGATCTTCGCGACGCTGGCTTCGATTCCGGCGATCTGCTCGGCCAAGTGCGCGCCCAAATCTTCGAGGACACGCGAGGGCGCCTCATCGATCACCCCCCCACCACCTTCCTTCGCCACGATTGCTTCCTCGACCGCAGAGACTCCCTTGTCGAGATCCTGGAAGCTCAACTCCCAGCGAGACAGCCAATCAGCGAGCCTCGCCTCCACGAGTGTCCAACTCGCCCTTGGCACCAACACCGGCCTCGCGAGACCCACCCGCCCATAAAAAGGTTGGATCAGGGCCTGGTAGCCAAGCTCCCCCGGCCCCGCCACATAGGCTAGGGTCGGAAGAATCCAATCCTGGAAAAGGCAGCGCATCAAGGCCCCCGGACTGGGCCGACCACCTTCGCCCACAGCGAGGCCATCGGGAACCGCCCGGCGCTTCCCTTCGGTTCCGATTTCATAAAACAAAGGCGCCTCCGGATGCAAGGTCACCTCAAAGCCCCGATCCAAAAGCTCCCCCGCCTGGACTCCAAGATCCCGCCGAAAGTCCTCCGCCTCCCGCCCCCAATCCCGAAGGGGCTCAAAAAACCGATCCGGCAACGCGTCCGGCTCCAGAATCACCAAGCCCCTCTCCCCAAAAGCCCTGAAAAACAGACGCGCCACATGCCCCCCAAGAGTCTCCCCAGCCTTAGGGGCAAAGGCATCCAAGATCCCCTGGGCCACCCTCGTGTCCGGCGCCAATTCCCGCGCCAAGCCCAAAAGATCCCGCAGGCTGTGTTCCACCTGCACCCGGCAGCTGGCCTTCCCCGAAGCTGGCAAAGAGATCCGCACCCTCTGCAAATCCAGGTTAGGGTTTTGCAAAAAGCAGTGGTTCGCCTCCCCCCAGTCATGGTCGTCACTATGGTTCCAAAAGAGAGTCACCACCTTGGGAGCCCCAGGCAAGCGCCGGATTTGCGCAGCCAGGGCCAGCGCCGTGGCGATCTTGTTCCACACCAAAAGTGGTCCCCCAAAAAGAACCGGCTGGTGTCCTGCCAACACAAGCACCGTCCCAGGTTCCCCGAGAGCCTTGGCCGCCTCCAAACTCGCTTCCGGCGCATCGTGCTCCCTGGCATAGGCCCCCAAAACCGCAGCTAACTCTTTGCGAAAGCCCTCCCAAGGTCCCTCGCCAAGCCGGTCCCTTCCCGCCTCAAGGATTGAAGCCGCATCCTCGGGACAAGCCGGAAGAAAGTCCCCCAAAGCAGGATTGCCTCCCGCCCAACAAAGGGGGATCGTCGGCCAACCCATCCCCTCGAACCCACGTCGCTCAAAGACCTTCACCTCGCCCTCACCTCCCCCGGTATTCCTCGACCAAGGCCCTGGCCCTAGCGACCACCTTGACTTCCCATTCCTCATCCCCCGGCTCAAAGCAAGCCCCCAGGCCCCGGCTCACAGGCAGCAGCGCCCCTGTCCCATCCGGCAAAAAAGCAGGCCCCAAGTCCGAGACCTTGCCCCCCTGCGCTCCAACCCCCGGCAACAAAAACCAGGACCTCGGCATCCTCCCCCGAAGCTCCGAAACGATTTCGGGATGGGTCGCCCCAATCACAGCGCCCACCGGTCCCAAGTCCTCCTCACCCGCACATTCCCCATTCCACCCCTCGATCGCCTCCGCAAGATGCTGGTAGACAGCCTTCCCCTCCCCATCCACAATCCCCTCAAACTGTCTCCAACTCGGATTGGAAGTCGCACAGAGAACAAAGATCCCCTTTCCTTCTTCCCGGCAATACCGCAGAAAAGGACGGACCGAATCCTCCCCAAGCAGAGGATTGACCGTGAGCCAATCCGCAAAGGCAAAGTGGGCCTTCGCATAAGCCTCCGCCGTCGAACCGATGTCCCCCCGCTTCACATCCCCAATCACCACAAGCCCGGCCTCCTGCGCCATCCGACAAGTCTCCGCATAAAGCCCCAAACCCTCTACCCCCAAAGCCTCAAAAAACGCAATCTGCGGCTTCACCCCCACCACATAAGGCGCACAAAGTTCGATCAATCGCTGATGAAACCTAAGGAGCCCCTCCAAACCGGGGTACTCAAAGGGGACCTTCTCCAACCTGGGATCCACCCCCAAAACAAGGGCTGAATCCTTTGCTTGAACTTGCGAAGACAATCGTTGCGAGGCAGTTGTCGGCATAATCGTTTAGCCTAGCTCAAAGGGGCTCAGCCTCTCCCCAATTCTTTCTTCCCTTTTCTCCATGATCCAGACGTCATCTCGCACCCAAGGGGTGTCTCAACAGGAGGGGAACCTGCCCTCGTCCCCCCTTGAGATCCTTGCAAAGGGGAAAAAAGCAAAAGCGTCGAAAACTCCGATCAGAATCAATATGGAATTCTCATGCAAAGGGATATCCTTTCCCTTTCGCTCTTTTGCAAAGACCTAATAAAGCCGGATAAAAGCGGACTCGCTGGGACCCAATACCGAACATTCCCGTTCCCGGCTGCAAGAGACACTTGAAGACCTTTGGGCTTGCCCCTAAGCTTAGCGTTTTTCTTCATGCCCATTCGGGCCAAGTTCGTTGAAGCCCATTCGGGCAAGGAGACCCAATGCGTTGTTCTTTTCTGAGCCAGGCTTGTGGCTACGCTTTGAGTATTTGTACTTTTTTCATTTTGTCAGCAGGAGCCTTCGGGCAAAAAACGTTCTATGTAAACGGGAAGACCGGAAAGGATATCAAAGGCAATGGGCTGAGCGCGGCCAAGCCTTGGAAGACAATCAGCTTCGCACTCTCCAAGATCACCCCTCCCACCCAAGCGCAGCAGAGTCACACCCTCAAAGTCGCTGGAGGGCAAACCTATAGCACTGCCACCAATGGGGAGAGCTTCCCTCTGCGCCCGATCTACAATGTCTCGATCGAAGCACCCCTCTATACCAAGATCGTAGTCGGAAAGGGGCAAGATGCCTTTGTCTTCGACAAGAAAACGGTCTTTAACAGGAACCAGGTCACGATCAAGGGTTTTGAAGTTCTCGGAGGACGCGTGGGAGCCGTGATCGGTGGCAACCAAAACATCCCCCACCGGCCCCGCTTTTCCAACTGCATCTTCCGCTTCCAGACGGATGCGGGCATCCGGATTATGACCCAGGGGACAAACATCGACGATCCCAAGTTTTTTCAAGTCTGCATCTTCAATGCCAGACGGGGCATTGTAGGAACGGCCACCCGGGCTTCGGCGGTTCTTCGGCCGGACATCGACGAATGTCTCTTCCAAAACATCAAAGAACAGGCGGTCCTTCTCGAAGACCGCTCGGGTCCAGGCTCGGATGTCGGAGGATTGGTGCGCAACAGTATCTTCTGCCATAACGGGCAGGGGGTGGTCCTTTTCTCCGGGCCTAACGTCAAGGCATCCCGCCTCGACATCATTTCCAACTTTTTCACGGGTCACATCGGTGAAAACATCCTGGTCATGGTCAACCACCCTGCAGATCCAAGGGTCAAGGTAGAAGGCTGCCATTTCTTGGGAGGCTCTTATGGCTTCCGCCTTACAGGGCGCTTCAACGCCGGAAGCTATAACTTTGACCTGGAAAACAATTTCGCGTTCAGGACGACCAAGGAGGGTTTTTCCTACGAGGTCGGGGGCAGCGCAGGCAGAGTTTCGGTCAAAAGCCGTCGCAACCTGGCACTGCGCTGCGGGGGCAACGGCTTCCGATATCAGCCCGCTTCCAAGACCTTGGCCTTCACTCTCGATTCTGTGGGCGACCGGGCAAACCGCTGCGAGAAGGCAGGGCTCGCTCTCCTTGGGATGGGGGCCAAGGGTTCCAAGCTGGAGCTCAGTCAGCTGATGTCCACAAACAACAAGGGACAGGGAATCAGCTATTCGGCGGCCATTCCGGGGACCTTGCAGTTCGCGACCTTGGCTTCCAACGGGGCGAGCGGCCTTAAGGTGTCCCCCCTCCCCACCCTCCCAAGCGTGGACCACTGCGTCCTCGGAGGAAACAAGGGCAAACAACTCGACGCTCCCGGAAGCATCAAGGTGTCCTACACCTGCACCCAGGGCCAAAACTTCGCCGGGAAGGGCAACATCAACAAGGACCCTAAGTTGGATGGAACGACCTTCAAGCTCCTCCCCAACTCCCCCTGCATCGACGCGGGACGACAGATCGTCAAGGGCACAGACTACGAAGGAGACCCGCGCACCCTCAAAGGCAAGCAATCCACCCTCCCCGACCTGGGCGCGGACGAGTTCTCACCGACAGGCTCCGGGCGCCCCTATGGTCCCAGAGGAATCGGCTGGAAAGCGGTCCATCCCGTCCTCAGCTCCCCCACACCCAACAACTTTGTCCTGGGGGGGACTTCCACCATCCAGCTCAGTGGAGCCAAGGAACTCGGGGGCACACCCTCCGTCGCTTCGGCCCTATGGCTCGGAGCTTCGGAGTTCCCTTTTGGGGCCGACCTCACAGGCTTCGGCGCCCGCGGATCTTCCAACCTCCTCCTCAATCCCCTTTTCGCCGGCATCTTTCCTGTCGACAAAAACGGACGGACTCAGATCCGCTTCAAAATTCCAATGATGAGCAGCCTCCTGGGCCTCTCCTTTTTCATCCAAATGGCAGCAATCCATCCCGGAGTCAACCCGGGCTCTTACGTGACCAGTAACGGATTGCGCATCACCCTTGGACCTGACGCCGGACGATAGAGCCACAACAAAACACAAGAACGGGCGATGGAGGAGGTGGGATCAAGGGGAACCTCCACCGTTGCTTGGGACAGAGGGGGTGGGGGGCCCGACCAGAGACTCCGACGAGGAAGGTCATTGGGCCTACCAGAGATTTCAATCCCACCCCCTAGGGAATCCATCCCATTTTTCTTCCCACAACACCCACCCAAGGTGTCAAAGCTGGAAGGGTCCTGATTTCGGGCTCAGGAAAAAGGATTCCCCAACGCTTTGCCATCTCCTCATCTCCAGATTGGAACCGGATCCATCGTCAAAAACCGCCCCAGCCCCACGTTTAGGTAGCGGTTCCTGAAGTAATAAAACCCCGTCTCCGCGTCCAATCGCCTTCCTTAGTACCCATCACCCCCCGCCATCGATAGCGCTCATCGTGATCGATGCACCGCTCCGACCATAGGCATCCTGACACAATGCTTTAACCTCAATAGACGCAGCCGAGGTTCTGATTTCAACTATATTTTATTTTTGCTAAAGAGCCCTTTCAGGAAGGAGGGCTCAAGGTAAGAATTAATCGCACAGAAGAGCCAAAAAAGAGGAGCGCCCAGGTCAATTACTCCATAGGAAAAGATGGCAACAAGAAAAAAACACAAGGATAAAAATAGGTACAAAAGGGTGTAAAAAAGTTGACGATCAAAAAGTTTGTCCCATTTGAATTTCAAAAAAAAAGTATGGACAGAACCCTTGACCTTCAACCACTGCTTGCTCCAAAACTCAGGTTCTCTTTTCTTTCTTTTTGATCTAAGGAATATGAGCATGGGTCGCACAATCAGTCCCAACAACATGCCTTGGAAGATCCCCACTGCCGCTAAGGATGACGTGGGTCCCAGGATCACTATTTTTAATCCAAAAAGAATCACCCCCTACTTTCCTCCAACTTTCCCATAAAAATCGCTGCTGTTAGAACTTACCAAATTGCTTGCTTTTTTGTCAGGTGTCATTTTTTCTACCCTCGGATCGTATCCCCCTTTTTTATTTTTATGACAAGTTATTTTCCAACGAATTCTGAATACGAAGACCCATTCATCATCACATATTTCCCCGACAAACCCATATAAAAGACCAAATCCAGCACCAATGGCGGTTCCGATCCCCGGGTTTCCAGCCAAAGATCCGAGACCAAAACCAGATCCCGAAGACTTCAGGAATGTATCCCAAAAAGGAAAATCTCCTTCTTTGAAAAACCCAAAAAAATCTAAAAAGATTCCCGGAGGCTTTTGACCATTCGCCGCCCCAGGAGCGACCTTATAGTCAGCCTTGGATGTATCTCCCACATCTTTATCAGGATCAATGCTTGCTTCAGGACCCTTTCCATCAAAAACCACTTTTCCTTTCTTCGAACATGAAACCTTGGCATGGAAAGAAGCTTCAAACATCAAATCATCCGCCGAGAAGCAAACTGAATCCATCAAGGAAACAGCTACGTTGATTTCTAAATTTTGATTCCCAAAGGGATCAACAAAAAGGAATCCCCTTCCCCATAAGAGCGAACGGGATTCCCCAACTCCTTCTCATCCCCCCACCGCCCAACCGGATCCATCGTCAAAAACCGCCCCAGGCTAACGTTTAGGTAGCGGTTCCTGAAGTAATAAAACCCCGTCTCCCCGTCCAAACGCCTTCCTTGGTACCCATAGACCCCCGCCCCATCGATGGCGCTCATCGCAATCGATGCGCCGCTTCCGTCATAGGCATACCTCGCACCATAGGC
>JALSSW010000065.1 GCA_026984035.1 Planctomycetota bacterium
TGTCCCTCCGTCCCATTTCAGAGGGCCCCATAGCCCCCTTCTCCCTTGACTCCCCCACCCCAAGCCCTACCCTATTTCCCCTCAGAATTTAACCCCAGGGAAGGATTCGGGCCACGACAGCGCCTTCTTCCTTTCCTCGGAATCCTTTGGAGAAGGAAACGATGGAAGTCCAGGTTGAAGAACTCGGTCCCTGCCGGAAAAAACTCAATGTCTCGCTCCCCGCGGACCAGGTCAAGAGCCACGTGGAGGAACTCTATGTGACTGCCAACAAGCAGTACCAAATGAAGGGATTCCGGCCTGGAAAGATCCCCAGAAAAATCCTCGAGAAGCAATTTGGGGATGCCATCATCGCCCAGGCCCGCGAGGACTTGGTCGAGAAGGGGTTTCGCGAAGCCATCACGTCGCAAAAGCTCGATGTCATCGGCACCCCCAAGGTGGAGCTTGGGGAAGAAGAGTTCGATGTGAATAAACCTTTTACCTTCTTGATCGAGCTGGAGATCAAACCTGAAGTGCAGGTCGGCAAGATCAAGGAGATTGAGATCGAAAGCCAACCGACGGAGATCACTGATGAAGAGATCCAAAACGGTCTCCAGGAACTGGCGCAAGCAAAGAGAAAGCTTGGATCCATCGAAGAACCGGTCCAGGACGGCGACTTTGTCCGGGTGGACCAGACCTTCCTCTTGGATGGAGAACCTGTCCTCGAAAGAAAAGGCCTCCAGATCCACACAGGGATCCCCGTTGCGGGGACCGACGCAGAGGAGTTCAAGGCCAAGCTCATCGGCCAGGAGAAGGGTGCGGAAATCGAACTTCCCATCACCTTCCCCGAGAACTTTGAAAAAGAAGAGGCCCGGGGAAAAACGGGGACTCTCAAGCTCAAACTTCTCGAGACCCTCAGGTTTCAAGCCCCCGAGATCGACGACGAGTTCGCCAAGGGTTACGAGTTTGAAAACCTTGAAGCCTTGACGAAGGAACTGCGAAACCGGATGGGCGAGGAGAAGAAACGCCAGATCCACCGGAGAATCGAGGAGGAAGCTTTGGACGCCCTCTTCGCCGAACACCCCTTCGACCTCCCCGCCAAGATCATCGAAGAAGAGACGGAGGGACGTCTCAAACAGTTCATCGAGGAACTGAAAAAACAGGGATCGACAGAGGAGCAGGCCAAGGCCCAGGCCGAAGAAGCCCGGGCCGAAGCCGAAGAGGACGCCCGCCGGACCATTCGCAACCTCTTTCTGATTGAGGCGATCGCCAAAAAAGAAAAACTCTTTGTCACCGAGACCGATGTCCGAAACGAGCTGCAGGTCATCGCCTCCGAAAACAAAGTCTCTCTGGATGATGTGCAAAAGGAGTTTGAAACCCGCAACCTCTTTGGGGAATTGCGCCTGGAGCTGATGAACCGGAAGGTCCGGAATTTCCTCAGAGAAACTGTGAAGATGACCGATAAGAAAGGGAGCGATCAAGAAGAGGCGGAGAAAGAAGCCTAAGCCGCATCTCCGCTCCTTCGAAGAATCCGGGTTGGCCCCAGGTCTTCGGTGGGAGCGGATCTTGGATGATTTCTTGGGTCCGGGAAAGATGCGGGCTATAGATTGCGGAAAAGATTGCCAGACCAAAAGCCAAAGAGAAAAACGTAGCAAAGATACAAAGCAGCCCATCCAGGAAAACAGGAGCGAACATTCATGAGTTATTACGTCCCCTACGTTGTCGAGAAAACGGGTCGCGGCGAACGAAGCTACGATATCTACAGCCGCCTTCTCGAGGACAGGATTATCTTCATGGGGACCGAGCTCACGGACCCCTTGGCCAATGTGATCATCGCTCAGCTGCTCTTCCTCCAAAAGGAGAACAAGACGCAGCCCATCAACCTCTACATCAATTCGCCCGGCGGCTCAGTCACGGCGGGACTGGCCATCTATGACACCATGCAGTTTGTCCATTGTCCCATTGCGACCTACTGCATCGGCCAGGCCAGCAGCATGGGAGCGGTTCTCCTGGCAGCCGGGACCAAGGGGCAGCGCTTCGCGCTTCCCCATTCGCGGATTATGATTCACCAGCCCTGGGGAGGAGTCCAGGGGACAGCCCAGGACATCAACATCCAGGCTGAGGAGATCCTCAAGCTCAAGAGAACTCTGGCCGAGATTGTGGCCACGCACTCGGGACAGGATCCTGAATTTGTTGAAAAACAATCCGATCGCGACTACTACATGTCAGCCATTGAGGCCAAGGAGTTCGGACTGGTGGACGAGGTGATCACCCTGGAATAAGGATCCAGACTTTTCTCCAAGTCTTCACAGTTCCTTACCCCAGGTCCATCTTCAAGGGTTACAATGGCCAGCTTGGAACATTTGATGGAAACCCGAGAGTGGTAGATCCTCTTCCCCTCTCCCTGGATTTAGAGAGTCCCCCCGCATGGCAAAAAATGGTAATCGCGGTAAGAGCGTTGAGCGCTGCACCTTTTGCGAAAAGTCCCGCAATCAGCTCGACCGCCCTCTGATTGCAGGCCCCCCCGGGATCTATATTTGCGCCGAGTGCGTAGATATCTGCAACACCATCCTCCAAGAGGACGGGAAGAGGCGCCCTCGAGTCACAGGAGACGAGGGCTTCCAAACCAAGGCTGTCCCCACCCCTTCCGAGATCAGCAAGGCTCTCGACGAATATGTCATCGGCCAAGAACGAGCCAAGAAGGTCCTTTCAGTAGCTGTCTATTCCCACTACCGGCGCCTGCAATCCAAACTGGAGAACAATCCCGACCTGGAGCTTGAAAAATCCAATATCCTCCTCGTGGGACCGACGGGCTCTGGCAAGACTTTGCTTGCACGAACTCTCGCACGCATTCTGGACGTCCCCTTCGCCATCGCTGATGCCACGACTTTGACCGAGGCCGGATACGTCGGCGAAGACGTTGAGAACATCCTCCTCAAGCTTCTTCAAGCTGCAAACTTCGATATTGAGCGCGCCCAGCAGGGGATCATTTATATCGACGAAATCGACAAGATCTCCCGCACGACCCAAAACGTCTCCATCACACGGGACGTCTCGGGCGAAGGGGTCCAACAAGCCCTGCTCAAGATCCTCGAAGGAACCGTTGCCAATGTCCCTCCAGCGGGTGGGCGGAAACATCCAGAGCAGTCCTACATTCAATTCAACACTGAAAATATTCTCTTCCTCTGCGGAGGAACCTTCACAGGTGTCGAAGAGTCCATCTCCAAGAGACTCGGACATGCAGTGATCGGCTTCGGAGAAACCAAGGAAGAAGAGAAAATTCTGGTTGATGCGGGTGGCACTCCCCATCAATCCGAAAGGGACCGCCTCCTCACCCATTTGGACCAAAAGGATCTCATTGAATTCGGCCTGATCCCCGAGTTTGTCGGACGCCTTCCGGTTGTGGCGACCTTGAACTCACTGACTCAGGAAGATTTGGTCCAGGTCATGACCAAGCCCAAAAATGCGATCATCAAGCAATACCAGGCCTATTTCACAATGGAAGGGAGCAAGCTGGAGATCACTCCCAAGGCATTGATGGAAATCGCCGGGATTGTCCTCAAGCGGGAAACCGGAGTGAGGGCTCTCCGCTCGGTCATCGAGGATCTCCTCATGGACTTGCGTTTTCAGCTCCCGGGCCTCGCAAGCAAGGAAGCCATCCAGGTTACGATCCATAAGGAAGCGGTTCTTGGGAAGGAAAAGCCCAAGGTTGCCCCCCTGAAAACGGAAGAGCCCAAGAAAAAACCCAGGAAACCCCGCAAGCGTCCCCCCCTTCCCCCGGATTCCCCCGAACCGGAGGAGCGCGAGAGCGCCTGATGTCCTTCGACGAGCTTGCGGGCGAAAACCCGGGCCGTCCTCCTTTGGCTAGAGAGCTCTCCCCCAAAGCCTTGGGGGACCTCGTCGTGGAGGAGGGTGGTAAACCATTTCATGGCCGCATCCTGGCCGAATGTGTCCACCAAAAGGGGATTCTGGATTTCGATCGAATCAGCAATCTCTCGAAAGCGCTTCGAAAGAAGCTCGCCAAACGCATCTCCCTCTCCAGTACCGCCGTTCTTCAACGCTCCACTGGGAATGAGGGGACCACAAAATACCTCCTCGGTCTTGAAGACGGAGAGAGCATCGAGATGGTCCTCATCCCCGACGGCAAGCGTAACACCGTCTGTATGTCCACTCAGGTAGGCTGTCCCATCGCCTGCATCTTTTGCGCATCGGGCTTGCTCGGAGTCCGCCGCAATCTCAACCGAACCGAACTCCTCGAACAGTTCCTCCTCGCGCGGCAAGAACTCGGCGAATCCCCCCTGACCAATATCGTTGTGATGGGCCTGGGCGAACCCATGCTGAACTTGGGAGAACTTCTTCCGACCCTGGACCACATTGTTGGGCATTTTGGTTTTTCCGCCAGGCGAATTACCGTTTCGACTTCAGGAACTTCGGACCGCATCCGGGCCTTTGCAAGGTCGGGGCACCCTTTTGGTCTCGCCCTCTCACTTCACGCGGCTGACGGAGAGCTGCGCAAGCGCCTTGTTCCTACAGCTAGCGAAGACCCAAGGAGTCTTGTCCGGGCCAGCCAAGATTATTTTGGGGCCACCGGGCGTGAACCCACCTTTGAGATCGTCCTCCTCCGCAACTGGAACGACGAACCGCAGCATGCCCGTGCACTGGCCCGCCTCCTCCACAGACAGCGTGGTCACATCAACCTCATCCCCTGGAACCAGGTGGAGGAGATCCCGAACCTCAACTCTCCCGAGCCGGATCGAGTGGACCGCTTCCGAGACATTCTCCAAAATGAAGGACTCAAAGTGACCGTGCGTCGGCGCAGAGGACGCGACCGAAACGCGGCCTGTGGGCAGCTGCGTTTGGGGAGGAGTCCGCAGCCGGAGAAGGGATCCAAGCACATCTCCGGGAACTGAGAAACTGAGCCTAGGAGATTGCTCCCAGGCCCAGGACTCAGGAGATTCTTTTTTTAGTACCCAAGCTCAAGGACGAGTGCACGGGTCTTGTTATAGATCCCGACGTCATAGGTGGGCTGACTGTAATAGTTGTAAAGCATGAATCCCTCCATGGCCTTGGGGAAACCATGCTTGCCGATGGTGTTGGAATAGGTATTGGAAAAGCGCAGATTCAAGCTGTTATAGCCCGCATCGATCACCATGTACTGGGCATGGATCGTCAAGCCACCCAGGGAAGGAATATTCGGGATGTCTACATCGTTGGAGACATAACCGTCGGCGCGGGCCTTCTCCGTAATGGTGGGAATGAGCAGGTCCATGCTGACCCCGAGTTTACAGCCCTTCGCACCAGCAATCGTCAAATCCAATGGAAGGGTGAAGGCGCCCCATTTGGTGTTGCTTGCACCAATGATCAGGAATCCCGGCTTGGCCGTGTTCGCCTGAACGCGAGAATACCCATAGTACCCGATAGCTCCACCAACCCAGTTCCCACCAGCGCGATACATCGTGAAGTTGGTCGGGCAGGAGGTCGTTGTAATCTTTGCTCCCCCATAGTCGGGAGCATTTCCAGTCAGGGTGTAATCTTGGGCATCTACATACCAGTATTTGGTTTCTTTCGAACCGAAGGTCTGGAAGTCCACGACCAAGGTTTGGTTTTTGTAAAGAAATGGCTTCGTCAGAGGAATGCGCACAAAAGCTGCGGGCTTGCCTACGGGCGGTTTTTTGGGAGCGGGGAGGTTGATCTTCTTGCGGGGAAAGACCTTGGTCCCCCCCACCAAGTTCTTGGAAAACCTCCAGGATTGCTTGCCGGGAGCCTGCGAGATATTGGCCATTTGGATTTCGATATCCCAGCTTTTGTTGACAGCACTGGTGGTACGGGCTGCGTCACTGCGGATCCCGATGGACCGGAAAATCCTGAAACCGGTTCCAACCGTTTTAGCGGAATAAAAACACTGGGTCCTGTTCGGGTTGTAGCGCGTCGGGCACCAATGGTAGCTGGACCCATCAGCGCTTGCAGCTGAAGCAGGAACCACCACGTATTTCAGCTGGGCAAAGGACAGGCTGGACAAAGTGAGCACAGCGGCAGGCAGGAGTAATGAAGATTTCATAAGAAAGGAGCCTCCAAAAAACGAGGGACTGAGAGAATCGAGAACCTTAGCCACAAAGTCTTCGTCTGAGAATCCACCCGAAGACCGCGGATAGTGCTTAGGAAAACCTTCCAGGCTAAAGCAAAATTTACCCTGAGGCAACGGGCCTGAATACGGAAAGGCTGGAAAAATGGCGGAAAAGGATGGGAATCGAACCCACCGTCAACGACTCGGGTCGCCGACCACTGGTTTTGAAGACCAGGCGGGACACCAGCCCCGATCCTCCTCCTTAGTCAAAGTCCGTTCTTAAAAAGACGCTTCTATCGCGACTTCTGATGCACCCTGCTGGGGAAGCTCTGAAGCCGAGGGAGGATCTTCATCCTTCTTTGGCTCCGAAGCAAGGCCTCTGAGGGTGACGCGGGATCCTTGGGGTTTTTGGCCTTTCCAGGCTCAGCATCCCCTTGGGCTCCCTTGAAAAACGAAGTATAGGCAAAAAAGCAGACGCCGCGACATCCAGCTTTAAAAGCAATGTCCATCTGCCTGAGCGTTTGGGCAGGATCTTTATGGAGATAGACCCCAATCCCCATGATGAGCCGACCCGCGGGAACGGCCTCAGTGCAGGCTTTGACCCGCATAGCAAAACGCTCATCATTGCGGTCATACTGCATAGGGAAAACGCCGTCCACATATCCCTTATTCACCCAGGTCGGCCAATCTTGATGGACTTGCTTGAGGGCCCTCTCGGGAGTCCGCATGACCGCTGCGGTCAATGTCGCCCTTCGGTTGACTCGACGGATCGCCCGCCGACAAAGAGCCACCAACTTGGTGACTTGTTCTGTCTTCCAACGCTCCCAAGCTTCGGGGTTTTTTGTCACCGAAAAGCCGCTGCGTTCAAACAAACCTACGGTGACACGATCCCGGGGATAGTCCAGGGGGCGTCCCTTGGCATCCTTCTTTTTTTCTAAAAAGCGGATGTAGTCGAGGTGGATCCCCGCAACGGGATAGCGGGCGGCAATCTCTGCACAAATGGAGGCAATGTATTCTCGCACTTCGGGGAGGCAAGGATTGAGAGCAACATAATAATCCTTCTGCAAGGGCTGGCGATTCCCATATTGATCCTTCAAAAACCAACCTGGCCTTCGGTAATACAGCTGGCGCAAAAAGGGCTTTCCATCCCGGGTGGTCGGAGGCTGTATCCCTCTCCAACCGGGAACGGCATTGACCCAAGCGTGGAGAGCAATCCCCTGCTTTCCCGCCTCATCGCAAGCAACGGCTAGGGGATCGAATCCGGGATCTTGGAAATCAAACTCTTCTGACCAAGGTTCAATGCTTGAACGGTAAAACACTGTCCCATTCCCTCGAACCTGGAAGAGAACGGTGTCAAAGCCACCCTGCGCGCAATTCTTGATGATGTCCCGGACATCGGATTCCGTCCGATAATCCCAGCGAGTCACCCAGATAGCGTAATGGATATCTTCCAGCCGCTTCGGCAAAAAGGAGCAAGCCGATGACAATGCGGAGATCAGGAGAAGAAGAAACAGGAGGCTTCTACGTTTCATTTCCATTCTGCGGGGAAAGGTGCCTTAGCTCTCGCCTGCCCTCTTAAAACGGCAGCGATCGCCTCGAATTGACAGATTCTATACCCAAAGGCCGTGAGCGCAGTCACTCCCTCGGGGACGAACACCTGGTCGAAGGGATTCCTCGAGTGGACCACAACCAAGCGATCCGCAAGGTTACGGGAGAGTTCTTCGAGAAGAAAGCGTTGAGCGGGGATCCCAAGAGCATTCCAGGTCATGAGGACTACACGGTCAAAGCCCTCGGCACTCGGGAGGAGCAGAGAGACCCTCTTTGGATCCAACTCAGCTCCAAAAGTCCGAATCTCTGTGCGTCCCCTACGAGGGGCGGCGATCACCCTTTTGAGCATCCCCCCAAAATCCTGATCCGCCTCCTCTTCCACTCCCACAACCGAAAAGGGCTCGGTGGCAAGAACCAAAAGCGAAGCCCTATCGGGAATGGGAAGGAGCTCCCGAGGATCGGAAAACAGGTGAACGGATTTTTGGGCCAATGCAGCTGCGAGACAATCCCCCTCGGCGGGATGGATCAAGGCCCCTCCCTTGGAGCGGGCGGCAAACCGGGTAATCCGGACGCAAGCCTCTCGATGTTCTTCGGGGTCGAGGCTGCCCTCCTCAAGCCCAAGGTTCAAGGCCTGGGCGGCCGCTCTTTGGGCTTCCCCGCTGTGGCAGATGGGGACAAGGTCATGGCCTACGGCAGCCGCCCTCAGTGCAGCCTCAGGGATGCTGTGGTACTTGGCGATCGCTCCCATCTCGAGGTCATCAGCAATGCTGAGACCGCGAAAACCGAGACCCTCTCGTAGCAACTCATGCATGACGGCCCGAGAGAAGGTCGCTGGATTCTTCGGGTCCAAGCCCTTGACCACAATGTGGGTGCTCATCAGGGCGATATCCTCTCGGCCCTCGCAGAGATCCTCAAAAATTTTAAGGTGAGGATCTCGAAACTCCTCCACCGGAAGATCCAGGACAGGCAGGTCGATATGGGCATCCACCGAAGCCGCTCCCTTTCCGGGAAAATGTTTGAGGCAACAGGCCACTCCCTCTTGGAGATGCCCATCGATGAAGGCTCGTGCGAGCGCACGCGCCGACTCAAGGTGGCTCCCAAAGGAGCGGATCCCGATTCCCGGGTTTTGGGGATTGGTCTGGAGGTCCACCACCGGGGCCAAGTTGAGATCGATTCCAATCGCCGAAAGCTGGCGACCGGACTCCCGGCCCTGGGCAAAAGCAAGACCAGGGTCCCCCACCGCGCCCAAGGCCATGTTCCCCGGAAAAACCGTCACTCCCTTAGTAAGACGGACGACACAGCCCCCCTCCTGGTCGATCGCGATCAGAAGGGGCCAAGGGACCAAGGCTCGGATTTCCGCGATCAGGTCCTTTGCTTGAGAAGCATCCACAAGGTTTCGGGTGAACAGAATGACCGACAGGGCCCCAGTCTCCAGCAGGAGGTCCCTAAGCTCCTCGGTTCCTTCTGTCCCGTGGAACCCCACCATCAGGCGCGCCCCGCCGGGGGGGGTTTTGGCATCATTCATTCAGGGCTCTCCTGAGAAACCATGCGCTTTGGGTCCCCGGGAAACAAGGCCCCCACTCCAAAGCTGATGATCGTCCCGAAGACGGAGTTCCAAACCCAGCCCCAAAGTTTATCCGTCATCCCAAACTCCACAAAAAGCAAGGTTCCAATCCCTAGGGTAAAAGCCAGCACATTCCCTAAATCCGTCCCCCTTTTCGTCAAAATCCCCAAAAGCACGATCCCCAGGAGCGGAGGGAAAATCCAGGAGAGAACTTTGAGCCCCAGCATCAACACCCCGAACCCCTCCTGGGCACTTCCTGAAGATTTGGTCCAATAGACCCCAACAGCCACTACAGTAAGGACCACTCCAAAGAAGACAGCAAAGTATCGGGAGATTTTGAGATAGTGCGTCTCATCTCGGCCTCGATCAAAATAAGGTTCCCAAAAGTTCTTCACAGCGGTGGAGGAGAGGGCGGCAATCGCCGAATCAAGACTGGACATGGCTGCCGCGAAGAGTCCCACCATGATCATGCCCTTGATCCCCGCAGGGAGATTCGTAAGAACGTAGTAGGGAAAGATATAGTCAAAGCCCTTTCCCTTCCCCGCTTCATGGGCCTTGTCGGCCAGGAAAGCCGCCAGTTTCGAAGCACCTTCATCCCCTCCCAACTTCAGCCAAAGGAAACTGCCAACAAGGAGGAAAAGAACAACGATAGGAATGTTGAGGAAAGCACTCAGCCAAATCGAGCGCTTGCCGTCCTTGGAATCCTTACAAGTCAAGGTCCGTTGGATCATGTCCTGGTCGGTGCCGAACATCGCCATCGTCATGAAGATGGTCCCAATCACTCCACCAATGAAAGAAAAAGAGTTCTTTAAGGGATTCGAGCTGAAATCAAAGATCCTCAACTTTGAAACCAGTGAGGAAGGATCCCCATGGGAAGAGGTTCCCCCAGGAGCCCAAGTGGACTCATGGATCCGTTGAAGCCCCCCCCAAAAGCCTCCTTCCACGGAACCTGCCAGATACCAGACAGCGATGATCCCCCCCCCGAACAGCAAGAGTCCTTGGAGAACATCGGTCCAGATCACCGATTTGATCCCTCCCGCGATCGTATAAAGAACGGCGACAAAGGAGATCGCAGCAATGGCCAGGTAGAAATCCATCCCAGCCAGAACATTTAAGGCGATCGCAGCCCCATAAAGGCGAACTCCACTCCCCAGGCTTCTTCCAATAAAAAACAAAACCCCGCTCATATTTCGAGTCCAGGGGCCGAATCGCTGGTTGAGATATCCGTAGACCGTAAAGACCTTGGCCTTGTAGTAGACCCCGATGATCAAATGGGCGACCAGGAAGTAGCCGATGATCCCTCCAAAAGAGAGTTGGAGGTAGGTCCAATCACCCTTCAGCGATTGGACCGGAGCGCCCATGAAGGTCAGAGCGCTGGTGGCCGTGGCGATCAGAGAAAGTCCCGCAGCCCACCAAGGAATCTTGTGGCCCCCAAGAAAATAATCTTCAGTGTTGCGCTGTCCTCGACTGGCCCAAAAGCCAATCCCCGCAACAATCAAGAGGTAGAGGACAATAACGACATAATCCAGGGACTCGAGCATGGGAAAATCCTAGAATCCCCGATTCCATTCACCCAGGGGAAAACCGTCTCCCAGGAAAAAACAGGAGGGGCCCTTCTTACTTTGCCCCCATCTCCTTGAGTTCTCTCATCAGACCAATCACGATTCCAGCCCTCTTTCTTGCATCCTTCTCCCGATAAATCCCCTGAAACTTGACAATGGTCCTCGAGGGGAGATACAGCTTTCGGCCCAAGCGCTCAAACTCCCGGTCCATCCGATCGAGATGGTTTTTATAGACATTCTGATAGCGGCTGGCGAGGAAGGCCTTGATCCCCAACTCCACCGCAGCGGCGGCATGCCCAAGCCCTTTTCTTTTTCCCATGGCCCTGGCGAGCTGAGGAGCTCCCCCCTTCAGCAAAAAAGTCGTCGCCTGTAAGCTCCTCATGGTCCCGGTTCCTTTCCGGGGATCATCAAAGGCTTTCCCTCCGATCCCAACAAAGGGAGGGAACTTCACTCCAAAGACTTTGCTGATCGCACGAAGCTTCTTCAGCTTTGCCGACGCGTCTTTTCCCTGGGCCCGCTGGAAACTCACCAAAGAAAGGTCGATGCCAAAGGAAAACATGTTCCCCCTGAATCGAAACGCATTTTTGGATTCTGGGTCCTTGGACTTCGGGTAAACCTTGAGAAAGGGAGTCACAAAATCCCTTACAAGGGCTGGGAGAAGTCCCACACTCTTCACCACAGGACGCAGGGTCGTCTCTTTGCCTCGGAGAAAAGTCTTGATCTTGGCAGCCTGAGAAAAAACCCTGTTTTTGACTTCCTTGTAGGGTAGCCGGCTTTGAATCCCTTTCCGAAGAGGATCGACCAAGCGATCAGGAATTCCCGCGACAAGGGAAGAACGCTCCAAGGCTTTCAGTAAGCTCTGGTTGGAAAGATCCCCCTTTTCCGAATAGAGGACCATGAGGAGGCCGCTTTTGATCGCAAACTCAAAAAGAGCCCCCGATCGATATCCAAGTTTCTTGGAGATCTCCCGGCTCAATCGGTACCCTGGCCCTTTCGAAAAATAGAGAACCGCAGCGACAGTTCTCTGCACCTTATTTCCGGCCCGTGAAAAAAGATCGGGAGTCACCACCCCAAGCCCCCTTTCCAACTGACGAACGGCCTGGATTTGCTTGTTCATGACTTCTTCACTAGCTTTGCCGGTGCATTGCAGAGCGGTGAGGAGCGCGAAATTCCATCCATAGGCCCAAACAGCACGGTCCTGGGTTCGGCAAGCCTCCACATCGTAAAAGGGCTTCGCGATGGCTCGATTGAAGGCATCCATCTTATTTTTCTCTGCGGAACCACGCTGCGCCAGGCCGCCCTTTGCAAGAACACTCTGTGGCAGAACAGCCTGTGCAAGGCTGGCCTCTCCCCCCGCAAAAAGAAGTGACAGGCAAAAGACGAAGGGGAGTTTTGGGATGAGTTGCATTTGTTCTCCTTCAGAGAATGGATGATTTCAATGGAACCATTGAAAAAGGGGAAGGACAGAAAAGGGCAAAACCACTCCTTCTCACTGGTACACCAGGGGAGATCCCTGAGCTTCCCCAGGACCTTGATCCAGATCAAAGACCCGTTTCCCTCGAAGATAGGTTTGGATGGGGAAACCATGGGTCATCATACCGACATAGGGGCTGTATGCAGCCCGGGAGCGGATCCAGGAAAGAGCTAGGGGCTTTTTCCATTGGGGATCCACAAGAACAAAATCAGCATCCATGCCTGCTTGAAGGATGCCCTTGGACTTGAGTCCATAGACACGAGAAGGGGCTTGAGAGGTGATTTCCGCGATTTTGGGGTAGTCCATCCAGCCTTCTCGAACCGCCATCAGAAGAAGAGGAAGAATGGTTTGGACACCGGGAATGCCGGAAGGACAGAGGGGGTAGGGCTTATTCTTTTCTTCGAGGAGATGGGGAGCATGGTCTGAACCGATACAGCTGATGACCCCATCGACCAAGGCCTGGCGGATCGTCTCAAGATGTCGCCGATCGCGAATGGGTGGGTTCATCTGCACCAGGCTGGCCCAGTCTTCGTAGCAAGCGGGCGCTTCCAGAAAAAGGTGGTTCGGAGTGACCTCGGCGGTCACAAGATCACCGAGATCCCGCTCCCGAAGAAGATCACACTCTTCGGCGGTACTGACATGGAGGAGGTGGACCTTGCGCCCCGTTTTCTCCACGAGCCTCAGCAATCTCTTCGTGGCTTTAAGGGCGGTTTCCACATCTCTGACCTCTGGGTGGATGCGGTGAGGACTCCCAGGTTTCACCTCGGCATAGCGTTGCTTGAGCCTTGGCTCATCTTCGCTGTGAATGGCCACCCTGCGACTTCCCGAGCGAAGGACTCTCTCAAGTGTGGCATCATCTTCAATGAGAAGATTGCCTGTCGAAGATCCCATGAACACTTTGATCCCTGCGCAACCTTCGGCTTGTTCCCACTCCCCCAAAAAATCGGCATTTTCAGCGCTTGCCCCGAGGAAAAAAGCATAGTCGGCATAGCAGCGACCCGAAGCCCTGCGAAGCTTGTCCTTCAAGGCTTCTGGGCTGGTGGTGGGAGGTTTGGTGTTGGGCATTTCCATAAAAGAAGTGACGCCACCTGCCACTGCCGCGAGAGAACCGCTGGCCAAATCTTCCTTCCACTCGAGTCCTGGTTCACGGAAATGGACCTGAGGATCGACAAGGCCTGGGAACACCAAGAAACCCTGAGCGGCAATACAAGGAAGTTCTTGGGAGAGCGAAAGGTCTGGCCCAATGTCCTTTATTTTGCCATCCTGGATGTGGAGGTCAGCCCGGATCACCCCCTGAGGAGAGACGATTTGACCGCCTTGAAGGACCCATTCTTCTGCGCCTGTCATAAAGAGAAGTGTAGCCTCGTAGTACAGAGAAAACCCCTCCCGGGTTTTTGAAACTCAGAAGGGGTTTCTTCGCAACCCGGAACCCCTGAAGGAATCCCGGGTCATTGGATGCGGCTCGTTCAGCCTTCGTTTTCTCCGCCGGAATCAGCACCCGGATCGACGCGGAGTGCCCGCAGGAGTTTGGTCCTCTCACCAGGAACGAGAGGAGCCCTCCCAAGCGCCGCGACAGCGGCAGCGCGAACCTTGGAATCCAAAGACCGGTCAGTCGCAATCGTAATCAAACCTTGGATCGCGTTTTTCGGTGCCGACTGCGCTCGCTCCATGGTCTGGCCGAGAGCGGTTGCGGCAGCGGCGCAGACACCGGTTTCAGCCTTCCGGTCCACCAGGATCTTGACAAGCTCGGGGATCGCGGCTTTGCCGGCGGCTTTGCCGAGGGCTTTGAGGGCAGGAATCGCAACCTTGGGATCCCGTTTCGCAGCGGCCAAGAGCTGCTTGGTCGCGGTGGAAAGGTTGTAGTTATCGGAGTCCAAGTCCGCAAGGGCCTTGGCCGCAGAAACAGCGTAGGCCGAAGCCCGCGCCCGGTTCTCGTCCAGGGGAAGCCCCTTGAGGACTTCGTTCACTCGGTTCTTGAGGGCTTCACCGGTCAGAGGCCCTTTGATATAGGCCTGCACCTTGTCACCATAGGTCTCACGCGCTTTGGCCACATCATTGGTCACAAGGATGATCTTGATCCCGGAGAGAGTGTTCGTGTTGTTTACGTAGTTGATCACATCGAAGGGGGTCAGAGTGTCCAGCTTTTCGTTGACCACAAGCACATCGACATTGGGGAAAATACTGAGATCCGCCAAAGCTTCCTTGGCACTCGCAGTCCCCTCCACAAAGACGCCGCCAGCCTTGCTGCTGGCTTCCATGGCAACCTTGCGGTTTTCGGGATTGGGGTCGATGACCTTGACAACCCGCACCGCTTGTTCCAGAACAGCCTGACTCAGGGTGGAGACCACAAGGTCCTTCAGGTCAGGAGCCATGGTGGCATCCTTCATTCCCGAAAGGGTGAGGGCCGCGGCATAGCGAAGCCGCTTGTCAGAGCTTTTTAGGGCGGAAAGGAGGGGAGATCCGTCCAAATGCTTCGGATCTTCCAGGGTGCTCAGGGAGCGCAGGGCGACAACGGCTGAGGGAATCATCCCTTCTTGGATGTCGGCTTGAGCTGCGGTCCGCATGACCTTGGTTCCGCTGGCCAGGACATTGATCCCCATCTCTTCGATGGAAGCCTTGGCCGCTTTCAATCCTTCGTCATCGGGATTTCGGGCAAGAGTGTTCTCCGCCACGGTCTTCTCTGCAATATAAGCCCGGGTCAGGGCCACCATCCCATCAAAGTTGGCTGGATCCACATCCAGGGCGCCATAAGCCGCCTCTTTGGACAGTTCCAAGCCAAAAAGCTGATGGGGAACGGGGCGGGACTTCAGTGCACCCCCGGTCCACTTCCAGAGCACAGGACTTACATCGCCATCCTGGAGAAGGATGGGGTCACCCTTTAGATAGCGGTGGGAGTGGTCCAGGAAGAGGGCCAAGCTCGAGGGGACGCGATTGCCTCCAATCTTGGCAACGGCCTTGGTCGCGACCTCGCGAACGCCAGCGTCCTTGTCTTGTTCGGACAGGAGCTTCAAGGCGGGAAGAGCCCGCTCATCTTTGAGATAGAGAAGCGCCGCAGTGGCATTCAAGCGGAGGGTCCGATTGTCGCTCTTGAGCAGGGCGAGAGTCGGAAGGGTCGCAGGGCGACCCAACTGCTCCAAAGCCGTCACGGCAAACACCTGCCGACTCTGATTGTCCGAATCAGCCAGAGCGTCTACGAAGTAAGGGACGGCAAACTCGCCATGCTCAGTAGCCAACTTGACCAGAGCGTCCCGGCGGACTTCGTAATCATCCGAGAGGGCTTTTTCGACCAAAGGCTTGATCCGATCCGGGTCTGCAGAGCGCGCCTTGCGCTCAACCGTTGCCAGGGAAAGGAAATGCCTTGCGATTTTTGCGAAATCACCTTTCTTGGCCATCATCTGGGCCCAGACTGTGTAGTCCAGGTCCTTCCAGAGGGCATACGCCTCTTCATTGGAGGGATCAGCGGCCAAGGCAGCTTGGAATTTTTTGAGGGCAGCGTCCTCTTTTCCGAGCCTGAGGAGACGAACTCCTTCCTTGAAAGAGTCTTGCGCGTCTTGCGCGTGGACTGAAGAAACACCAAAGAGAGCAGCGGCGGAAAGTGCGAACAGGCTGCGACCGAAACCGTGGACCATGTGTACCGGCCTCCTACATCGGGCTGTGGTTACCCCGGGGGAACCGGGATGAAAATGTCGAGTTTAGGGCATCATTACCCAGGAAACCCCGCTGATGAAGCGTTTCTGGACTTCCCAAAGTAGTTCCCATTCAGGATTTGGGGGCTGACCAAAAAAAAATGGAAGGCCCTAGTCTAGATCGGCTTCGCCAGAGGTCAAGGAGTGCTCTGGGTCCTCCAAAGGAGTTTCCAGAAAACGCTCATCGGCTTCCAGGCGAAGAAGACTACCCCATTCCGAGCCCTCCCGACAAAAGAAGGTCAAAAGATTGTGCAAAGATCCTGTTTCCGGGGCCTTGTCCCAGAGCTTCCATCGGGCTCTGGAAGCTCCTTCCTTCGCAGTTATGGGAGATTCAGACGGCCTTTCCTCTTTTGGATGAAGGCCGGGAAGGGAAGGCCCATTTGCCCAAAACCGTAGGGCTTCGGACTCCAGTGGTATTGGGAAAGCTCCCGGGAAGATTCAGAAGTGCCCTGCGCCCCAGGGCAGCAAAACAGGCGGCTTCTCGATATTTGGGATCCACCCCAAGAGATTGACTGCTCGCCACGGGGATGGAAG
>JALSSW010000066.1 GCA_026984035.1 Planctomycetota bacterium
CCCTACCCCTCAACTGATGCAAAGAACTCAGCCCCAGCCGTTCCGCCCCCCGCACCACCATCCAAGTCGCCTCCGGCACATCAATCCCCACCTCCACAACCGTCGTCCCCACCAAGCAAGACACCTCCCCCACCCGAAACGCCCGCTGCGCCTCCCTCCGCTCCTCCGGCTTTTGCCGCCCATGCACAAGCCGTGCAGATACCAAGCCTCTCAATTCTTCAAAAGTCGCCAAAGCCCCTCCACAATCTTCCTGATCTTCCCCAATCCGAGGACAGACAACAAACACACGCCCTCCCCTCTCCACCTCTTCCACAATCTTCCGCACAACCCCATCCCATTTCTTCTCCGAGAACAGCACAGTTTTCACCGGTGGCCTGGGAACCGGTGGCCGACGAATCTCGGAGAGATCCAAGTCCCCATAAAACGCCGTAGCCAAGGTCCTGGGAATCGGAGTCGCCGACATCACAAGGGCATGGGGCAAGAACCCATCCACTTCACGAAAAAGACGGCCTCGCTGCTCTACACCAAAACGATGCTGCTCATCAATCACAACCAAGCCCAAATTTTTGGGAAGCATCTCCTCTGAAAACAGCGCATGGGTTCCAATCACAAAAAGAGGGCCATCCCCCGCAAGAGCCTTGGAAAGAGCCAAACGCTCTTCCCGAGAGGTCGATCGAGTCAAAAGCCGGGGAGCAACCAAAGATCCCCGTAACATCTCCCCCACCTTCCGATGATGCTGCTCAGCGAGAGATTCCGTCGGAGTCAAAAAAAGAACTTTGTATCCTTGCGCCAAAACCGCCAGGGCAGCATAGACCGCGACAAGGGTCTTACCTGAACCCACTTCTCCCTGAAGAAGACGCGCCATAGGCCGACCCGTGGCCATATCCGAGCAAATCTCGGCAACACAGCTCTCCTGTTCTTTCGAGAGGGCAAAGGGCAAACGTGCGCGTATCCTCTCCTCCACCCTTGCCGCGACCTCCACCTTAGGAGCCGGAAATCGAAAGCGCTGCTTCCTACGCAGCCGAACCTGTGCCATTTGCTCTTTCGCTTCATCAAAGGCAATCCGCCGACGAGCCTTCTCCAACACCTCCTCGGAGGGACCAGGCTGATGCAGAAAGGGGACAGCTCTCTCCAAGGTCAACATGCCAAATCGCTCCAGGGTTGCCTCATCCAAGTTCTCCTTAAAAACCGGACGGCAAAGATCCAAAGCGGCCAAAGTCAATCGCCGCATGCGGTCCACGGAGATTCCTTCTGGGGGAGTCCCGTATAGAGGTTGCACAATCTCACTTGGCGCTTCCCCTTTCCCCTTTCCTGTCCCCCAATCCTCCTGCACCACCCTTGGGTTTTTGAGCGTCCAACTCTTGCCCCTCCGTCCCAACAATCCCACAAGGCAAAGGACCCGCCCGGGCTCAAATGTTTTTAGTAACCAGGCTTGATTGAAGAATGACGCTGTCAGCCCCAAGCCCTCCAGCTCCACTGTCACCATAGAACGCTTCCCCCCCAACCAACGCCTCCAGGCTTTCTTCACCTTCCCCCGGATGAGAACCCATGCCGATAAGTCCTCATCCCGCAGCTCATGAACAACACGAATGCGCCGATATCCTTGGGGAAAGCGCCGCACCAAGGCTTCCAAATCCGATACACCCGCTTCTTGAAGCTTTTTGGCAAGAGAAGGCCCCACCCCTCTCAACTGCTGTAGGTCGAGGGATACCACTGAAGAGGACTCCGTTTTTTTGGGACAAACAACCTGAGCTTTATCCTCAACCCGCCCTGCCACCGGCCCCTTCTCCATCATTTTCTCCTCGAGTTGCAATCTCTCTCATTCGGCTAAAGAGCATACCCACCGAAAATCGAAGAGTCTTCATGCGGCAAGGACCCTTTTTATCTCCAAGGTGGAGGCAAGAAGTGAGCAAAGTGTCCTTGAACTCTTGGCTCTTTTCTTCAGAAAACAGGATCGACAACAATGACACTTAGCCCACTTTCTAATCTTGCGCGGCATGACAAGATCAAGAGAGAAGTTCAACAAAAAAGCGAGCTCATACCCTCGCTTCCCGATGTAGTAACTGAAATTCTGAGCCTCCTTAACAACAATCAAGGAGCTGAGCTCAAGGACTTCGAAAAGCACCTGCAAAAAGACGCATCCTTGGTGGCCAGAATGCTAAGGGTTGTCAATTCTCCTTTTTATGGAATGCCCCAAACAGTCAATTCCATCAAAGAAGCTGTAATGATCCTTGGTTTCCGTAGCCTTAGAAGCCTTGTCCTGGCTGCGACCACGGCAAACTATCTTGAACGAAACTTCAGCTGTTTTGGGCACAGCGAAAAAGGCCTATGGATCCATTCTCTATGCGTGGCTTCGGGTGCCCGGACCTTAGCTAAGGAAACCAGGCAAAAGGCGGATATTAGAGAAGGAGTTTTCGTTGCCGGCCTCCTTCATGACATAGGCAAGATGCTCTTGGGGCCTTTCCTCGCGGAGTCCAATTCCAACATCAGTATGTATGAAGGAACCCAAACCGAAATCGAAGAAACTCTCCTTGGGATGAACCATACAGAATCGGGAGCCATGATCGCGGAAAAATGGAATCTCGGCCCAATGGTGAAAAACGTGATCCAAAATCACCATGGGAAAAACCTACCCGAAGGGTATGAAGTCGAAACAGCTCTCATTCGCTTGGCTGACAATTACGCGAAGGAGCTTGGAAAGGGCTTCCAAGAAGGGCACGAACCTGAGCTCGAATATCTGCAAGCGGACCTTGACCTTCTCGCCCTCACGGAGGAGAAGTGGGATGACGCAAAGTTCGAAATGAAAGAAGCGATGGAAACCGCAATCGCAACTCTCGACAACCTGGGAAAGAACTGAGACCAGTCATGAGTTCCGGAGCTTCTGAGATTGGACCACAGTTGCACCCCTTAAACCTGCAGGAAGGGCTAGAGGAAGCCCCTTGGGCGTCCTTGCATCGTCCCAGGAACAAGGAGGATCTTCGCCAAGCCATGGCCCGAGAACTTGCCAAGATTCTCCCTGGCGAAGACTATGCCCTTTTGGTTCAGGTAGAAGACGGAAATTATTTTGTAGAGGTTGCAAGTGGTCCCAACTGCCCGATCCGAGCTGGGGAGATCGGACCTTCTGGAAGTTGGAATCCCGAGGGAATGCAAAGCATGCCTCTCCTCTACGATAAATACACTCTTGGGAAACTCATCCTCGCAAAACACCCAGGAGATGAGGTTTCCAAGGTCCTGGAAGCCCTTCTCCTCCACTTCTCAATCGCTCTTGCCAATTATAAGCTCAACGAGGAAGCGCAAAAAAACGCTACGATTTACAGCCAATCGCTCCGCTCCCTTGAGGAAGGAATCGGCCTATTACAGGTCCAAGACCATGAAAGCTTGGCAGCACGCTTCCTCCAACTAGCCCTCCTTGCCGTAGGTTCCCATGCAGGTGCCGTCTATTCCTTGGATGAACTCGGGCGCTTGGATTCAGAACTCAGATTGCAGCACGCCATGGGGCTCCCTGATCATCTCCTCGAAGAGATCGTCCTCGAAGATGGAACATGGTGGCCCGGAGCAGTCGTGGATACGGCCTGCCCTCTCCTACTCTCACGAGACCCTCTCACAGGAGAGTTCCCTGGTTTGGATAATGAACGAATCCCCCCTCCTTTCCAAACCTTGATGGTAGCCCCCCTCGCATACCACGGGTTCCACACAGGAGTTTGCGTCTTTTGCAACATCGATTTCGAAGATCCATCGTTTGCAGAAAAAAAGGAAGCAAGCGCCCATCTTTTTGAATTGGGCGCTGCACTTTTCCACAGAGCCCAGTTGGAGCAAGATGCCATCCATTCTAGGCAAATGGAAACCGAACTTGAGATTGCGTCTGTTGTTCAGCGTCAGCTCATTCCCAAGACGCCACCGGAGATCCCAAATTTGGAAATCGGGTTTCTCTCCAAAATGTCGCAGCACGTGGGCGGAGACTACCTGGACATCCTTGAAGGAGATCTGGGGGATACTTTCTGCGTTCTCGCTGACGTCTCCGGGCATGGGATCAATTCCGCCCTTTTGATGTCATCTTTCCGATCCACATACAGGGGGGACTCCCTGTGGATGCAACCCGATGAACTCTTAGGGAGCCTCAACGAAAGGGTCCGGGAAGAAGCGCAAGGAACAGGCATGTTCCTCACTGCTGTGACCCTTAAAATCGAAAAGGGAGGGGGTTCCTTCGATTTCGCCAGTGCCGGGCACAACCCGGTCTTTGTTTTCCGCCCCAAAGAAGATCGGTTTTTCAATCTCGAAGCTTCGGGACCACCCTTGGGGATGTTTCCTGGGGTTGAATATGAGGAAGAAACCTTTGCCACGGAAACAGGTGACCTCCTGATTCTTTATACGGATGGGATCGTTGAAGCAAGCAACCATCAATCCGAAATGTTTGAAGTCGAGCGCCTGCAAAGCTGTATCAGGGAGTTCCAGGATCTTCCTGTTCCGGAAATAGTCCAACATATCTACGACAAGGTTGTCCATTTTACGGATCGCAAAGAGCAGGAAGATGACATTTCGCTCCTCATCCTTCGGTTCCAATAGGTGAAGCATCCAGAGAGTCCATGGCTTGCATCGACCATGAAACATCCCAAAGAAGATGTAGAAAACCCATAGAAGAACCCCCCCCAGAGTATATGGTTTTCCCCCCAACTGAATCATGAGGGAATTAGATGGATTGGAGCAGACTTCCCGATGGAACGAAGGATTTTCTCGAATCTTACGGGTTCGACGAAATCCGCTTTGAACAATTCAAAAACGAAGTCCGCAAAGGATCCCTAACCCCCGAGACCAATATTGTTCAAGGTAGGGTGGAAGCTTGCGAACAAGAGTTCTGGGAAGACCTCCCAAAGCAAGGAACCCCCGAGGCAGAAGAACTTGCTCACATCGGAAACGAAGCGATCGCTCGAGGTGAAGTGGGTGCTCTCGTGCTCAACGGTGGCATGGCCACTCGCTTTGGAGGCGAAGTTAAAGGCATCGTCCAAGCTCTTCC
This sequence comes from Planctomycetota bacterium, assembly GCA_026984035.1. Lineage (GTDB taxonomy): Bacteria > Planctomycetota > UBA1135 > UBA1135 > HyVt-539. The sequence continues at coordinate 5,012 of JALSSW010000066.1, forward strand.
CGGCAAATCCTTCCTCGCCCTCAAATGTCGAGCCATCCTGAAAACAGCTCGAGCCGCAGGTGGCGAAGTCCCCCTGATCATTATGAACAGCTTCGCGACGGATGCCCCAACCAGAGCCCATTTTGAAGCCCATCATTATTTTGGATTTCCCAAGGAACAAGTCCACCACTACACCCAGGGAATCTCTATGCGCCTGACGCCAAAGGGAGGAATCTTTTTGGGAGCGGAGGGAAAACCATCTTTTTATGGGCCCGGCCATGGAGATTGCCTTCCCTTCCTTCGGAAATCAGGAATCCTCTCCTCCTTTTTGGCAAGTGGAGGCAAATACCTTTTTCTTTCCAATGTGGATAACCTGGCAGCCCGCCTGGACCCTCGAGTCATCGGTGCCCACATCCAAAAAGGCAAAGCTGTTACCGCCGAGCTGGCGCCCAAATGGCCGGGAGATCAAGGGGGGGCTCCCGCCCTCGTTGATGACAAGTTTTGGATTGTTGAAGGCTTCCGTTTTCCTCCTGATTTTGATCAAGATTCTATCCCAGTCTTCAATACCAACACTTTCACAATCAATGCCGAAGCGATCGATCGATCCTTTGATCTCACGCCCTGCTTTGTAAAAAAGAAAGTAGACGGAAAAGACGCTGTTCAGATTGAGACTCTTGTGGGGGAGATCACACGATTCTTGGACACCGAATACCTTCGCGTGCGACGAACCGGCAAGGAATGCCGTTTCTTCCCCATTAAAACCAGGACAGATCTGGAAGATGGGCAGGAAGACTTGGAGATTATTTGTTCGTAACTTCCAAGACCCCAAAGCCCAGGGGATAGATCGTTAAGTAGACCAACACCCCTGTCACAGACACATAGAGCCAGATCCAAAGGGTCCACTTTGCCAGCTTGCGGTGTTCTTCGAAACGCCCCTTAAAGGCAAGATAGAAGGTCCGCAGAACCAGGGGAAGGACAAGCACCGCCAACAATGTATGGCTCAGGAGGACGGCAAGATACACCAGGCGTAAAGCACTCGGTCCCTGAAACCTTCGAACCGGGACACCAGAAAAGTGATAGACCAAATATGCAGTCAAAAAGAGACTCGAAAATACAAAAGCGAGAAGCATCAGACGCTTGTGCCTGGTTCGGTCTCCTTTACGGATAGACCGGACCCCCAGAAGAAGGCTCACGACCGCCGCACTATTGCAACAAGCTTCAAAAAAGGGGAGAAAGCTCAGATCTAGAGGCATGGTGAGTCAGAGAGCCTTTTTCCGGACTGCCGAAGCGGAAGCCGCAATCATGATGAGAACCATCCCGACAACGACCAAAAGACAAATCCATGTTGCGGGAAGCTCAGCGAGCCCCTGGGAACTGCCGAAGTAAAGTGCCCGACGGAGCCCTACCAAACCGTAGGTCAGGGGGTTGATCATCATCAGGACCTTGATGCCCCAAAAGGCTCCGGCCGCTGGGAAAAAAGCTCCCGATAGGAGCCACATTGGCATTAGCAAAGTGTTCATCACCCCATGGAAGCCCTGCACGGAATCGATCTTCCAAGCAAAATAAAACCCAAGTGCGGTCATGCCCACGGAGATAAGGAAGAGCCAACCCAGGGCAAGAGCAAACCCAAGTAAATGAAAAGGAATTCCAGCCAGGGGCCCAAGGGCTAACAAAACTGCTCCTTGGAGAAAAGCCAAGATGCTTCCTCCCAGGATCTTTCCCGAAACAATGGCCCAGCGAGGGATAGGGGCAACTAATACCGATTGCAGAAAACCTTCTTGCCGGTCTTGAATCGTGGAAATCGTCGAAAAGATCCCTGCAAAGACCACCGCAAGGATCAAAATCCCAGGGAAAAAGTATTCAAGGAAGTTGCTCTGTGCGGATCCAGCTCCCCGGAAGGAAGAGCCAAAGCCCGCTCCAAACATCAACCAGAACATGATGGGAGTGGCCAATGAAGCGATCACCCGGGAGCGCTGCCGAAGAAAAGAAATGACCTCTCGGGAAGACAGCCCCATAACAGCACTCCAAGCAGAAGCTTTTCGGCCTTGGACCTTGATCGTGTCCGTCATCGTTGCACCGCCTTTTCCCTTTTGTCCGATTCTTCTTCTCCGCTGAACAACCGCCCGGTCTTTCGGAGAAAAACATCTCCAAGGGTCGGCCGCCCAATTCGTAGGGAACGAATCCTGTCTCCAAACTCCTTCCCTAAGGTCATAGAAAGCTCGAAAGCCTTGGGGGCTTCCAGACGAAGCGCAGAGGAGACTTGTTCAGCCTTGAGACCTAACTTCGCCTCAATCTCCCTTTGGAGTTGTTCAGGTTCATCCGCCTCAATGGTCAGGACTTCTCCGCTGATCTCAGCCTTGAGTTGATCAGGAGTCCCGCGCGCCACGATTTCTCCCCGATCCAGGATTGCAAGTTCGTCACAATCCTCGGCTTCTTCAAGGATATGAGTCGTCATGAGGACAGTTACCCCTTCTTCTTTTCTTGCAAGTCGAAGCTCAGCCATCAATTCCATCCGCGCCCCAGGATCCAAGCCGGTCGAAGGCTCATCAAGGAGCAACAGTTTCGGTCGATGCATCATCCCCTTGGCGATCTCCACCCGGCGAGCCAAACCTCCTGAAAGAGTCCCCACTTGATCCTTTGCCCTTTCGGTTAAATGGAAGCGCCCCAGCAAATCCTCGATCCGCCCCTTCCTTTCTGCCGCGCCAAGACCATAGATGCGCCCATGGTATTCAAGGTTTTCTTTCACTGTGAGCTTCTTGTCGAGGCTGGGGCTTTGAAAAACAACGCCGAGCAAGGCTCGAACCCCTCCAGGATCGGCTACGACATCCCGACCAAAGACCGCCGCAGTTCCTGCACTAGGAGGGAGAAGGGTGGAAATGATCTTAAACATCGTGGACTTTCCCCCTCCGTTCGGCCCGAGAAGCCCAAAGATTTTCCCCTCAGAAACTTCGAGAGAAACGCCAAGAAGAGCCCGCCTGGCTCCAAAGTTACGAGAAAGATCTCTCGTCTCGACTGCCTGCACCCAACACCTCCACCAAGGTTACACTTAAACCCTTCATCCAATGGACCAAGCCCAGGAAGGAATCAGGATAAAAATAAAAGATCCAAAAAAAGACAAGCGAGCAATGCAGGGAGATAGAGGATGGACGCGTAAAAGACAAGGCGCGCATTCTCTTCCGTCGGTTTGAAATAAATTTTGAGAGAAAGCAGAGCTTGGGCAAACCCCAAGATGAGGGCACTGAACAAATAAAAGTTACCGGCTCTTCCCAATAAGTTTGGAAAAAGGCTTATGGGGATCAGCCCAACACTGAAAAGCAGGATCTGCCGCATGGTCAACCTTCCGGATCCATCCAAAACAGGTAACATCCGAATCCCCGCAGCGCGATAGTCCTCACGATAGATCCAAGCAATGGCAAAAAAATGTGGGAGTTGCCAAGAATAAAGGAGGATAAAAAGAAACCATGCTTCCTTACTCATTTCCCCCCCCACGGCAAGCCAACCAATCAGAGGAGGAAGAGCCCCCGTAACCGCCCCAACCAGGGTGTTCAAGGTCGAAATCCTTTTGAGGGGGGTATAGATCAGGACATAGGCCATCCAGGAAAAGAGACAAAGATTAGCGGGCCAGCCTCCAACCAAGAGGTAGATTTCAGCCAGGCCGACTCCGGTAAGAGTAAGGCCGAATAGGAAAACCTGCCTTGGGTGGAGTTTGCCCGAGGGGAGAGGGCGCGACTTGGTCCGCTCCATGAGGAGATCAACCTTCCGTTCGATCCACATATTCATCGCCGCCCCTCCTCCGGAGACAAGACCGACTCCAAGAACTGCCGCAAAGAGCCGGAAAAGAGCCACGCCCAAAAGGTAGGTGTTTTCCCGAAGCCCAATCGCGAAGAGCCCGCCGAAGGCAACCGTGACCAGGACCAAGCCCGAGAGCCTTGGTTTGGTAAGCTCCAACCAAGTGGAGAAACTCACCTCGCCCCATCTTTCCGTCGACGAGGGATTCATTCTTGCCCGGCTTCAAGATTCAAAAAGTTGCCTGGTTCCGCCGGCCTTCCTGTCATCCGTTTTGCCCGAAAGGCGAGCTGCGAGAGGGCGAGGAGAAGGATGCCTGCGTTGAGAAGATGTGCTCCCCGAATCAGGATAGGAAAACCAATGAGGTCGCTTTGGGTCCCATAAGCTTTGACCGAAAGCCAAGCTCCCACCCCCAAGAGAAGCTGAAGAAACAGGCAGACGGTTGCCAGAGTCATCGGCTTGCGAAGGAGAGGCTCTTCCCAAAAATGCCGTGCCGTTTGGAAAAGAGTCAGGGTGACCATGACGGCAATCCCAATGGCTAAAACGATGTGAAACACAAGAATCGTAGTGACTGGTTTGAGGGCTACGGGAAAAGTGGCGTGACGGACGAAAGCCCCCAAAAGCAATTGAAGAAAAAGAAGAAAGGTGGAGCCCCAGGCAAGACGACTGAGTTTCTTGAGTTGAAACTGGTTTCCCACCCCTTTTAATCTCCACCAGGTTTTCCCCGTCATGATGGCGAGCCCAAAAAATAAAAGGAGAGTTACTTGGGCCATCAAGGCGTGCACCATCGCAAAGGCAATCCTGCCTGCTGTCCCCGGATCCATCTTGCCAAGAAAAAAGAAAAACTGATCCATGACTTCACGAAAGGAGGGGCTGGAAATCGCGTGAACTCGTAAACCACCGAGAATCCCTTGGAACACAACAAGAATGAGAAGCCAATAACTCATTTTTCGCACCCGAGAGCGCTTCTCACTTTTCCAAGCGGCAATGACTATGGAGATGGCCGCGATGCCGATCAGGGCTCCGAGAACTCGATGCCTCAGCTCAAAGTATTGGCCGCCGCTTACTTCGCGCAACCAAACCCAGAGACGTAGAGGGTTCCAATTGGGATCAGAATCTCCCGCCCGCAAGCTGGTGACAATGCCTCCCAAAACGAGCTGCAAAAGGTTGAGGACGGCCCCGGAAATCGCCAGGGGATACACCCAACTCCAGCGTGGACTCTGGGCAGGTTCTCGGCTCTCATGCCCTTGCTGCTCCGTGCCCAGACCCGACTCCAAAAGCGTCATCTCGCGTACCTCTTCTCCATTCTTTCCGGAAGATCCGACAGGTCCCCGGGCAAACCAAAGGGGAAAGCCCAGAATGAAAAACCTGAAATTTTTCGGAAGAATGATCCCACTCCTGCCGCCCCCTGTCACCATCTCTACCAAAAAAGAGGGAATTCTCTTTGCCCCATTGCATCCAAGCCAGGCTAGGGCTAAGTATTTCCCCCCCGGTCTTGGCCGGTCAGATCCCAAACGGGACAAACCGATTAGGCCCCCATCGTCTAGAGGCCCAGGATACATGGTTCTCATCCATGAGACAGGGGTTCGATTCCCCTTGGGGGTACCAACGCCTCCGGAGCAAATCCGGGGGCGTTTTTTTTACCTTCTCGGTTCCTGCTCGCTGCCTGCTCAAGGGATGCTCATGGTTTCCGGGTCAAATCGCATGCAGAGCCTCGCGCACATCTTCAAGGGCCTTTTTTACATGGGCCTCGCGTGTCCGAAAAGAAAGCAAACAAATCCTCACCACCCACTCCCCTCCCAACCAACAACCGGAAAGATAGACCCTCCCCTTTTGATTGACGGCTTCCATGAGTTCCTGGGCCTTCCCACTCTTCACTCGAAAAGCAATCACAGAAAGGGAGCCATCTAAAACCTCCAAAGCTTCTTCTCTTCTGAGTTCCTCACGAAGCCAAGTGGAACAGCGGAGTTTCTCGGCGAGGGCCTCGCGAAAACGCCTGAGACCAAAGGAGCGCAAGGCCAGCCAAAGGGGAAGCCCTCGAAAAGGGCGGGAAAGCTCGAGAGAGAAATGGCTGGGGTCGAAAACACCTGGAGCAGGATCTTCGGGGAGGTAGCCGGCACTTCCTTGGTGAGGCCGCTCGAGATCCTCTCGCTCTCGGACAAAGAGCATGCCTGTCCCGTAGGGAAGGAAGAGTCCCTTATGCGGATCAATGGTCAAGGAATCTCCGTCCAAGATACCTGGAAGAAGATCCCGAGCATCTTCGACAAGCTGAAAAGCACCTCCATATGCTCCGTCGATGTGATGCCAGAGTCCTTCCCGCCTGCAGATCTTCGTGATCGCGGGCAAGGGGTCGATGGCTCCGGTATTGGTGGTTCCGGCGGAAGACACAACACAAAAGGGGAGGAGGCCTTTGGCACGATCCTCAGCAATAGCCCTTTCAAGGGATTCGGGACGCATCGTAAGAGCATCTGAAACGGTAATTTTTCGTTGCCGGTCTTCGAGAATCCCGGCCGCCCGGGCGGACTTGGTCACCGAATGATGCACCTGGTCCGAACAATAGAGGACACCCTTTCTCAGATTCGGACCCAAGAGTTTTTCGCGGGCACAGAGGATGGCGGTGAAATTGGCGATGGACCCTCCGGGAGTGAGGACACCCACGACAGAGGAGGGAAAGCCCAGGCCTTCTCGAAGCCAGGCGATGGCTTCCTCCTCAAGGGCCACCAGGGCCGGAGCCGCAGCTCGGATCCCCGTAAAGCGATTGATGGCGGCAGCTAAGAAAGATCCTAAGGCAGCCGGGAAGAGCCCACCCCCAGGGATATAGGCCAAATAGCCCGGGCCGGGAGTTAAAAAGGACGGCTGTGCGCGAGACAGGATCTCATCGACGATCTCCGCAAAATCCGAGGATCCATCCTCCTGAAGGGAACGAGGCCCTTGGGTCCAAAGCTCTTCCTCCTCCCAATCACCCCCAGCATGCCGCGTTTTTAATCTCCCCAACTCCTCAAGCACCCGCTCCAAAACAAGGACACCCATCTCCCGCATCTTGTTTTCGGCCAACTCAAGATCCGCCCAATCTTCCGTGTCTTCCTGCTCTTTCATCCCGGCATCCTAGCCCTCACCCCCTTGGATCGGAGGCAGAGAAATCGAAACCAGAGCAGCAATTGCCTCAAATCGGGACACCCTTTCCTCTTGATCAAAACCTCCGGAGAGCTAGTGTTCATAGGGTCTAGGGCGGCATGAGCCTTCGGGATTCCCGCGTTTGCTTCTGAAAGCAAAGAGGAAGCAAATACAACCATCTCGCGGGCTAGGGAGCAGAATTCGGAAGAAAATCCATCCCTCCTCTCTCTTTCAACACACATTTTCACCATGCGACGACGCCTTTGGAACACGCTCCCCACCGGGATCCAGAACTGGCTCCTCGGTCACTTCCCCTTCCTCTCGAAATTCCCCCTTCCCATTGAACTCATCGTTCTCCAGAAGGGGGACCGAAATCCCATCGATCCACAGGTTCTCAGACAGGGGGCCTGTCTTGGGATCCTGATCGGCAATGCTCCTTGGACCTTGGAGACGAAGGATTTTTCCAAGACCATTCCTGCCCTCACACCTTTTCTTCTCCTCCCCTCAGGTTGGAGTCTCCAGCAGTTCCGAGAACTCGAGAAAAAATGCAAAGAGTTTCCAGGCAACGGAGAAAAACCTGGGGAATCCTAGAACGAATCGGAAAAAGGGTGTCCTCTTTTGGTTTTGGGCGCAAAATCGCCCGCCCAAAAAAGGAGTCACCACATGGTCAAGAAAGTCGTTCTCGCTTACTCGGGGGGGTTGGATACCTCCATCATTATCCCTTGGCTCAAGGAGAATTATCCTGGATGCGAAGTCCATGCCCTTGCTGGGAACGTCGGACAAGGAGATTCGGAACTAGAGGGCCTCGAAGAAAAGGCTAAGGCCAGCGGCGCTGCAAGCTGCAAGATCGCGGATCTGCGCGAGGCTTTTCTTGAAGAATTTGTCTGGCCATGCCTGATGGCAGGCTCGGTTTATGAGAAGCGTTACTTGTTGGGGACCTCGATGGCTCGGCCCATCCTAGGGCGGGCACAGGTGGAATATGCCAGAGAAATCGGGGCCGACGCTGTCGCCCATGGCTGCACAGGAAAGGGAAACGATCAGGTGCGCTTCGAGCTGGCCTATATGACCCTTGCGCCCGACCTGAAGATTATTGCCCCTTGGCGGACCTGGGAAATCAGTTCGCGGGAGGAAGCCATTCAATACGCGAACGAAAAAAACATCCCCATCACGGCAACAAAGGAGAAGATCTACTCACGCGATCGAAATCTTTGGCATATCTCGCATGAGGGAGGCGCCATCGAGGATCCTTCCAATCCGCCTCCAGATGATGCATGGATGCTCACGGTTGATCCTCGGGAAGCACCCGATCAAGCGGGGCAAGTGATCGTGGAGTTCGAGGCGGGCATTCCGGTAGGGGTCAATGGAGAACGAATGGATGCCGTGCGACTTCTTGAAACACTGAATGGACAGGCAGCAGAACACGGAGTCGGAAGGGTTGATATCCTCGAAAACCGTTTAGTGGGAATGAAAAGCCGGGGGCTTTATGAGACCCCGGGGGGGACGATCCTGATGGAGGCAATGACCACGATGCAGTCCCTTGTCTTGGATCGGGACACCACGCGGCTGGTCGAAGGCTTGGCCCTTAGGTTTGCTGAACTTGTTTATAACGGAAAATGGTTCTGCCCCGAGCGAGAAGCTCTCGAGGCCTTGTTCCGCAAGGCCAATGAACGGACTACCGGAACCGTTACGGTTTCCCTGTTCAAGGGGAAGGCAACGCCTTTGCAAGCAGAATCGCCCTATAGCTTGTTCAGCGAGGAGCTGGCTACCTTTGGAGAGGGCGGCAGTTACAAACAGTCCGACTCGGAAGGTTTTGTCCGGCTTTTCGGGCTCCCGCTTCGTGTCGCAGCCGAGGTTAGGAAGAAAAACACCTAAGCCAATGCGGAGAGGTCCAGCAGAGGGAGCGCCTCTGCCCTTTCCTTATCCAAGTTCCACCCAGGGAATTTCCCGCCCTAGGCGCTTTAAATGGGCCACAGCAACAAGGGCATCTAAATCCATGGGTCTGGCACGAAACAGCTCGGGGCTTGCGACCAGGATGCACTTGGTCCGGGCACGCGAAAGGGCGACATTCCAACGACCGGAGTCATAGAAAAAAGCTCCCTGCCTTTCCAGATCATCCCGGTCACTCGCTCCGGCTGAGATCAAAACAACCTCGCGTTCTTGCCCCTGCATCCGTTCAATCGTGTCCACGCACAAACCCTTGCGTAACAATCCACGGGCCTCCAACCCCGAGAGGATCTCTCGAACTTGAGCCCGAAAGGGGGATAGAACCACCAACTCCTCGGGGGGAAGCCCCTGTTGCAGAAGAAGTTCCTCACAGAGATCTCCGATGACCCGAGCCTCCTCCGGGGAGGCACGGAGGCGCCCGCGATGAGAAACTTTGGCCCAGATCAATGGCTGTCCCCCTTCCAAGATCCGGGTAAGGGGGGATGGCTCGTTCATTCTGCCCGCTTTTAGACTTAGGCGCCTTTCGGATGCGACTTTTGCGGAGCGAAGGCGCCCTCCATAGAATTCCTGAGATACGAAGGAACAAAGGCCACTGTTCATCCGAAAGCTGAGATCCAAGAAGTGGGATCTTTGAAATCGCGCCAAGTGTTCAAAAATGGAACTACCCAGTTCGGGGTCTTGAAACACTCCTGCCCTGACTGGGGGAAGTTGGCAGGGGTCCCCCGCCACGACATAGCGCCGAGCCAAGGTCATCGCCATGGCCGCATGGATGACCGGCAGCTGTCCGGCCTCATCCAAAAATACAAAATGAAACATACGCTTCGCCATGGGTTTTCGTGCAGCAAAAGCTGTCCCTCCTACCACCAACCCTCCGGGGGGAGGAGACCAGTGTTCCAATTTGCGCAGAACCTGGATTCCTGCGGCACGCGCTTCTCCTTCAGAGGAAACCCTCCCTATCTTGAAGAGAGGAAGATTGGCATCCAAAGCTCGAATCGCGAGCAATAGGTTCTCGATCGCTCGATGAGTAAAGCCACAAACAAAGATTCGGCAGCGCTTACGGGCTAAAAGAAGAGCGGCTTCAGCCAAGACCCGGGTTTTTCCCGTTCCCGGTGGTCCTTGAATCAAACAAACAGACTCGGTGCCTACCGCGTGTGCAAGAGCTTCCCGCTGCGCATCGGTAAACCCAATTTGCTTCCCATGTCTCTCTCCATCAGCCATCCGCCCCTCATCAATCGCATCTGCCCTTGACCCCAAAAGGGCAGAGACGACCTCGGCGTTCTCCTCCCGAAACACCGTATCAAGGCCCTGGAGAAGGAGTCCCTCCATCTCCAGGGCTCTGCGTTCCAAACGCCACTCCCCCCCTTCCGGCAACGCCAGCCGGCCCTGGTTCGCAAAGCGATCCACTCGAAGAAGGACACCCTTTGTTTGTGCGTCATGCTCCTCCAGTTGCACCGCCAAGCCCTGCCCCACCTCCTCACCCTCATTTGGCACCAAGGTAAGCGATTCTCCCTGGCGAAACTTGGCGGGCGGATGGGGGCAAAAAAATCGTAGGCAGCCATCCCCTTCCCGCCCCTGGAACTCGAGATCCCGCAAGCACTCCCCAAGTTCCACTCTTTCGGCCAGCGGCTTTGCCCACAGCTCCACCAAGCCCTTTCGCCCCGACTCCGCCTCATGGAGAATCCAAGCCAAAAGCCGCGCCCGCAACGCCTCTCGCCCCTTCATTCCACATCCCTCAACATCCAATCCAGGACACCCATACACCCACGCAACTCCTTTTGTGCCAAGGCTTCCAGCTTCTCGAAGTCCCCTTCAGCAAGCAGTCCCGCAACGGCCCCCTCCTCATCAAGATCCGCCTCGCCACAAAACATCTTCAAGGCATCTCCCGCCCGGCGGACAGGTCCAGGGAACTGGTACGCCCCCCGCGCCACCGCCAAGACATCGAAGGACCGCGCTTCCAATTGCATCAATCGCCCAGCCAAATCCGGCCAACGGGTCGCGAAATAAAAGAACAATTGCCGAAATTCTCCCCCATGCACCAACCCTGAGGCCCCCTTAAGCGACCCCAAAAAACCCTCAAAAGCCCCCCGTTCCTCCTCCGGCGTCCGCGCCACAAAAAACCTCGCCTCCCCATTTTCCCGTTGGCTCCCAAATACGGGAAAACGCCGATCAAACCCATCCTGCAACGCCACCATCGCCACATAGGGTCGCCGCAACTCCGCCAACCGCGGCCTCCGCAACCGAAGAGGGACACCCATTCTTGCGACACGAGCTCCCGCCACAGCCCGGAGCGCTTGGCCCCAACCTAGCCCCACCCTCTCAACAATCGCCCCAGGCTTCTCCAGCTCCAAGACAGCGAGTTCTTCCAAGCCCGCCTTGCGCAATAATTCCCGCCCAGTTCGCGTAAGACCCGGAATCCAAGACACCCCACCCCTCTGGGCACACTCCCCCCTCCAACCACAATCCATACAGGCAAAACTCCTGTGGGGATGGGACCCAAGCGCCCCTTTTGCCA
>JALSSW010000067.1 GCA_026984035.1 Planctomycetota bacterium
CCAAGCAACAAGGGGATCAATTTTATGACCCCAGGAGGTGGTAAATGAAGATTCTCAATATCTTGGGATATGCCGTTTTGGTGGGAGTCCTCCTTGCCATTGTTGCCTGGATGCACGTGGTCAAGGTCGAGGTGGGACAAACCGGAGTTTTGACCGAAGAGTGGGGAAAGGGCTTGATCCAAAAAGATTTCCCACCTGGATACCACTTGGATCTTGGGCCTCTTCACTCTTGGGTGAAGTTTGACACAACCGTCCAGACCCTCTCGATGACCAAACATGACGCGGAAGGGGCCTTGCAGATCAAGTCCGCAGACGGCGCAAATGTGACGATGGACGTGACGGTCAAATACCAAATCAAACCGGGCGAATGCTGGATCCTCCGGAAGGAGTTAGGCATCGGCGATTCGTATAAAATCAAAGTGAGGAATGAAGCGATCGATGCTTTGCGTCCTGTTTTCGGGGCGATGATCACCGAGGATTTTTATAATCCGAACCTGCGGGAAGCCAAGGCCAAGGAGGCCGCCAGGGTCTTGTCTCAGCGTTTGAGTGGTTTGCATGTCAACTTGGTTCAGATCCTTGTGCGGGACCTTTCCTTCGAAAAGGCCTACGAAGACCAGATCAAGGGCAAGGCCCTTGCGCAGCAGGATGTCGAGGTGAACCGTGCCCAACGGGAGGCCGCCAAGTTTGCCGGGGATACAAAAAAAATCGAAGCGGAGACCGAGGCCAAGGTCTTGGTGATCAAAAGCCAACTGGAAAAAGATAAGCGTTCTTTGACCGCCGATAACGAAAAGGCCATTGAGTCTCTGACCGCCGATGGGGCGAAATATGTGACCGAGCAGAAAGCGGATGCGGACCTTTATGCCGCTCAGAAACAGGCCCTTGCCGACCTCTTAATCAAAAACGCCGAGGCAAAGGGGCAGGAGCTCCGGCAGAAGGCTTTACAGGGTTCAGGAGCGAGCAACTTGATTGCCTTGGAAGCTGCCAGAAACTTGAAGTTCGATCGCATTGTCCTTTCGACTCTGGACAACAACATCCTCGATATTGTGGATCTTGCCAGAAAGCTGGGGGCCAAATAAGCCTGAACCGAGAGAAGGAGATTCAAGCAGAGGGGAAGCTTAGAGATGGTTCCGGGGGTCGAATGATTGAGGGGAGGCCCGCTCTGCGGCTCGCAGGGTGTTCTTCATCAACATGGCTATCGTCATCGGGCCTACCCCTCCCGGCACCGGGGTCAAGCAGCCTGCAACTTCTGCAACCGCTTCAAAGTCACAATCCCCCACTAGGCGATAACCTCGCTTTTTGCGGGAGTCTTCCACTCGATTGACCCCCACATCAATCACGGCGGCCCCCGGCTTCACCATCTCTGCCGTCACAAAGTTTGCTCGGCCAATGGCGGCAATCAGGATGTCTGCTTCCTTTGTCACAGCGGGGAGGTCCTTTGTTCGCGAATGGCAAATGGTGACAGTTGCATCATTTCGAAGAAGAAGCAAAGCGGCAGGGAGTCCTACAATTTTGCTGCGCCCCAAAACGACCGCGCGCGCTCCGGAGACGGGCACTTCCGCCCGCATCAGAAGCTCCAAAACCCCCGCAGGGGTGCAAGGCGCGAAGAGCGCTTCCTCGCCTTTGAGCCCGAGCCTTCCCAGGTTCTCGGGGTGAAACCCATCCACATCCTTGTGGGGAGGAATGGCCCGGATGACAGCGTTTTCCTCGATATGAGCGGGAAGGGGAAGCTGAACGAGGATCCCATGCACCTTTGGATCTTCTCCCAGCTGGGTTATTAAAGTGAGCAGCTCCTTTTGGCTGGTTTCAGCGGGGAGAGGGTGGTGAAAAGACTGGATTCCGTCTTCCTCGCAGGCCTTCCGCTTTGCCTTGACATAGCTCCGCGAAGCGGGATCATCGCCGACCAATACCGTTGCCAGACCGGGAATGATCCCTCGGCTCCTGAGTTTTTCGGCCTCCTTGCGGACTTCTTCGTGGATGGAACGGGCGACTTCTTTGCCATCGATGATCTTCGCGCTCATGTTTCCATTCCAAGCGAAGGGCCTTTAGAAAGCCAGCACGAAACCCCGGAGGATCCCGACTTCTTAGGGCTAAGAATCTTCCTGGGGCAAGGTTTCGCAAACTCTCGGGAGAGGTTCGGGTTCATCGTCCGGGCTCGATTGGATTACGTCGAAGAGATAGGTCACAGTTGGAACGCTGAGAAGGAGTCCCCAAATTCCAAAGAGCTGGTGTCCCACAATCAGGACCGCCAGAACCAGGACCGGGTTGAGATGGAGGTGATGCCCCATGATCATTGGGTTCAGGACATAGGCCTCGATGAGGTGCACTAGAGAAACCACCACAATTACCCAGAGGACCAAGCTGAATCCTCCCACCTTGAGCGCAACGAGGCAAAGAGGAATGGTTGAGATGAACACCCCCGCCACCGGCACAAAGGAGCAGAGGAAGACCACTCCTGCAAGGAAGGCGACCGAGGTCATCCCGAGAAGGACCATGCCGACGCTCGTCAAGGCGGTATTGATGATGGCGATGACAAGTTGGGCTTCGAGAAAGCGTCCGAGGACTTGCCCGAAGCGAAAGACCGTAGTGCTCACCTCATCGTAGAAAATCTGGACCTTTGTGTACTTTAACGATGCCACCCCTGCTTCGATCCGAGGAAGATCCCGGACGATGAGAAAGGCAAACATAATGGCCAAGAGGAAATAGGTCGCGATCCCAAGGGCGTTTTTGAAGACACCGAGGATGGTCTTGATGGTTGTAGCTGAGGAGGGTGGGGAGAAATCACTGGAGTTCTTATGCTGGGGAGTGGGGTGGAGGCCTAAAGTTTCTCCAATCAGCTCAGAAGCCTTGCGATCTCCCATGAAGTCTTTGAGCCATTTTGTTTTGGCGGTTTGTTTGGCTACGAAGTGGTCTGTTTCCTGGAGGTAGTCCGGGGCCGTTTTCAAGAAATCTGCCGCCTGGTTTTTCAGCTCCGGGCCGAGAAAGGCTCCAAGGAGGACAAGAGAGCCGATCAAGGCGAAGAAGACGATGGCGGTGCGGAGCTTGCGGGACCTAAGCCTGTGAGCGAGACCACGGACTCCGTGTTCGGCGATATAGGAAAAGACGAAGGTTAAAAAAACGAGGGGGAGAAAATCGCGGAGCAGATAGAGAACTCCCAAAAACAAGCACCAAATCGTGAGTTTACTTGCCAGGGGGATGAGGTAATTCCAGGGCGGAGGGAAGCGGGAAGGGTCTTGTGAGGGAGGGATCATGCGCTGAAATATAGCCGGGGTTTACCTCAAGAAAATGCAAAGTCCAGAAGGTCCTGGTCTCGAAGAGGCGAACTCTCTGGAAGAAAAGGGGGACTGTTTTTTTGTTGAAACCTAGGAAAAGAATGGGAGGAGATCTCTCCTCGCATTCTTTTCCATCGGCAAGCTTCCTATCGGTTCCGAATGGCTCTTCGGACCTTTTTACGGCCGTGACGGCGGGCTTGCCTGTGGACCCTCCTGGCGCTGCGACGTTCGATGGGTCCAACCCTGCCATCTTTGTTGCGATCTGCAGCCCTGGGGAAACGCC
>JALSSW010000068.1 GCA_026984035.1 Planctomycetota bacterium
AATTGGATGTCCCCCCTCAAGTTGAGCGCACACAACCACACCACGCTTTATTTTGGAGGGAATAAGCTCTTTAAGAGCCTTGACCGGGGCAAGCATTGGAAGGCGATCAGCGATGATCTTTCAACCCAGGATGCGGGCAAGATCGCCGGTAATGTTCCCCACTGCACACTCACTGCCATTGGCGAAAGCCCTCTGCGCGAGGGGCTTTTGATGGTCGGCACCGACGATGGCAAGCTCTGGCTGACCCCGGACGATGGGCGGACCTGGAGAGACTTGACGGACCTGCTTCCTAGAGAGGCGCGGGGTCTTTGGATCAGCAGTGTGGAGCCAAGCCATCACCGGGAGGGGCGCTTTTACGTCTCCGTGACCGGGTACCGGGAGGATGATTTTCGCCCTCGCGTTTATGTCACTCAGGACTACGGCCTGTCCTTTCAGAAGATCACCGGCGATCTCCCCAAAGAAGGGCCAGTTAACGTGATTCGGGAAGACCTCGTGAATCCCGATCTCTTGTTTGTCGGAACGGAGTTTGGCGCTTTTTTCTCCACTAGCGGAGGGGGAAACTGGTTTCCGCTCGGCAAAAAGATGCCCTGCGTTGCCGTTCATGATCTTTATGTGCATCCAAGGGATGGCGACCTCATCGCAGGGACCCATGGCCGTGGCATGTTCATCCTGGATATTCGAGCCTTGCAAGCATGGAAACAGGACGAGGGAAGGGCGAAACCGAGGCTTGTTAGGCCCAAAACGATTTACTCCTTCCCTCGTGGGCCGCAGGGGGGCTACACGGAGCTTCCTCGCAATTATGTTTCTCCCAATCCTGTGGGAACTCATCTTGCTGCGATCTTGCCCAAGGCCTCCAAGGCGGAGCTTCGTGTCGTGAACGCCAAGGGAACGGTGCTTCGAAGTTTCCCGCTCCCCAAGGAATCCGGAATGCTGCGTTTGCAGTGGAATCTCGGGACCAATGTGCAGGGGACGGGCGGAAGAAGTCGGGGGATTTTCGGTGGGATTGCCCGGCGGTTTATGGGTCGGATTCGGCGAGGAGGGAGATTGGGGAAGGGGCGCTTCGCTCTCGAGCTGTTTGTGGATGGCAAGCGTGTGGGCACCCAGGTGCTTCAAGTGCAGTGAAAAACTCGAGGCAAGAGGCCGAATCCTGGGAGGTGGAGGGCAAAAAGTTGCTCCTCCACCATTTAGATAAGGTCTATTGGCCTGGCGGAGAGAGTGGCGCGGACCCCGGTTCCAAATCCTGGACCAAGGGGGACATGTGCAAGTATTACCGGGAGGTGGCCTCCTCCCTGCTTCCCTACCTGAGAAACCGGCCCGTGACGCTTCGCGTGTTCCCCGAAGGGATCCACGGTTTCAACTACTACCGAAGGTCCATGCCGGATCAGGCCCCCGATTGGATCCAGTGGACTCCTTATGAGGCGGAAACACGAGAGCGGACCTTGCATCTCCCCCTGCTCCAAGACCTGGCGTCCCTTCTTTGGTTCGCGGATAAAGCCGCTATAGAACTCCACTTATGGGGGGCAAGCCTCCCGGATCTGAGCCGGCCCGATCTGGCGATTTTCGACCTCGACGTCGAAAAAGGGGTGTCCCCTAATCGCGTGGGGGAGGCGGCGCTTTGCCTGCGGGAGCTGCTGGAGGAAGAGGGGCGGGAAGGATATGTCAAAACAAGCGGGGGGGATGGGATGCATGTTTTTGTTCCACTGGATGGACACCAAACCTTCGACGAAGTGCGGGATTGGGTGAAGAGCTTGGGGGGAATCCTGGAGAAGAGGCACCCCAAACTGATGGCCCTTGCTCGGGGAAAGACGCACAAGGGGGATAGGGTGACAGTGGACTACGCGCAAAATAGCATGGGGCGCAACACCGCAGCTCCTTATACGCTTCGGGCGCGGCCGGGCGCACCGGTCTCCACGCCGCTTCTCTGGAAGGAGGTTGAGGCGGGGGGCTTAGTTCCCGGAGATTTTAATATCGCTACGGTTCCTTCCCGCTTGCAAAAGATGGGGGATCCTTGGAAAGGACTTGGTTTCAACGCCAAGGGCTGACCTGCTCTCTGGACCATAGGATTAAAAAATTGTCCCAGGCTGAGCGGAGGTTCATGTCGCTTGAAGGATGCAGGAGAGTCTGGATCCCCTGTTTCATCTCTTGGAGTTTGGGGCCATGAGTCCAAAAAGTAGAAAGATCGGTTCGGAGTCTCCCCATGCTTCGAAAATCATTGAGGAAAAGGGCCGAGAAGCTTTTTTTCATTTCTCCCAGGTCCCCAAAGGTTCCCTTGGGGAAGCCTCCGAGCCCCGGCCCCTTGCAGGCCATACAGGGCAAGAGAAAAAGGAGCAGGAACGTGGGCGCGAGCCTTCGCATTAATTCAGTTTATCGGCAGAGGGAGGTCTTCGCTCATATATTCACTTCCAGGGAAGGGCTTCAAGGACAAGATAGGGCCTTACTCTGCGCGCATGCTCTGAATGGGGTCCAAGCGGGCCGCTCGCCAGGCGGGGATCAGGCTGAACAGCCCGGCGAGGACCAGGGCTCCAAGACCGACCTGCGCAACCCAGAGGGGGTCGATGGCATAGGGGATGAGCTTGAGCCCATAAACATCTTTGGGGAAGAGATTGAGGGCAAAGTGCTCGGCGAGGAAGTCATTGACGGCGTTGAGGTTTTTACAGGAAAGCCAGGCGCCGAGGAGTCCGAGGAAAAACCCGGCCAAGGCAACGGTGAATCCGCTGAACAAGAAGATCGACAAGATCCCCTTTCGGGTCGCTCCTAGGGCGGCAAGGATACCGATGTCCTTGGTCTTCTCGCTGACCATCATGGAAAGAGTCGCGAAGATCAAAAAACCTGCAACAACCATGAGTGCTGCGAGGACGAGTTGGAGGAGGAAACGTTGGTGCTCGACAGATTGCAGAAATCGCTCCTGGCGTTTTTTCCAGGTGACGACGATGCCGGGGATCTCTTGGGTTTGCAGCAGATTGTTTAATCTCTCCGAAACCCTGTCCAGATCGGTGCCGTTCTTTACTTGGATATCAATTTCGTTGAAGCGATCCAGGCTTGGGGGAGAGGAGCCGCGAAGAATCTTGCGGAGATCCTGAATGGATACGAAGGCCGAAAACTCATCAAAGGCGAAATGCTCCGAAGAAAAGCACCCTCCCAACTCGAACTCGATCACGATGCTTTGAACGTTTTCGTCCGCTTCTGCATCGTCACGAAAGCCTGTCGTGAGAACGAGGTGGTCGCCACGTTTCAATCCAAGTTCTTTGGCCTTGTCCACACCCAGAAGAATCTTGGGAGGGGACTTGGGGCCGTGCGAAAAGGGATCCGCAATAGGGGCCTTGAGATCTTTGTCCGCAACTGCTTGGAGCCAGGAGGAGAAGCGCCCTTTTTCTCTGGGGTAATCGATTCCGATCAGTTGGAAAAAGTCTTGATCACTCGCGGACCTTGTTTCGGCCTCTCCATCGGCTGGAATGAGCATCCCGTACCAACTTAGGCGAGGAGCGAGATCCTCGACATCGGAGTCCTTTCGCAGGAGTTTTGCGACCTTCGCAAAGGAGAGGGGGCGCGCTCCTCCTCGAAGGATGAGCGAAAGATCCGAAACGGTGTTTCTTACGTGGTGTTCGATCTGAACAATGTATCCTGAAAAAATGCTGGGGACGAAAATGAGCGCCCAGGTCGCGATCAAAACGCCGATCACGCCCAACAAATTGATCGGGCGGTTCAACAGGTATTTGTAGACCATGAAGAATTTATACATGGCCTAAACTCTCGCCTCCTGGCTTGGGGTCGGGGGGACAAGCGGGGGGACGACGAGGCCGTCTCGGAGTCGGATGGTGCGGTCTGCGCGGGCGGCCACCTGCTCGTTGTGGGTGACGATGAGAAAGGAAACTCCGTCGTTTTCGTTGATGCGCCAGATCAGGTCCAGGATCTCTTCGGCGGTATGGGAATCGAGGTTGCCGGTGGGTTCGTCCGCAAGAATGACCGAGGGGTCCGAGATCAAGGCGCGGGCGATGGCCACACGTTGGCGTTCGCCGCCGCTGAGTTGGGATGGCCTGTGCTTGAGTCGGTCGCCGAGCCCCATGTCGGCGAGGAGCTGTGAAGCCCGATCTTTGATTTTTTTCCGCTTGCCGAAGTATTGAGGGAGTGAGTCGAGCATCATGGCTCCCAGGCAGACATTCTGCAGGGCGTTCAACTCCGCAATCAAATGGTAGAACTGGAAGACAAAACCGATTTCCCGGTGACGGATGCGAGCTTGTTTGGCCGGAGGGAGTTCGCTGACGGGGATGTCCCGGTAAAAAACACGTCCTTGAGTGGGGCGATCGAGGAGCCCCAGGACGTGCAGGAGGGTGGATTTTCCGGCTCCCGAGGCTCCGACAAGGGCGACGATCTCGCCGGCGAAGAGATCGAGGTCGATGCCTCGAAGGACCGGGAGTTCTCGTGTTCCGGCGCGGTAGGATTTCTGGATTCCTTCGGCTTTGAGAAGTGCTGTCATGATTTCACTCGTGGCGGAGGGCTTTGACCGGATCGTAGCGCGCTGCGCGCAGGGCGGGGAGGAGGCTGAACACGAAGGCTGTTCCCAGGGCGAATAAGGCGACTTGTAAAAACCAGGAGGCCTCAAGGACATAGGGGATTTTTTCGAGACCGAAGAGCCGAGGTGGAAAGAGTCCTGCTCCGTAGTGGGTCCAGAGGTAGTCGTTGACGGGGTTGATGTAGAGGCAGGAGAAATAACCGGCAATGCTGCCGAGCACAGTTCCCACCAGAGCCGTGGTCATCCCGCAGAACAAAAAGATCATTGCGGTTCCTCTGCGTGTGGCTCCGAGGGCGGCAAGGATGCCTATGTCTCGGATCTTCTCGCTGACCATCATCGAAAGAGTCGCGAAAATCAAAACCGAAGCCACAACCATGAGGACAAAGAGGATGAGCTTCATGAGGCCCTGTTCGTGGCTGACCGCCTGCAGAAGTTTTTGTTGGCGCTGTTGCCAGGTGAACACTGTTCCGCTGATTCCATTGGCCCTAAGGATTTTGTTGAGTCTCTTCGTCGTGGCCACGGCGCTCTTGGAATCGTGGAGGGCGATTGCGACTTCATTGAAAACATCGAGGCTGTCCTCGTCTTCGGGGTCGTGACCGAAGATGCTGCGCATGACCTCAATGTCGATGAGGAGAGTCCCTGCGTCGAAGTCGTAATGCCCCGAGTGAAAAGCCCCTGCCAAGGCGAACTTTCGTTTAATGGGTTGGACCTGGACCTTGCCGGTTTTTGGATCCCGGATCCTGCGTCCGGAAGCGAGGGTCAGGGCCCTCCCCCTGGCAAAGATGCGCTCATTGCCGATGCGGTCGAGGCTCATCAGAAGGCCCGGAGGAACTTGGCCAAAATCTCCCCGGTCCTCCTTGGGCAAATCCTCGGGAAGCACCCGAAAGGGGTCACTTGGGTCCGCAACCTTGAGTCTTTCCTCGGGAACCCGGCTCAGCCACTTGGTAATGCCCGTGACGTTTTTTTCCCGCGCAAAATCGATCCCATAGATACGGAAGAAGTTCGTGCTGCGGCTGCCTTTCTCGGTATCGCCCACATACTGCCCCCGGATCATCCCTCCGCGTACATAAAGTAAGCCGAACCATGAGATCCGAGGAGCGAGGGCGCGCACATTCGGGTCGCTTTGAAGCAGAGCTTCGACCTTCTCATAGCTGCGGTCCATTCGGTGTCCGATGAGGACGAGGTCCGAAGCGGCCCCGCGGACTTGGGTGTGCACTTCGCGGATGAAACCCTTGAAGATACTCAGCACCGTGATCAAAGCCCAGACCGCTACCAACACCCCGAACATGCCGAGGAGGTTGATCTTCCTGCTCAGGAGGAACTTGAGTCCGAGGAAATATTTATACATACCGACTGGTCATCATGCCGCCCGAAGGCGATGACCGCTCTCAGGATTTGTCGCTTTCTTCGGTTTCTAGCGTGGGTTCCTCGCCCGAAGGGAGGGGCCGCAGAAGGGGGAAAAGGAGGACATCCCGGATCGAGGGATTGCCGGAGAGCACCATGAGGAGGCGGTCGATGCCGATACCGAGACCGCCTGCGGGAGGCATCCCGTATTCGAGCGCAGCGACATAATCGTAGTCCACCTCACCGGGGGTTTCCGGATCCTTGTCACGGACCTGCTCCTCAAATCGTTGTTCCTGGTCGACAGGGTCGTTGAGTTCGCTGAAGGCGTTCCCCAGTTCCATGCCCCCGAGGAAAAGCTCAAAGCGCTCGGCGATCTTAGGATCCTCGTCACTGGCCTTGGATAGCGGGCAAATGGCCTTGGGATAGTCGATCACAAAGACCGGCCCATCGAGATGCGGCTCCACCGTCGCCTCGAACACGTCGTTCGCGATCTTCTCGGGGGAAAGACCTTCCTTGAGGACACCCAATTCTTTAGCCCTGGCACGGACTCCCTCTTCGTCAAAGTAGGAAAGCCCATCGTTGTATTCTGCGAAGAGGTCGATGTATTTCTTCTTGGGATAGGGCGGTTTGAGGTTGTAGGTCTTTTCCCGAAAGTGGATCTCGTGTGTCCCGAGGACGTTTTTGCAGAGGCGATCAAAGAGGCCCTCCACCCTGTTCATCACGGTGTTGTAGTCAGCATAGGCCTCGTAACTTTCGAGCATGGTGAACTCGGGGTTGTGCCGGGTGCTGATCCCTTCGTTACGAAACACTCTTCCGATCTCATAGACCCTCTCCATCCCTCCGACGATGAGGCGCTTGAGATAAAGTTCGGGAGCGATGCGAAGGTAGAGGTCGATGTCGAGGGTGTTGTGGTGTGTGATGAAGGGCCTGGCCAGGGCGCCCCCCGGGATGCTGTGGAGGATGGGTGTTTCCACCTCGATATAGCCCAATTCATCGAAATAGGCTCGGATCTCCCGGATCACCCGGGAGCGGAGAATGAAGGAGTCGCGCACTTCGGGGTTGGAGAAGAGATCCACATAGCGCATCCGGTAACGGGCTTCGACATCTTTGAGTCCGTGCCATTTCTCCGGGGGCAAGCGAAGAGATTTGGTCAAAAGGACCACCTCCGTCGCCCAGATGGTGGGTTCCCCTTTTTTCGTGCGCCCGAGCTCCCCCTGGATGGCCACAATGTCGCCGACCTCGAGGAGTTTACGGTTCGGCCAAAAGTCCGGCAGCTTATCCCGTTGAAGTCCAATCTGCATGGCTCCGCTTCGGTCTCTCAAATGGGAGAAACGGAGTTTGCCAAAGTCCCTGACCTGTCCAAGGCGCCCGGCCACCCAATAGATCTTCCCCTCATTTTCCTCGATACCCGCCAGCACCTCTTGAATCGGGGTCGGTTCCCCCGGAGTGCGTGCAGGAAAAGGTGCGATGCCTCGCTCCTTGAGTGTTTCAACTCTTTTCAATCGGTCGGGATGGATCTGCTTGGTCACTGGATACCCTCTGTTTTGGCTGAAATTCGTGGGCAAAGAGGATAGCCGGGCGCCCTTCTTCCTTCCCGCTCCTTTTTGCCCAAATCTTTAGGCTTTGGGCTTGTTCCCCTCCCTTGATAGCCTAACCCGGGATCCCTTTTTCCCGACCATCAGGCGACCTCAGCTAAAAACAAAGATCTATGTCAAAGGCCCAGCATCATTCTCTCACAAGACACAGGAAGAAACCCTTGGGTGTCCCCGAACTCATCGCCATCGCTCTCGGTGGTATGGTCGGAGGGGGCATTTTTTCCATTCTGGGGGTGTCCGTCGGTCTGATTGGGGCTTATACCCCCCTTGCGATCGCGCTCGGAGGGCTGATCGCCGCCCTGGCAGCCTATTCTTATGTCAAGCTTGGCGTCTATTACAAAGACGAAGGGGCAACTTATGCCTTTTACAAAAGGACCTTCCCTGGCTCCCGCTTTGCTGCCTCCGTTGTCGGATGGGTCGTCTCCTTCGGCTACATCAGCACCCTCGCCCTCTATGCCTACACTTTTGCATCTTACGCGATCAGTGGTTTCTCTTTCGCCGACAGCGAAGAAACCCGCAAAGCCGTCTCCTTCGGCATCATCCTGCTCTTTACCATCATCAACGTCTGGAGCGTCAAGGGGATGGGCAGGATCGAGGACCTCATGGTCTACACCAAAATCCTTGTCCTCTTCGTCATCTCCCTGGTGCTGATGCTGAACAGTGACTCCTCCCTTCCCGTTCTTCTGGAGCAGAGCAATGGGGTCAGCTTGGTCTCCATCCTCATCTGTGCCTCACTTACCTTTGTCGCCTACGAAGGCTTCCAGCTGGTCATTCATGCCATCAAGGAAATGGACCACCCCGAAAAGAAAATTCCTCGTGCGATCTATTCAGCCATCTTCCTTGCCATCCTCATCTATGTGGTCATCGCCCTGGGCGCCCTCCTCGCCATCCCCATGCCCGACATCGTCGCCAAAAAAGAATATGCACTCGCCTCCGGTGCAAGTGATGTCCTCGGCCATTGGGGAACCGACCTCGTCATCCTCGGTGCCCTCCTTGCCACCAGCAGCGCCATCAGCGGCACCGTCTTCGGCGCCTCCCGCCTCGTCGCTTCCATCGCCGACGACGGTTACTTCCCCAAGTTCTTAACAAAACGTCCCCGCCAGATTCCTGTCCCCGCAGTCCTCGTCATGTCCACCCTGGCCTTCAGCCTCATCCTCCTGGGCAACCTCGAAGTCATCCTCGAATTCGGAAGCTTCACCTTCCTCCTGGTCTCCCTGATGACCGCCTACGCCAATTTCAAAATCCGAGACAAAACCAACTCCTCCCTCTTCTTGACCCTCGCCTCCATAACCGGTCTCGGTCTCGGCAGCTTCTTTATTTTTTACTACGAAGCCAAACACCATCCCGAGCAGCTCCTGTTTATTGGCATCATTTACGCATGCCTCATCTTCGGCTCTTGGTTCTACTCAAAAATCAAAGATCTGTGATTTGACATTTTTGCAATAAAAATGGAGTCCCCAAACCTGTAGCAAACCATGGACGGATGATCGGCCCATCTTCATCACTGTCATCCGACGATGCTTTCTTGAATGGAAAAGTGGAAGCTCGGTTTTTACTTACAAGTTCATGGAAGGGAACTCAGTAAGAGAGTGGATAGAAAAGGCCATGATGCAGCGGGATTTTGAGGGGGAAGGTGAGTAAGAGAGGGGAGCGGAGGATCCTGTAGCTCCCTACCTAAGGGGTACAGCGACTTCGAAGTCCTCGACGTCCTCTCCATCAAGAGTCAGCCTTTTCCGTTTCGTAGGCCGCTTTCGAGCGGATCAAGGAATGAAAAATGTCCTTTCAGAGAATCGGTGCACTCACGAATCCCACAAGGTCCAGCAGCTTGGTGTTTTCGATCCGGTTCTCCGAGATGGTGCAGAAACAGCCGGAGGCTTTTTCAAGGGAAAACCGCAGGAGGGGTTTTCCACGGGGAGGAAGCTGGAAACTCAGAGCTGGATTTTTTCGCCGCGGTGGGCGAGGGCGAAGCCTCGGATTTGGAGGGCCTTGAGGAGGCCTGGGTTTTGAAAAAGGGGATTGGTGTGGTTTAGGTGGAGGAAGCGGATGCTTCCCGGTTTTTCGCGGGCGCGGTTTTGGAGGAGGTCCATGCTGAGGACGATGGGGGGGTGGGGGATTTCCTTCATGTTGCGGCCGGGGAGTTCTCGGCCGTCATAGAAAGTTCCGTCGATGTAGGCGATGTCGACTCCTTGGAGGAGATGGGAAAGGAGTTTTTTGTGCCGGTCCCATCGGTCGACGTCGGGGACGAAGAGGACGCTTCGGTGGGGGCCGATGATTTTGAAGGCGAAGGTTTCACTGTATTCGTCCCGGTGGGGGACGAGGATGGGGAGGATCTTGAGGTCGGGAAGGATTTCGACGGGCAATTCGGGCTTGAGAACATGGAGTTTCAATTGATGTAGCTCGACCAGTTGGTTCCAGGGACCGTTGGTCCTTAGAAAGTTGGCCATGCGGGGGCCGACATATGTGGGAAGGTTCTTGGTGGAGGCGACTTCGCGGCCGAATTGGGCGAGTCCCAGGTAGTGGCCGATGTGTGCATGGGTCAAAAAGAGTCCATCCAGGGGCTTGCGGGATCTCTGGGACACTTGGGCCAGTTTGTGCAAAAGGGCGATTTGCGCCTCCACCTTTGGGCTGGCCTCGATCAGAAACCTCTTACCTGTTTGCCGGTCGAAGATCCCCAGGGATACGGGGTAGCGTTGGATTCCTTGAAGCCTTGCCCTTGTGCAGCAGCTCTTGGTGCAACCCACATGGGGGAGCCCGCCATCCTGGGTGATCCCGAGGACGTAGAGGGAATAGCGGGAGCCTGCGATCTGATCCAAGGGCTTGTGTGGGACTCTGGATTTTTGAGGAGAGGACAGGCAGGCGCTACCCAGCAAGGTCAGAAGAAGTGTCAGTCGTTTCATTGGAGCTTCCCTGTTTGGTGTTTTTCCTGCTCTCTTGTCTCCCGAAGGTTGTGGAGCTTTGTGGAGGTTTTGTCAAATTCGGATCAGAATGGTTCGGACCAGAGAGGTTTGGATCAGAGCCTGGGGGTGAAGGCTCTTTCAGGATTTGCAGCCACCCGCTTTGAAAGGCGAAATACCCATAGGATGGCCCTTTTGCTTGGGAAGGTTGGGCAAGGATTCAGGGGGCAAGCTTCGGGTATGCTTAGGGGATGCAATTTCAGACTTGGGTGCTTCCTCCATTGGCTGTCCTCCTTCTCTCCTGCTTCCTTGTGGGGCAAGGGGATCCTGCCTACAGCCGCCTCGATTTTTCCAATGCCTACCGCCTGCAACGGGAAGACGGTTATCCCAACGCGAGAAGCGCCAAAGGAAACGAAGCCGGCGACTTTGTCTACAAGGTCTTCCCTCTTTCCGTTTTGGGTCGGGGAGAGGACATCCGTGTCTCCGGGCTTCGAATTTCTTTTTCGGTGGATAATTCTTACAAGGGGAATTTCCCCGTGAGTCTCAGTGTTCCCGAGATTGCTTTCTTTCCGGTCAAGAGAGGCAAGGCCAACGGCTTGGAGGTGGATCTTCCTCAACTTTCGAATCGGTTTCCCCGCAGTCTGAAACCCGGGACAATTTCTGCTCTTTCTGATGGAATCTTCAGTTATGAGCTTCGTTTAGGTCCCAAGCAACGCGACCCCGACCTCAAAAAGCTCGTCATCCTCCCCGCTAAAGATGCCAAGGGTGTCCCCCAAGGCTGGGCCGTGGCTCTCATGGCGCCCAAGGGCGCCAAGCTAGGAAAGGGGACACCCCTTTTTGTGCCGGTGCCCAGCTTCGGGGAGTTGCACCGGATCCCAGGGCCGCTCAGCTTTTCGGGGTTTTATGATGCGCGGGCGAAACGGTTTCTGCCCTTCGGTAGCCCGGGGGCGCCCAGCAACCAAGGGGAACTTGGGGTTGAGCTTCTGATCGATGGGCCTGTTCTACAGGTCTTTTCCGACGCGTCCGGAGGGGTCCGGAAGGATCCCAAAAAGATCGAGACGCACATGGGACCCGGTGCCTACCGCAACCATCTTGGTTCCTCGGTCTTAGGTGGCTTTCTCGGGTTTTATACACAATGGGAAAACCAAGAAGGCAAGGGCCTCCTTTGCCTTCCCCTGATGACAGCTTTGGGAAAGCTTCGGCCCACAGCAGGCCTGGATCTGGGGGGAGCAAGATTGCTCTGGGACCCTTTCCGTGCCCAGGGTCTTTTCTTGTTGCCTCGAATGGGTTTGCTGGGACCGCTGAAACCCTACAAGGCCTTTGGCGTTGCCGGTCATTTGACGGATCAAAAGGCGGTGTTCGTCACCCCCCGTCTCCCTGTGCCTCCAAGCCCCAGCCTTGCAGGACAAAGCCTCTGGGTGCAATCCCTCTTGCTTCGTCCCGGCTCGGGTTTTGTCGGAAGTTCGAATCTGGTGTTTGTGCGATTTTAATCCCCTTGCTTCCCTGACTCTCCCGGTCGATCCCTGAGTTCCTCTCCGTAGGCTTCGGGATCGAGGTCTTCGAGGGCGGTGTAAAGAGCCCTGTCGCCCAAAAGTTCGGTGATTCGATCGTGGAGCGCTTCTGCGCGTTCTTCGGAATTGGTATAGAAACAGAGGGAGCCTTCCCCTAGTTCCATCCAGCCGATGGCGGTGGTTTTCCAATCTTTGTGCTTGGGGTTCCCCCGCTGGAGAAGGGGGAAATGGATTTCATGGGGAAAGGGATCTGAAGGGAGTCCAACTTTTTGAAGGAGGGTGTTGAGGTCGTCCTCGAGGCTGAGAGGGAGGAGGGCTTTGAGGGCTTCGGGGAGAGGGCATTGGAGACAATAGAAGGCGCGCAGAGGGACGAAGGCATGCCCTTCGCTGTTTTCCGGGAGGCGGGATTGGGCCTGGTGCTGGCCTTTTGCTTGGGCGTAAAGACTGCGCAGCTCGCTGGCGTGTTTCAGGAGGAGGGATTCGTCCAGTGGACCAAGGCGGGTTTTCATCTGTTCGCGATAGAAAACGAGGAGGTCCTCTGCATCGCGAGGGAGACGGAAGGGGGCGGAACTCAGGAGGTAATCTCGTCCTTCTACGGGAAGGAGTAGAGAGAACAAAATTTCTCCGACTTCGAGAGGGACGAGAAAGGAGGGATTCTCGAGGAGGAGCTCACGCTCGAGGAAAAGGTCTAGGAGCCTTAGGGAGACCTCGGGCTGATGGTCGAGGATTTGGAAAAAACGGTAGGGCGTTTGCAGCCCCTTTTGGAGGAAGGCCTGCATGTTGTGGGTGAGGCTTTTTTTGTTCGTTTCAAGGAAGTGCTGGGCGACGGGGACGCTTGGGAAGCGGTGGTTCTTGGGAACCCAATGAAAGACGAACCATGTCATGAAAATGGTCGTGAGGTCGGGTTCTTCCAGGGGGTCTGGGGGGCGGTTTTCCCAAAGGGAATATTCTTCCCAAGCTTGGGGAAGGGCCTCTTCACCATAGATGTCGAGGGCGTAGCGATGGAGTTGTCCGAGGACTTGGATCTCCGGGGGGAGGCTGTCTAAAAACTCTCGACCCTCCTGGCTCAAGCATCCCTCATCCGCTTTGTCTTCAAGGTCCTGTTCTTGCCCCCTATGCTTTTTCTTCACGCCACTCCCCTTTTTCGAAAGGACCTGCTTGGACAAGGAATATAGGTTAAATATATATGGATAGCAAGGAGGTAGCAAAAAACCTGAAAAAGGAATGGGGGCGGGCAGAAAGACCCCAAGAACATGTGGCCAAGGGGCGTATGGCCCTTCTCGCTGGGGCAACCATGATTAGCTTCGCGGCGGTTTTCGTGAAGATCTCGGAGGTGGCCCCCGCCGTTTCGGCCTTCTATCGGATGCTCATTGGGGGGCTGGGTCTCTTGACCATCGCGTTGCTTAGACGGGAACGACTTTGGAATGGATGGCCCACCTTTGGGTGGCAGGTCTTAGCGGCTCTCCTCTTCGCGGGAGATCTCACCATTTGGCATCGCAGCATTTTGTTGGTGGGGCCTGGGCTCGCAACCTTGCTCGCGAATTTCCAAGTCTTCCTGCTGACAGGAGTTGACCTTCTCCTGCGTCGGGGGAGGGTGCGCCCTTTGCGGGTTCTCTCTGGCCCCGTCGCTCTTTTTGGGCTCTGGCTGATCGTGGGATCGGATTGGGGGCAGTTGGATGACAATGCCAAGCTGGGGATTGGACTGGGGCTTTTGACCGCGGTTTTTTATGGCTCCTATATCCTGACCCTGCCCAGGACGCAGCATACCCAAGGAAAGAAGAGTCACTTTGCCAACATGACTGTGATCTCGTTGCTGGTCATGGGGATCCTGGCAGGGGGCATGGCTTGGGAAGGGGTGGACTTTGCCATCCCCGGGACCTTGAGCCTTGTGGCTTTGTTAGCCTACGGCCTCCTATGCCAGGCTCTGGGGCAGCTTCTCCTCTACAAAGGGCGGCTCTTGGTCGAGCCCTCTCTTGTGGGACTCTTGCTCCTCCTGCAACCCTTGCTTGCCTATGTCTGGGATCTCCTGTTCTTCGCCAAGGAGACCAATCTGCGGGAAATCGCGGGAGCAGGCATTACTTTGTTTGCTATTTGGTTGGGGAGTCGCGTGCCGAGCCTGAAACCCAAGGGGGTTTGACGACTTTAGGGAATTGGGTCAAGGTATTACCTCCACCTTGGCTGTTTTCCCAGCCTTCTATCTCACCAGTTGTTTTGGTGTGCGGTTCGGTTTTTTGTAGTCCCTATGCCTGGCTTTTTTTATGGCCATATACCCACATCCCCAGGATTCCCACAAAGCGCAAAGGTTCCAAGAGGCACAGGCTCATCCCCTGAATGCCTGGATGGCCCAAAGGGTCGGGGGGGCTTTACGTTTTATGGACGGGATCTTTTTGGCCGTCATGGGAATGGTCCATGGGGTTTTCGTTTTGGGACTCTTGCTGACTTGGGTTGCGACCTGGGTCGAAGCCTCCGGGGGTGGGGCCGGGGAAGTAAGCATCCCTCCGAGCCTTTTGGCCCAGCAGGAGATTCCGGGGGTTGCCCGCAGTTTGCCCAAGGATGCTTCCATCCTCTTGCTGACCTCGATCCCCTTTCCCATCCCCTTTCCTCTTTACACCTATCCACGGTCCTGCCGGATTTTGCTCAAGCAGGTCCCGGGAGTTGAGAAGGCCTTGGATGAAAGTTTGGTTCCTGCGGTCGCCCAGCGGGTGCGACGGTATTTCAAAGATCTGCGGATGCATGGGGGGATCTGGGAGAGAGGGCCTAAGGGGGATGGGGAATTCTTAAAAGCTCTCGCTTTGGTGGACTATGTCATTCTTTTTGGCTTTGCGGGGAAACTTCCGACATCGAAACTTCCCGCATCAAAACGCCTGGTTCGGATGAAGAGCTTTGCTTGGGGGGCGCTCTATCGCGTGCAAGGGAGGGATGGAAAGCCTGGGGAAGGGAGGAAGCGGTGATGGCTTGGGCTCTTGTTGCGCATGCATTGGTTCTCGGAGTGGGAGTGGTCTTGACGATTTTCCTTTGGCCGGGAATGCGCGGGACCACGGTGTCATTTTGGGGGCGAGCGCTGCTTTTGGGACCCCTGGGGGTTGTCCTGCAGTTTTTGTTGCAGGTTTTGTTGGGCTTGCCTTTTCATCTTGCTTCAGTGGCCTGGGTCTGGGGAGGGCTTGCTGTTTTGGCTTTGCTTCTCCGGTTCAAGAGGAAGGGCACGAACGAGGTGCAGGGGGGGAAAAGGCATCCCAGGTCAGGCACTCTCTTTCTCATGGGGGGCCTTCTCTTCGCGCTGAGCGCAGGGGTTGCCATGAGGCAGCCCATACACGAGGGGGACGCCTTGACCAACTATGCTCTCCCCGCCCGTCTTTTTGCAGAAGCAAAGGGTGTCCCCTTTGAAGCCTTAAACCATCTTCATTCCTTTGGGCATGTGGAATACCCACCTCTCCTGGCTGCAAGTGAGGCTTTGGTTTTCCAAGCGGCTGGTGAGAAAGGATATCTTTGGAATCAACTCTTCGGACCTCTGGCCCTCCTCGCCTTGTTTTTTTTGTTGGCTGGGTTTTGGTTTGAAGAGGACCCCCTTCCCTTCCCTTTTTCTTGGTTACTTCTTGGGGTGTTTATGGGGACTCCCCTTGTTTTGTTCCAAGGATCCTTGGGCGTCGCGGATCTTCGCCTCCTGGCCTCCTTACTCCTCCTTGGGGTCGAAGCGCGGCGCCTTGGATCTCTTGGCCGGTGGCAATCGGGGACAGCCTTTCTTCTCCTTTTTTTGGGGCTTCTTTGTGCTTTTACCAAGGTGGAAGGGGGGTTGGGCCTTTTGGTTGTGGCCCTGCTTCTTTGGAAATGGAGAAAAGGTTTTGGGCTTGGCCGGCTCCTGGGACCGGGCTTTCTCACCCTGGGCTTCTGGATCCTTTGGCCGCTCCTCCTCTGGGCGAACGGCGTTTCTCTTTTTCAGAGCTCTGGATGGGGCTGGGAGAAGGAGAGTGTCGGGATGCGCCTTAGGGTCCTTGCGAACTATGTTGGGGATCTTCCTCTTTACTCTTTGCCGGTGAATCTCTCCGGATGGCTGGGATGGCCTGGGGCCTTTATTCCCGCATGGGGTTTGCTTTGGGTTTTTGTTCCCTATCTAATGCTTCGTTTTCTGATCCAGTCTCTTTGGCAGAGAAAAAAAGAGGAGATCATCCAAGGGGCAAAAAATTTGGACCGTTTTTTTGCTGGGATGTTTCTTTTTCATCTCAGCTTGTTTTTTCTGGTCTTTCTCTTCACCCCTCGG
>JALSSW010000069.1 GCA_026984035.1 Planctomycetota bacterium
GAAAAGGATGCGGCGCAGGCCGGGGGAAAGGCTGCTCAATTTTTTGGAGCCCTTGTTGAAATAGTGCATCAGCCCTGTTCCTCGGTTAAGGGGGTGGAGGAGGGATCCTGAGGCTCGGATCGGAGATGGGCCCAGTGCTGCTGCACGAAGCGGCTGGTACTCAGGAACTCGGCCTCGAGGGCGCTGGGGGCGAGGACCAGGCTGGGAGCGCCCTGAAGAATGGGTGTCCCCGATCGGGGATCGCGGATGTGGGGGCCGCGGCGCTCTGTGCTGCTGGTGGCGAGAGCTGCAATGCCGGGAAGAAGGAAGGAGGAGCGGAAGCCTAGGGCGCGGGGCTCGAGGCCGAGAGTCTTAGCCTTGGCGCAGAGTTGGTCGCTGGCCCAGCCCTTGACGAATCCTCCCGGATCCAAGCAGCCGGGACCCAGGCGCTTGAGGTAAAAGGCGGAGCCATGGGCCGTGGATTTGGACACCAGCCCCAGGACCTGCTCTGGAGAGAGGCTGTCCCGGACAGGGGTGAAGGCCCCCCCACTCCTTCGGCTCGCACAGATCGCGCGGCGCAGGAGGGACGCCTCCGCCTCCTTGATCGGAATAGCTTCGCCGATTTCAAGCTGGTTAAAACGCGCTGTCACACTGGTGGACAAATGCGGGGACCAGCGCGCTTCGATCGCTGCCAGCTCCGAGGCCAGTGCACGCCGAGCCCCCTCCGAGAGGGTCCCCTCGAACTCCGCAAAAAAAAGATCTCCCATCGCTGGAAGGGAAAGGGAGGCATGCCCCTTCCCCTCCGACCTTTTCTTTGAGGGCAAAGGCTTGGGTGTCCTTTTATGAGGGGCCTGCTTCTTCGAAGTCTTTTTCTTCTTCTTCCCGGTCCCGAGGAAACCCAAGGTTCTCCGCTTGGCCTTCGCCTTTTGAAACCGCGCTTTCAAGCGCGAGAGGGCCGATGCTTTTTTTCCAAGCATGGCTGTCCCCTCCTGGAGGTAGAGGCGATGAAGGGCGATGGCCTTCTGCACGGCACGGGAAACGGCGTGGGAGGAGAGAGTCGCACCGGGGAGGACGGGAATCCGACGGAGTGCCCGACGAAGGTTTTTCGCCCCCAAGCCCACATAGCGTCCCAAAAAGGAACGCCGCCGCACCTCCGCCCCGCGCGGCTCACGGTATTCGAGGACATCCACATGCCGCACCCTTCCCTGAGGATCCAGAGACAACATCAGAAAAAAAGGCTCCGTCTTGCCCAGCTCCGCAGTGAGCACCGAAAGCCCCAGGAATTTCCCCTTCCGGTCAAAGGCAAGCCAGGCCAAATAGCCGCGCTCAGGCAGCCGCCGCCCAAGCTGCTTCTGCAGCTCAGCCTTCTCCCCATCCGTCAGGAGATGCCGCAGTTCTAAAACTTCATGCACATTCGGGAAGGCCCGTCGCAGCGCTTGGTCCCGGGTCATATAGACCTTACCTCCAGGCTGCACCATCCCAGTCTCCACCATTTCCGGCGGCAGGAGGGGAAGCAATCCCGGGATCGCCATCGCAAGGGGCCTAAAGAAATCATCCATGAACATCCTCCTCAACATGCATTCTCAGCCATGAATCCATCAGGATTCGACCTGGGGCAGATTCCCAAGGATCAAAAATAAGTCGCAACAGAGAGAACCAGAGCATCGTTGCTCAGGCCCGGCGCACTCCCCCTCTCCCGATTCCACTGGTATTCGAGCTTGAACACCGTCTTGTCCTGATTCGGCCGAAGGT
This sequence comes from Planctomycetota bacterium, assembly GCA_026984035.1. Lineage (GTDB taxonomy): Bacteria > Planctomycetota > UBA1135 > UBA1135 > HyVt-539. The sequence continues at coordinate 1,732 of JALSSW010000069.1, forward strand.
TGACCCCCAGCACCGTCCGCTCAAACCCTGCACCCGAAAGATCGACCCGCTCCTGCCGGACTAAAAAAGTCAGGCGACTTCCTTGCTCAAACAGACCCTTCCCCTCTCCTCCGAGCGGAACTCTCCAGCCCCACTCCGCATACCAACCCCCGATTTTACCCGGGACACCCCCAGCGCGGGCCGCTCCATCCCGCTCCACATTGCTCATCGCCCCCTCGAAGCGAAACACCCAATCCGCAAAAAGGCTGTCCCCTAAAGACGGAAAGGCCGCGGGACTGAACTCAGCATCCAAGACCACGGTGCTGAGAGCGAGCTCCCCATCATTGTCCCAAGCCCCACGATAGAAGGACAAACCCAGCTCATACCCAGGATCCCGAAGCGCAAACCTCCCCGTGACCGCGAAGCCATCATTGTTGTCCTCGTATTCTTTGAATCCCCCGGCAGTCGTCCCACTGGAACGGGCTGAGCGAAGCCCCTTGGTCCGATTGATCAAATAGCTCCCGTCCTTGTCCTGCCCCCTGAACCCCCCATGAAGGACGGTTTCGAAGTTGAGGCTGGGACCCTCCTCCCCGAAAGGTTGCAGAGTCCCGTGCAAGCCCACACCCGCGTCACGCAGGGTCGTCGGGATCACCACGTTATCCACCATCGGCCGATCGGTAAATTCACGGATGGGCGAGTCATGCAAGAGATTGAGGCGTCCCAGCGGAAGAAGAATAATCCCAGTCCGAAGAGCCAGCCAGGGACGCAGCTCCCAGTCCACATGGGCAAACTCGATGTCCAAATCCCCCCCGTCCTCGATCTCGACCTCCGCCTGAAAGCGAATCTTTTCGGAAACCTGCCCCTCGAAAAGAGGCACAAAGCGATGGGCCCGGAACCGTTTTTTCGCGTCCCCCTGATCGCGAAACTCCAAGTCAAAATACCCCCCCACCTTGATGCGAAACTGCCCCTGCTCGTAAGAGGGAAGGAGTCCTTGGGTTCCGAGCCGAGGCCGCCCCGCCCCCTGGGGATCGGGGACCAAAAAGGAATCATTCTGGATTTCAACCCGATCCCTGGCCGTCCTCTTCCCCCCCTCCTGGGCAGAGAGAGAAAGTGGGAAAAAGGTGATGAAAGTGAGGAATAACAAAGACTTACACATACTTCTTCCTTTTGCCATCTTTGGGCAGAAGACCTTTATCGCGAAAAGGTCGCATTAAATATCACTAACGCAATCGTCTCGCAACAAATAAATCTTAAGGAAGTCTTCCCAGAACTGCCCCTTCCCCCCGCTTCTCTGACAAAAAACCAGCCATGAAGCCCAAGTCCTCAAAAACTCACCCTGATTTTTAAGGATTTTTTCCTCTATCGCCTCCAAATTTGTACCCCCCTCCCCTTAATCTCTTTTGGAAGCAACACGGCTGTCGTGTTGCGAAAAGGAATGGACCTTTTGAGATTCTCTCAGGATCTCAAGTTTTGGAGGTGCAAAATGCTATGGATGCAAAAGAGTACTCGAGTCTTTCTGCTGAGGAAAACTTAGTGCTTACAGAATGGGAACACTTTCTCCTTCAATGCCGAAAGAGCTCGGTTTTGCATCTCCCGGTGACAAGACCTCGCATCTTGATGATTTTTTGGCCGACGCTTCCTTGGGTTCGGCCAAATCCTATGAATTGGCATCGGGAGACTTGTGCTCTGGAATGGAGCTAACAAGCAGGTGGGCAAAATGAAATCGAAGGCTCGCTTTTCCTTGATCTTAATCAGCCTGCTTTGCCTTGCCCTTCTCCCTGTCTTTCTTTTCTT
>JALSSW010000070.1 GCA_026984035.1 Planctomycetota bacterium
CGCTTGTTTTTCCGTGTGGCCGGCAAGGCTGGCAGTATGGCGATGGCCGCAGAGAAGGCAGGGCGAAAGACCTACCATGGCGTCCGGGCCTGTAGGAGGTTGTTTGGGGTGTGAGGTTGGCTTTTTACAGAGCCAATCCTAGGAAAGAATGCCGCACAATTTATAAAGAACCCTTGCTCCAACAAGAGCATCCCATTCTTCCCAAGCACTTGTGGGTTGCTTATTGTTCGAGGGACATGATACTTCGCAAAGGTCGAAGCCTAGAATTTCAAAACCCTTTGTTGTTAGGGCTTCAAGGAGGATCGACGCTTCATCAAAGCTGAATCCTCCCGGAACAGGGGTTCCCGTGTGTGGACAAAGGGATGGGTCTAGTCCATCAATATCAAAACTGACCCAAACTCTAGAATGCAGATCTTCGAACGCTTTGTCCAAGAGATCTGAGAAAGGATGTCCCTTTTGTTGCGATCTACGCCAAAGGGGAAGGATATGGGGGTGAACCTTTGAGTCCTCCTCGGCAAGAAGAAGTTCGGAATTACTAAAATCTCGAATTCCAAGTTGAACAAGAGAGACTAAGTGATGACAGCGTTTTAACAGGTTAAACATGACTGATGCATGGGACTCTTGATACCCTTCAAATGAATCCCTTAAGTCAAAATGTGCATCGATTTGGAGAACGGAAAAGGGGAGCTTTTGTTTCTCAAGGGCTAAAAAAGCTCCCAATGCACAGGAATGGTCACCTCCGAGTATCCCCGGGCGTCCCGTTTTTAGCTTTGAGAAGACCCAATCTCGGACCGCTTCTGTTCGAAGGGAGGAAAGTCCTTCCACAATAGAGTGATGGGTGGAAACCCCCGAGGTGGCCCAGGGGGGGCGCTGAAGGCTGTTGGGGTTCGGAAGAATGGGTGTCCCGGAAGTGGCGGCGCGGGCTTGGGCGGCGAGATGGGGGAGCCATGAGAAGGTTGGCTCTAAGCGAATACCTTTTTCCCAAATGGGGCCGAAAATAGGATCTTCGAGATCTACTTGAAAGGAGGCATGGAGGATGGCCTCGGGAGCTAAGGCCGTACCTGTTCCGTAGGAACAGGTTGCTTCCCAGGGGACGGGGAGAATGGAAATCAGCGGTTCTTTTAAATCGGGAGGTAAGCCGAAGATTCCGTTGTATTGGGCTTTTCCGTTTGGGTCGAAGTTCTTTTGCAAGCTAGGCATGTTTCCAATCTTAGCCTCTGAGATTGTGGGCCCGGAATAAGTGGGCTCTTGTTTTTATGAAAACAGGCGGCCATCCCTTGGGGAGTGCCGCCTGTTCAAGGTTCCTTAGAATGGAGGAACCTAATGTCTGGCTAGAACTACTTCTTGCAAGTAATCATAAGGCCGTTACTTGTCTTTACATCAAGCCCTTTCCGAGAGAGTCTGATGATTACGTCTTGAACAGCAAAACTCAGATTGCGACCCTTAGGGAGCGGGAGCATGTGGGTCGCTGTTCCAGTGCTGGATGTCCGAAAGATGCGAAAGCCTATTGGCTTTGAAAAGATGAGGCATTTATTTCGAAGAGCTCTCATTTTTCCATTGGGAGAATAGAGGGTGAGCCCGAAGGATCTTGCGGGAGCTTTGGTGAGAGACAGAGTGACTAAATGCACTCGGTTACCCGTAGCGACCTTGCCGTTGAGAACCGGTCCGCAGCTGGCAGGTCCTTTTTTAATTGTGCAACTTCCACCCGAAGAAATTTTGGGTGAAAAAGTGATGAGGGCTTTGGCTCCATAACCAATCCTGCCCCTGCCTTTAAGCATGGCCCCACCTTGACCCCCCACAAGAAAAGTCATCCCTTTTGAATCCAAAGTGACGTCCATTTCTTTGATCACAGGTTTACCTCCAGACTTCCAGCGGAGGAGGGTTTTTCCAAAGGAAACCGAAAGCGCAGCTGATGCGCCTTTGCTGACTTTTCCGTACAGGACGATCTTGAGTTTTCCCTTGACTGTTTTTTTAGAGCTGAAGAAATACTTTAACCCAATGGATCCAGGAGCGCCCTTGGTTGCATCTTTGGTGGTATGGGCGCCAGCATTACCTTTGCTGGAAAAGCTACTAGCTCTTCCCGAGATGGAAAGGTAAGCGTAGTTGTAGGTGCCATGGGTTCGACTGTGGGCGATGCCCCCTCCACCACTGTTGGAAGCAAAAGCGCCCCGAACATAAGCTACGTTCCTAAAGTAGCGGCTAAATTTTGTGCCAGCTTTGATGACTTTGATTTGACTGGAGGAGCCGGAATGAGCGACCGCACCGACGACGGTGGCCGTTTCTCCACGAACATTGACTTGTGCAGAGAGACTTGCTGCGAGCATTGCGCTCATGGCTAGAACAAAAGGAGTTTGAAGCTTCATCTTGTTGTTTTCCTTGGATAAGACGAATTGACAGAAAAGGCAGAATGCCCCAGTGGGCGTCGAAAGACGCCACCTGAATGGGCTATTATCCCATGAAGTATAAGAGGGGACATCCTTTTTCATTCTTGTTACAAGGACAGGAAAGGAAGCCGCCAAATCCGGTTCGAAAATCTTTATAAGTTTTTAAAAAGGGTTCCTGCATCCTTTTGATGAAAAGCAGCTCGCAGCCTCCCTCTCCCGGAGGTCCAGGAATGAGAACGGATCCAAACTCCCATCCCCTTAGAGAGAGGAATCTGGGCAGAGGGGATTCCTGTAAGAAGTCCTCCAATCAATCGCCCTAATTGCGGCATATGACCAATTAAGACCAAGTCCTGGCAAGCGGGTAACCCGGCAATTAAATCTGAGGGATCCTCATAGGGCCTCAACAGCGATTCGACCTGAAGCTTGGGTGTCCCCCTTAGGGCTGACGATAGAATTTCGGCGGTTTGGCGGGCTCTTGTAAGAGGGCTTGTGAATATGACAAGGGTTTCTGGAAGGAAGCTGGCCCAGAATCGAGCAGCTTGTTCGAAGGCTTTGGACCCTCTTGGGGTGAGTGCTCGGGCATCATCGCCCCCCTCGCTTGCGAAATCCTCAGCTTCCCCGTGCCGAAAAATATAGAGATTTTTCATAACTTCTTTTTGCTTTGTTTTTATGAAAAAAAGAGTGTTTTTGGAAACTGTTCGCAGCATGTTACAGTTTGTCCACCCTTCCTCCTCCTCTCTTGGTTTTTTTGGCAACTTTTTTAGACTACATGAATAAGGATTTTTTCAAACGGGTTTGCTTTTGGAAAGAGTTGGTTTGGGTTCTTCATCTCCGATGAGGTTGGGTGGATGAAACCGGGAGGCACTCATTGGGGTTCAGCGATCGCTGGCATTCTGTTTGTCCTAGCCGGATGGTTGATCTACCACAACCTTCCCTCCCCAAGATCCTCGCCTAATTCCAGTGCCCCCCCTCCTCTTTCCACATCTAGGGAAATCAAGGGAGGACAACAAGGTACGGGAGCCCGAAAAAAACGCCCCCCCCTATCCCTCCCTCCTCAGGCTAACCCTGCCCATAAGCCCTTTGAGCTCTGCCTAAAGGATGCGGTGACCGGCCTGCTCCTAAAGGGGGGCGAAATCTTGGATTTCAGCTCCCAAAAGGTATTGGGTCGAACAGGAAAAGATGGCTGTCTTTCCCTTAAAGATTTGGATCCAGGCGTTATCCTCATTCATTGTCCTGGCTACTTTTTTTCCCTTATCCCTGAAGATGGACGAAGGATAGGCCGACAAGGCGGTCGAGTCCTTGTCTCCCTTTTTCCCGCATCCGCTTCCGCCTACGTTGATATCCGAACCGTGTGGCCAAAGGGAATCCCCCAACCCAAGGGGCGCCTCCGTATCCGGGTGGATCGATATGGTCCACCGAGTGTTGGTGAAAGAAGCTATCCCACGGCCCGTTTCGGTGAAGCCACCCAGGTCTCTCCAGAAGCTCGCCGTGCTTGGGAAAATCATTCTCTTCTAGCCGACTCAGTTCGGTGTGATGAAAGTTGGTTTCTTGGAGGTTATGGAGGGGTCTCTCTCCCCCCCAGTGGTGGAAGAATCTACTTTCCTCACCGAGGGAAGTTCCTACTCCGTGCCCGGGATGATAGTGGTAAGTTTTGGGCTCAAGTCACCATCCAGATAAATGGAAGAGACCAAGCCCCCATTGTCCTTCATTTCACCAAGGGCCGGGTTCTTTCTTTTTTTATCAAGGACCCCGCTGGTAAACCTGTCCCCAGTGCCAGGGTTCTTCTCACATTTCCCCGGGAGGTAACAGGGGGACGCTACGAAGATTTAAGTGATGAAAAGGGTTTCGTTCAACTGCAAGGCATTGCAGAAACCCAAGGGGGCCATCTCGAGGTTTTTTCCCCCGATTTCAAAGTCAAAAAATTTGAGATGCCTACTTTTCCCAAAAAAAACCTGACCATTCATATGGAGCCCCTTCCCAGCGAGAGCGTGAGTTTTCTTGTTCAGGAGATAAAGAGCCATAAACCCCTATCCGAAGTTGAGGTTCTTGTGGGAAACCCCGCCCATCCCAATCAAACCAGTAAATCCGATTCCAGCGGACGTGTTAGGGTCAAATTGATCCGCGGGCAGGTGCGCACTTTTACTTTGCGAAAAAAAGGCTATCTGACTTATGGGGAGCTTCTGGAAGTAAACCCTGGATTCCCGCTTCCCCGTATTTTTGAAATGGTTCCTGCTGACCCAGAAGCTCAGCGCAAGCTAGGGCTGGTAGCACTCATAAAGGGTACGATTTTAAACTCTCGAGGACAGCCCCTCGCTGGAGCTCCTGTTTACTTAGCCGTGAACGGAGAGGGGTTTATTCGTATTCCCAATGCCGTTTCAAGGAGAGTCATTCGTGGTGCAGTTCCAAAGAGCGTGGTCCAAACCCAGAGTGATTCAAAAGGGAACTTTCTCCTTATCTCAGCCAATACGGGAAAAGCCCGTCTTATATGGGGGGGAGAGCCAAGTCAGCAACGTGAATTTGTAGTGAAGCCCGGGCAAGTCTTACATTTCAGGTTGGTTAGATAGACCTGAAGATTCTTGATCAATAAAAAAGGTATATGAAAAATCGTGCGGTTGTTCTTTTCAGTGGGGGGTTGGATTCAACGACTTGTCTTGCTCTTGCGCAGGACCAAGGACGTGAAATCTATGCCTTAACCGTCATGTATGGGCAGCGCCATGCTTCAGAGTTAGAGGCTGCCAACCGAATTGCGAAGATCTATTCCCTTCGCGCGCATCGCGTGATTAAGGTTGATTTGGATCTATTTGGTGGATCAGCATTGACAAGCGAGATCCCCGTCCCCAAGAGGACTTTTTCTACAGAAGGTGAGATCCCTGTAACCTATGTCCCTGCTCGAAATACGGTTTTTCTTTCGCTCGCTCTTGCTTGGGCAGAAGTTTTGGGTGCCTCCGAAATTTGGATAGGGGTTAACTCTGTTGATTACTCGGGCTATCCCGACTGTCGTCCAGAGTTTCTAAAGGCTTTTCAGAATCTAGCTCGCCTAGCCACAAAATCCGGTGTCGAGAAAGGGTTATTCCCCAAAATTGTAACGCCTCTCCTTGAATGGTCTAAATCACGCATCATTAAAGAGGGCACCAAGCTTGGGGTTCCATACGAGAAGACCTCCACCTGTTATGACCCGGATCCTAATGGCTATGCCTGTGGAAGATGTGACGCATGTCATCTTCGTCATCAGGGCTTTCTTGAGGCGGGAATCCCCGATCCAACCAAATACCTTGAACCTCCCTCTGCATGATGATTTCAGCGGAACCATTTTTCCTTTTCAGATCAGGTCCTGAAACTTTCATCCGTAGCCTTCCAAGGCGCTAAGGCTTGGCCAAAAAAGAACCAGGTAGAAGTCTCCTGAGCTTTGAACCAATGCAACTCTCCATGATCAAAGGCCAATCAAGGTCGGTCCTTTCACACAGAACTGAATCCCCCGAAGTGCAAATCGTTAGGAAGTTTCTCCCCGCCTTTGGCAAGAGCGAAGGGCCTGTCTTCGACCTTGGAAATGGGTAAAAAGGGGAAGAGTTCATCGTTGGGAAGCAGGCAAGCTGTATTTCTTTTTAAAAACTTTGGGAGGTTTCGAAGAAGCCTGGATAAGTCAGGTGTGCTTCCTCCCAGGTCGTGAATCGTCTCGGGGAAATCAAGTCCTTTTCCCATCGCGGCAAATGCCACAGGTCTCCCTCCAGGGTGGTGGTTCATGAGGACAAAGATACGGGATTGAGGGGTTCTCAAAAAAGCCAGCCATTGCTCCCTTGTACGACGGCAAAAAGAACGATTCCCCGCATGTAACAGCTCTAAGCCAGGGATGTCCTCCTCCTTCGCTTCACGAATCAATAAACGGGAGTCGTCATCATCCGGAAGTCTTCTTTCAATTGGATTTTGGTTTTGGCAAGTGAGGACTACCAGTTTTTCCCGGCCAAATGGCTCAAATCCAAGCTTTCTATAAAAACCGGTTTTGTTGGACCAAAGGATAAAGGGAGGTCTTGCGGTTTTTTCGCAAGCACTGATGAGCATCTTCCCCCAACCCTCTCCTCTTCGGTCTGGACGGATCCCAACAGAACTGATTAAGGTGACGGAGTAAGGGCGATCCTCAAAGTAAACTTGGGTTGGAAGGATTCCGGCATGTCCCAGCATTCCCTCAGCGTCTTCAAGAAAAACGTGATGTGCTCCACTATTTTCAAAAACCAGGGGAAGTTCTAATTCCAAGGAGATGGCTTCCTTGGGTCGTAACCAGGAATTGAGGGTCTTTACCAGAGCTGATTTCTCAGAAGCTGAAAGTTCCTGATTCTGGAGCGTTCCCACACGCACCGCAGGCATTAGGTTGAAAGTCACGACTGTTTCCCGAGAGCTTGGCGGTAGGCATCCTCGAGTTGCCTGCTAAGGTCCATAACAGTCCTATGGGCTTGATCAGCTTTTTCCAGGGCTTTTCCAAATTCCAACAGGGTTCCTTCTGGGTCTCCATCCCCTTTTCCCGTAAGGCGAATGCGTTGGAGAGATTCCAAAAGATCATCAAACCTGTTAAGCCTCTCGCTTTCTGGGCTCTCTAGAACCTTTTTTTGATTGGAGACTCCTTGAAGGTCTTGGCTCTTATTTATCTGGTCAAGATGAAGTCTATCGAGATTCATTATATTACCTTAAAAAATCCAATAGGGAGGTTGAAATCACGCGTGCGCCGACTTGGAGAGAGGCTTGATAGGACGTATCCCTTTGTGTCATTTTTAGGATGACTTCAGAGAGATCCACGTCTTCATCTCGGCTAAGAGCTGCATCCATGGAAAGTTCGAGTCGACCCATGCGATCCTTAGTCGTATCCAGGTTGGCACTCTTGGCCCCTATATTGCGTAGGCTCTCTAATACCAATTCCCCGACTTTATCGATTTCCCCAATGAGGGCCGTAAGCTGCTTTGCTTGCTCTCCGCCGGAAAGGCCCCCTTTGTTTTGAAGCAAATCGCGAAGGGCAACAAGGGAGTTGAAAGCATCGTAAGTTCCTTTAAAGCTGATCATCTCCGTTCCCGTCCTAACAATGCTGGTCGCATCCACGGCAAGGATCTCTCCCTTTGTATCATTTTTGACATGAAGGTTGGTGCTTGAAAAATCTATGTTGGTGTAGGTTCCACCACCGTCCCATGTCATTTTTCCTTCCGATGTGAGGGTGCCGGAAACGGATGCTCCTGTGTAGGCGCTCAGATCTAGAAAAACCGAATCCCCGGCGGATGTTTGGATTTGTAAATCCGTACTCGTATTGTCAAAGGTAACTGGAGTTCCGCCCCCGACAGAAATCGTATTGGGAGGACCCATGGAGATGGTGTATGCAAGGTTTCCCAGAGCCGTGGTTTCCGAACTCCCAGCAGAAATCCCAGTGGGGAGGTTGCTAAAACCTGTCTGGCTAATGCGCAAAAAAGCTTGGCCACGTCCTGAACTTGCCCCTGTTCCGGCCTTTACTCCGGTATTTCCCGTGAACTGGATCCCAGACCGATTGGCCTTCATGAAGAGTTGGTCCCCCGGTGTATGAACTTCTACCTCTAACCCCGGAGCGATGGAGAGGGATACCCCTTGGTTGGCTCCGTTGTATTTGACAAAAGTAGCTTTTTCATTGTCCGTGAGAGTGAAGGCTTGGGTGGATGTTTTGGCGCCACTAAAGAGGTATCGATCCCCCAGCTTGGAATTCGCGATCCCAACCATTTGCTTCAGAAGCTGGTTCACCTGTGAAGCAAGAGTGTCTCTATCCGTCTGGCTTAGTGTTCCATTGGCCCCTTGAACCGCGATCTTGCGGGCTTCGGACATAATGTCAGCGGCATCCTGAAACCCGGAGGATGCCGTGTTAAGGATATCTCGGGAGAGGACCGCGTTTTGCTGGAAACGCTTTACGCTTTCAATATCATTCCGAAGAGGAAGGATTCGCAAAAAAGCCGCCGGATCGTCCGAAGGACGATTAAGCTCTTTTCCGGTACTCAATTTTTCTCGGTATTCATTAAGGCTTATTGCATTTCGAGAAATGTCTCTAAGAGCATTATTGAGGAGAATGTTTTGGGTGATTCGAAGAACCATGGTTATCTCCCTAGCTGAATTAAGGATTCAGTCATCTGGCTAACGATATTGATGAAGCGAGAGCTTGCCTGGAAAGCCTGTTGAAATCGCACAAGATCCACCATCTCTTCGTCGATGTTCACTCCAGAAATGGAATCGCGTTGGTTTTTCAAAAATCCAAGAAGCGTATCCTGGCTTTTTAGGAGTTCTCTTGCCTTCTTTGTTTCGAAGCCAACGTCAGAAGCAATATCTGCATAGAAGTTCTCAATGCTTCCCCCGCCCAGGTCCTCGTAGTTTTCAGTCCGGAGATTGGCCAGAAGGGCTAAATTCTGGCTGTCTCCGGCGGCTTGTGTAAAGCCTGCCGCAATCAAGTCGGGGTCCCCTTCAAGCCTTTTTGAGACTCCGATATCGCTGGCCGTGGATCCCGTAAAGAATATATTGAGACCTAATCCAACAAGAGCGTCCGATGTATCAGGATCCTTTAGAGTATCCAGTGCAAGTTGATCTCCATTGGTTTTACTAATGGTTCCGGGACCGAAAGCGATCTCTACTCCATTCCCAACTTCGAGTTTGTCCCCGAAACTGTAGTTAGATCCGACATCAAGGCTTGCAATCTTTGTCCCTTCCTTGTCGTAGACGGCAATTTTCAAACCATCTGTGACTCCAATATCTCCATCACCCTCGGGGACAAAACGATAAAAGCCATTGTCATTTCCTGTAAACGTTCCTGAGATGCTAACAGCTACGGTGTCACTCTTTCCATTGACGGTGGTCCCCGTCAGGAGTCCCAAGGTTGCGAGGGGGTTATTGGTGCCATCGGTGAGTTGAAGAGAGCTTGTTGTTCCTGTAGAGGTTGCTTTTAAGCTGATATTGTTTCCCACAACAAGGACGGTTGCGCTCAAGCTTGCAGCACTGAGTTTTGAGTTCAGGACAGTTGCCAGCTCTTTAGGGGTAACTGAAGAAGGTGTCTTAAAATCACTTGCTGTGAGACTGATTGTCGTGTTTGTTCCTCCATCGACCGAGATTTGAAAATCGGAAGGAAGGGAGGACATATCAAATGGGCCTGATGATGTGCTTCCAATCGTTGCATGCTGACTTCCAAATGTTTTTGCGCTGTTTGGATTTGAGTCGAGTCTTTTGCTGAAATCAAAGCCGAAACCTGAGTCTGAAAGGATGCGTAATCTTCCTGTGGGATCAACAGAAGCATTAAGGTGAGCTACTTTGCTTATTTCACTCGCTAGATCCCCAAGGGTCATGGAATTCGGATCAATGGAAATCTTTGTTCGTTCCAAATCTCCGCTGTCTAAATCAGAGACTGAGATGTAAAGGTCTCCCTTTGTAACGTCGAAAGGGAACTCTCCGAAGGCCAGGAGTTCATCCGAAAATTGTTTATCCCCATCACCATCCTTGATGGGATTCTCAGCAAGAAGAGATGTGAAAGGTCCAGATTTGGGCATTCCTGTCGAATGAATCCTGTTGGTCTCCAATGCAATTTTGTGTGCGAGGGAATCAAGGCGGGAAGTTATTTCGGGAAGGCTGTTTCTTTCAGATTCAAGCAATGCTGCGATCCGCCCTTCCTGGGGGGTTATCTTTGAAGTTGTGTTTCCAATAAAAATTTGAGTTTGATCATTGCTATCTTTTGCTGCCCGTAAAGTTGAAGCCGATCCACCGCTTACCAGGAGGTAGCCCCCGGCTAAAATGTCGAGAGATCCATTTTTTCGCTCCACCGCTTGTGTTTCCATTAAGGCGGAAAGCCCTTGGATGGCATTTTCTCGACGGTCACGCAACTCATTTGCCGAGTTTCCATTGGATTCCAGGGTTGTGATTTGTGTGTTTAGATTTGCGATTTCCTTTGAGAAGGCATTGACTTCCTTCAAATATCCCTGAACTTCATTGATCGTGTCATTTTTTAATGTGTTGAATCGATCGGCCAAAAGGTTGAACCCACCGGTTAGATTCTTTGAAGCCTGGAGAACGCCCCCTCGGAGGGATCGGCTTCCCGCGTCGCTCCGCAGCTTATCCACTTGAGTAAAGAACCCATTCAGTAAGCCGGAGAGTCCCCCATTTCCGGGTTCTCCAAAGACTCCTTCGATTTCAGAGAGCCGTCGAAATTCGGTATCCGCTCTCCCAAAGATCCCATTCTGAGTTCGAACTCGCGCCTCTAAACGTCCGTCCAACACTCTTTGAATAGAGTCGATCTGGACGCCTGTTCCCAAATGCATTCCTGTTTGCAGGGTGATCGGAAATGTTGTTCCAAGGAGGACCCGTTGACGGGTGTAACCGGGAGTGTTGGCATTGGAGACATTTTGTCCAATGACCTGCATTGCAAAGCGAGCCGCATTGAGCCCTCGAAGACCCGTTCCTAATCCCATTCCAAATCCCATGATTTCCTCCGATCAGAAACGAGCGTCGATAAAGCCCGATCTCCTTTTGTTTTGTTCTTTTTGTCCATTCTTGCCATAGGTCGGGACCTCCCCGGAGGAAGATGCTGCCAATTCTCGGATCACTCCTTCATGACAGCGAGCAGACCAGCAAAGAAGTTCGGTTCCTACTCGAATCTCTACTTGGAGATCTGATGCCGTTTTTTTAGTTCGATCTGCAATCTGACTGAGTTGTTTTCCCAATTCCGGCTCTAAAGCTTTTGAAAGAAGAGATGCGGTTATTTGAGTTCCTTTTTTCCCAAAGACCTTTGCAATGTCATCAAGGAGTTCTTTTCTTTCCTTTTCCAGCGTTAAGCATTGGGCTGCTGCTTCCTCAAGACGAAGGTGCACCTTCTCGAGGTCTTCACCTCGGAAATTAATGAGGCCTTTACGTTCAGATATTAAGGTCTTTCGCAGGTTTTCCATTTCCAGGCTTTGCCGTGAAAGGAGTTCACACAATTTATGGATCATGGTTCGAATGGAAGACCTATTCATGATCCATCCCCTTGAGGGTAGAATCATTGAGGAGCCCTTTTTGAGTTAAAGAATCCTCGGTTGAAAGGTTGATGGGGGTCGGTTGTGCAAGAGTCTTTTGGGGGATCAATCTTTGGCGTTCCCAATCTTCCATGAGTGCTTTTGCAAGGCCAATCCTTCCCGATTGAGCCATTTTGTCAGAGAGCAAGCGGTTGAAAAGTTGACTTTGGACACCTGACCCTGGGGCTTTTCCAAACATTCCATCCCCCAGGGAATCCGCACTTTTCCTCATATCCCGAATAAGCATTCCCACAAAGATTCCTTCGAAACGCTTTGCCGCATTCCAAGCTTTTTCTCTGGAAGGAAGATTGTTTAATGTATTGTTTGCCCTTCCCTTTGGTGACTTTGTTTGTGTTGATGGAATTATCATGGTTTCTTACCTCGTAACTAAATCAGCATGGAGATATCCGGCTTCGTGGAGACGATGGAGTATGGTTATTAGTTTTTGACCGTCTACCCCTAATGCTTGGAGGCTTTCCAAAAGGTCATTCAGGGATGCCCCACCCCCGACTTTCTTTGGTTTATTCCCCTTTACCATTACATCGATTTTCGTCTGACGTACTGTTTTTGTCTTGCCATTGTTAATACCAGGAAGGGGTTGGCTCACAAAATCGTCTTCCACAACCTGAATAGTCAGGTCTGCAACTTGGATGATACAGGGGCTCAGTCTGACATCCTGACCAATGATGATCGTTCCCGTTTTTTCATCCAGGACGACCTTGGCAATTGGGGAGGGTTGGATTTCCAGCTCCAGGATTTCCGCGATGAGTTTGTTCAGAGCGTCTCGTTCCCTCCATGCCCTATCCAAGTTTAGGCAGATAAGATTCTCATCCTGAATTCTGGAGAAACCTATTCTCTTTTTAATGAGCAAGTCGTTGATTACTTTGGAGGCCCTGCGAACCGTTTCGAAGGAACGTTGATTGACGATAAAACAAAGTTCACCCTTGTCGTTCAGGAGTTTGACTTCGATGTCCTCGACGGTAGGTTCGCAAATGGCGCCACCTGGCAGGATGCCGACAGTTGGATGGTTTTTAGTAACCTTGGCATTTGTTCCTTTAGCTTCAAATCCCCCCAATAGGATTGGTCCTCCTGCTAAAGCAAAAATCTCCCTTCCCGATTCGTCCCGGAGTTCTGAGGTAAGAAGAGTTCCTCCTCTAAGAGAGGTCGCTTCACCAAGAGAACTCACCGTTACATCCATTCTGGTTCCGTGGTGGGCGAAGGGCGGAAGGATTGCTTCAATCCTAACCAAAGCAATATTCCCGGAGGCCACGGCATCCGTCCGAACTTTCAGGCCCCTCCGGGCAAGGTAGTTGACAAGGGCTTGGCGGGCGGCAACTGTTCCATCTCCGGTCCCTCGGAGACCTGTAATCAAACCAATGCCTTCCAATCTGTTCTCACGCACTCCCTGGATCCTCAGGAGTTCACGTAGTTTGATTGTGGGCTGTTGCTGTATTTGAGTCTGTTTTACCTGAGCCGGGAGTGCGGAGGCAAATAGGACTGCACAACAAACAATTAGGTGTTTTCTTTTCATGTGGTTGAGTTAGAGGGAGTCATGAGGGATAGAGGGAGGGTGGGCTTAGAATGGCCAAACAAGCCACCAAACTGTCTGAAAGACTCGAGCTACTGGCCCCTTAGTTATGGTTTCTGTGTTTCGGCCTTTGCCGAGAATCGCAATTTTGGCCTCCGCGACCTGGCTTGAAAGGATTGTGTTTTCTGGGGTGATGTCGAATGCACGCACGATGCCGGAAATTTTTAAAACTTTTTCTTCATCGTCAATGACGATGGCGCGGGTTCCTGTAAGGACAAGGTTTCCATTTGGGAGGATGTCAGCGACTGTCACAGCAACACGTGCTTCGAACTTTGAGTCTCGTTCCTGTTTCGCCTGCCCTTGGTTGGATGTGGAAGAACGTACATCCAGGTCGGGAAGGGTTCCCCCGGCAAACATATTGGGCTTGATCTGGAAAGACTCGAGGCTCGCCTGAAACGTGGATTGCTTGCTCCTTGTTGTTTTGTCCTCCTGTTTGATTGTGTGCACTTCACGGACAATGATTGTGAGGATGTCCCCAATGGCTTGGGCAGAATGGTCGGAAATCAAGGAATGTCTTCCTCCCGCTCTTGTTGAGCGAGCAAATAAGGATTGCCCCGTGACCGTTGACTCACTCAGAAAAAGGCTGAGTAAGAAGCTTGTCCAGATCCATCTGTTCATCTCAGTTTCTCCTTATTTTTTGGGGGCTTCGTTTTATTCCGGCCAATACCACTCCTACGCCATAAACCGTGGTGAAGATTGGTTCTCGCTTTCCAACGAGAAGAACCGGAATTGTTGCTCCTTTAACGCCGTCTTTCTGAGCGATTCCTCTTGTGGTTACCTTGACCGTCCCCCTAGCCGCAACAACCGTGATGATTTCCCCTCTGCGAATCACAAATGGTTTCTGCACGTCCCCCTTTGTGAGGATGGTTCCTTGGCGGAGGTTTCGAGATGCCACAAGCTCAGACAATTCCCCTATTTCTCGATATGGGTCGAGGGTTGCTTCTTTGATTTCTACTCGCCTGGTCGTAAGCATGTCGGCTTCAATCGGTTCGCCTCTCTTGACATTCCGAAGGAGAACGACCGCTTCCCCAAACCTTTGGATTTGAAAGGTAAGAGGAATTGAGGAAACAACCTTTCCATCTACGAAGATATCCACCCGGAGGAAGGCTGAGTTTGTTCCTACTTTTCCGGAAGGGATTCTGGCTTGTAATACCCTTGACTTCCTTCCAATTGGAACTGTAACGGAGCGAGGTTTGCTAATAATGCGCCAAGTAGCATCGGATTCATGTTGCTTCCTCAGGGTTGCTCGAAGAGTGGTCTCAGCAGCAAGGATGATTTCTTGGGCTGGGATCCTCTCGAGGGCAGCGAAGACTTGCACCCTGCTATAGCCTTTGATGGTAATGGTTTGAGGGTCCAGGTTCAGGCGGTTTAGGTTTCCCAAAATTTCCTTGGGGCTGATCCACCGGGCCCAATTCCCTACCGGTGCAGGCCCCAAGACCGTTTCTTCAAGTTTTTCTCGAAGAAGGCGGTCACGACATTGAATTCTTGCAATGTCACCCAAGAGGATTGTATTACCTCGAATCTTTGCTTCTCGAAGAAGCTGTATGATGATTCGAGGAGTCTCCTTTTTCTTCACTTCCTGTTTGGCTCCCTGAAAGGGGAGGAAAAGAATTCCGATCATGCAAAGGGTTGTAGAAACCATTTCCGATTACCTAACGATGTTCGTTGTTTGGCTCAGCATCTGATCGCTGGAGCGTATTGCCCGGCTGTTCACTTCATATGCTCTCTGAGCAACGATTAAGTTCACAAGCTCTGAGACGACTTCCACATTGGAGCGTTCGAGAAAGGATTGCTGCAATTCTCCGGTGCCCCCTTCGCCTGGATTTAAAATTTGAGCGGGCCCAGATGCTTCGGTTGCAAGGAAAATGTTTCCTCCGCGCGCGAGGAGGCCAGCGGGGTTAACGAATCGGCCAAGCTGAAGTTTGCCAAGGGGGGTGCTTTTATCGGGGCTGGAAGCTTGGGTCACACTCACAGAGCCGTCACGGCTGATGCTTACACGAATTGTGTCCGAAGGGAATTGAATTGCCGGGACTACGCGGAGACCGTCCACTGTTACAAGGCGACGATCACGGTCAACTTGGAAATGTCCATCCCTTGTATAGGCCGTGGATCCGTTGGGGAGCGTTACTTGGAAAAAACCATCTCCCTTGATGGCAACATCTAAACTTCTGTTTGTTCCTTCAAGGTTCCCAGGTTTGAAATTCATAGTAGTTCCCGAAACCCGAACTCCCGATCCGACTTGGATGCCTACTGGATTTGGGACTCCCCCTGACACATCAAGGCCGGGTGACTTAAGGGTTACATAGAGGAGGTCTTGGAATGTCGGTTGTGATCTTTTAAAGCCGGCGGTATTGACGTTGGCCAGATTGTTGGCGATGGCGTCGACATACAGCTGTTGAGCTTTCATTCCAGTTGCGGCGGTATAGAGGCTTTTAATCACTTTTTATTCTCCATCTAGCTTGTTCCATTGTGAGGAAGGACGCTATCCCTGTGCCAATTGGTTGAGTCTGTCTGCGGTTTGTTCCACAACAGAGAGCGCTCGGGTTACTGATTGGAAGTGTCGTTGGACAGTAATCATGGAAACTAATTCTTGCATTGTGTCGACGTTGGAGCTTTCGAGGCTTCCCTGGGTGACGGTAGTAAAGCGGTCTCGTATGGGCGCTCCGGCACTAGGGGTTGTTTCTAGAAGCCCAGAACCCAAAGGGCGGAGTTTGCTTGGATCCTTGAACTTCCATAAGCCAATCTTCCCCAGTACTTCTCCACTTTGGAGATCTTGGATTTCGCCCTTTGAGTCAACTTTGAATTGTGTGCCAAAAGAGATTTGAATAGGGGAGCCCTGCTCGTTTAATAGCTCCATCCCCTCTCCTGTAAGTAGGGTTCCATTGGGATCCACCTTGAGGGTTCCTACGCGTGTAAAATAGGTTTTGCCCGACTCCCCGGGTCGTCTGGTTTGGAAGAAACCCTCGCCTTTCAGGGCAATGTTGAGTCTATCATCTGTCTCTTGAATGCGTCCCTGTGAAAAGTCACCGAACTCTTGATAGACAGGGGTTGTAAGGCCATTGTTTGTTGCTTTTTGCAGTTCGTTTTGGAAGGGAATGAATGTCCCCGCCCTGCGCCTGTACCCAACGGATTGAGCATTTGCAATGTTGTTAGTTATTGATGCTTGGTTTTTAACGAGAGCGTGAAGGCTTGCAGCGAGTGTGAGTTCAGCTGGATCCACTTTTATCTCCTCTATCTAACAATGTTGATCATTTCTGAGAGGACTTGATCAGTAGTTGTGATGACACGTGCGTTTGCTTGAAAGGCGCGTTGAGCTTCGATCAATCGGACAAATTCTTCAGCAATATCGACATTTGAATTCTCCAAGGCTCCCGAGACCACAGACCCGGTTCCCGCATTTCCTGCTGTTGTGAGGATTGCATTATCCGAATTAGGCGATTCCACAAATAGGGTGTCACCGATTCGGTTGAGGCCGGCAGGGTTCGGGAATAAGGCAACCCTCAGAGTTGCGATATCAGAGTTTTGACCGTTGGTATAAAACCCTTGCAGGGTTCCATTTTCATTGAATGCAATGTTAAGCAATTGTCCAGCAGCATAGCCATCTTGGTCTGTGGCTGCGGCGGTAGATTTATCTCCCAACATGGAGAGACCATCAAAAGCGGCGGAGGTTCCAAAATCCAAGGTGACCGTTTGGGTTGTGCTGATGTCGTTAAAGGAGAACTCCAGGCTTTGATTTGTGTCAGTGACAACATTGAACGATCCATCGGAATTAAATCGGATTTCTCTCACCGAATCGTCGACGAGGCTGCCTTCGGATGAGTCCATTGTGGACTTTAAGTGCCAGACTGTATGGTCTGTCTCATCGCGTGTTAAAGTCATCGTCACAGGATGACCTCGACCAAGGCTGTCAAAGACATCGATGGAAGTCGTCACAGTGTCCGGACCGGTCCCCTCCCTGGTAACCTTGAATGAAGTGTAATTGGTCTTGGCCGTCGAGCCTGCGTCCGAGATGAACAAAGAGAGAGTTGCTTCCCCTTCATCGTTTGCGGTCAAAGTGAGGGTCCCATCTGTCGAGATGGCTGCAGTTGCTCCCGTTGTAGCTCCCGACTGAAAGAGGGTATTGGTGAATGTAACAAGATCTCCAAGGGTGGTTCCATCATTGGAGGATCCGAAGGTGAAGGTTCCCGCTACTTTATTTCCGGCTGGATCAGTCCCTGAAATCGTGATGGAATCCCCCGAAGCATAATCAGTATTGTTAATCGTTAAATCGTTCAGGGATGTTGTACTGGTTGCGGCTGATTGGGTTCCGGATGAAAGGACCGTATTAAAACCTAAGGTTGTTAAGGGGGTTCCGCTTCCATTGTCCAGTTTGATCGTTGCATCTTTGCCGACCTTATCGGTAGAGATTGTTACCGTGGTTCCGCTTTGGGTGACTGTAACACCGGTTGTTTGGCTTTCTATTCCGGCCTTGAATGTAGTGAAATCAACGCTGGTAAGGTTGGTCCCGAAATTTGCTGTATTGATGGTTACAGTTTGGGGAGACCCTCCATTTGCCGAGATTGTGAAGGTGTTTCCGCTCAAGCTACTCATGTCCAAGGGGAAAGAAATGGTGGCCGACTTTGTCGCAGCCGTTCCTTCGTAATAAGGAGAAGTAGAAGAAACCACTTCAGAGAGAGGACCGGTAACCTTCGCGGGAAGGGTGCCTTTGAAACTGACAGATGAAGTCTGTTTTGCAGGGAGAGTTCCGGTAAGGGGAACGGGAATGGAGTTCCCTGCACTGTCTATCACCGACATACCTGTTCGCAAGTCGATGAGGTTTCTGCCGGAGTCAACACCAAAGGAACCCACCCGTGTGTAGAAATTTTGGGTCCCATCTGAGAGGACAAAAAAACCCGCTCCCTTCATGGCCACATCCAAGGGACGACCGGTATTCAAGAAGGTCCCCTGGTTTGTATTTGGGTCGATTGAAGAAACCTGGGCGCCTAAGCCAATTTGCATTGGGTTTATTCCTCCACGGAGGCCGCTTGGCCCTTGTCCGGGAGAAAGTGTGGAAGAAAGAAGGTCGGAGAAAGTGACCCGGGAACTCCAAAAACCGGGGGTGTTGACGTTGGCTAGGTTATTACCAATAACATCAATAAACCTCTGTTGGGCACGCATACCCGAAAGACCAGTGAAGAGTGAGGTACTTACCATATTGAGGGATCTCCTTGTTGTTCGTTCCTGTGTGGGCTACTTCTTGGATTTGCTCTTGTTACCCGCCTTGGAGTTATTGATGGAGGTCACAGCAGAAAGTGGGATCTCTTTTCCACCGATGAGGAGTTTTATTTCGCCGCTTTCCGCAACGCTGACCGAGTCCACCTTTCCCGTCTTCTTTGTTCCGTTTTCATCCGCTACATATTGAACTTCTTTACCAAGCATGGCCGTCCCTTGAGTGAGCCCGGAGAGGCGAGCCAAGGCTCCTTGGAATTGGAGAAGATTGAGAAGGTTGTCATTGAGTTCTTTTTGTTGTTCCATCGAGGAGAGCTGACTCATTTGCATGACCATGTCATTGTTCTTGACTGGGTCTAAAGGTGATTGGGATCGCAGTTGGGTAACAAGGATTTGGAGGAATGGGTTTTCTCCAAATTTCGTTTTTCCGGCCGCGAAGATATTGGCCCTTTGCTTGGCCCCATTGATTGCTCCTGTTTCCATCAGTCGTCCTCTTTTCCCTTTGCTTTGTTAACCTGTTTTTTTCATGCCTTCGCTGCATTGACCGTATTTTTTTCAGAAAAAGGCTCCCAAGGGGTAGGTTCCATCTTGGAAGAATCATCCTGAAACGAAACAACTCTGATAGACAGCTCATGCAAAGCACATTGATGGTTTTGCATGCACTTAAAACAACTTCATGAATAAACTTGGTTAAGCGATAAAATCGATCCCGGCTCCCTTTTGGATTCGAAGGGGAGAGATCAGGTGAGTCTCTGGAGAAGACGCAGGGTTCATGCCTTCTTGTGCTCTCCCTCCTGTTTTTCTAAAACTTTGTTCAAAGTTTTCCCCATCGCGGGCTTGTTCCTGTTGGGTTCCTGTACGAACGTCGAAGTCCTCAACATTCATCCCTTGGCTTAGGAGGAGTTTTTTTAGCTCCCCTATTTCTTGACGAAGGGAATCGGTTACTTCCTTATGTTCAGCCCGAATCTTTAACCGCAGCTTGTCCCCATCGAGTTTGAGCTCCAGGGCAATATGCCCAAGGCTTGGTGGATTAATGGCGAGGAACATACTGCCTCCTTCCTGGGTGAGGGCCATGGTGACTTGGCGAAAAATGGAGTCTCTGTTCGCTTTTGCTAGTTCCGCCCGCTGGGGGTCAGTTCCACGGTAACCGGCTCTTGTTTCTTTGGGTTTTTGAAAATCTTTGGCCTCCCTGGATTTGTTTTGTGAGCTTTTACTCAGGTTGGAAGATCCACTTCGTTCCACTCCTTTGACTCCTTGGTTTTTTGCGCCTGGGAGGCGATTGGCTCCCCTGCCTTGGAAGTCGGAGAAGGATTGAGGCTGAGTACTCAGGTTTTGTTGAAATGTCCTCCTTGAGGTGGGCCTAAGTCGTTTGGAATCAGTCACTTCCCTTGAGAGATTCCTCCGGGTAGCGGGGTTCTTTCCAGCAAAGGAAAGGGTGTCCCCTTTCGCTGCTTCATCCTCCCCTTCGGTGGTTGGGGTGTCGGGATTGGTCGCTTGGGTTTTTGTCTGGATGTGTTCGGGTGTTTCTGTGGGGGGTTGACGGATAGGGGCCAGTCCTGGATTTGGCGTGTTGGGTGGAAGGCTGTGGCTTTGTTCCGTATTCCCAGGTTCTGATTTTTCGACCTTTTGGCGCTTTTCTTTTTTGGTGAAAAGTTTCTCGAAGGTCCCCGCGGTTTTTCTGGGGTCATCTGTAATGGTGGGGAGATCCTCGATTTTGACATCCAAGCGTCCAAAGGGGGTTAATTGCATGCCTTCTCCTGTTCCAGTCTTGATTGCCAATAGAACTCACATCTCTCATGCCAACCACATGCAAAATGGACTGATTTCCTTGGAGTGCACAATTTCTATAAAGGGGTTTGCGAACTAGGTTCCCCTCCCAAGGTGAAAGCGCCGGGTGATAGGTGAGAACTGCGGCCCCGGTCGGAAATGATTTCTTGAGAAAGAAAAATGGGCGGAAAAAATTTCGGGAAGAAATTTCAAAACAAGCCCATGGTGGCGAAGGAATGGGGCAATGTTGGATGCATGGGTTCTGTCGAAAAAGACAACAAAACTGCTTTGTTGCATGGGGATTTCTCAAGAGCTCATTCCAAAATCCGAACATGTAAGAACAACCCTCCTTTGGACATTTGGAGGATCCCGTCGCGGAGAAAGGAATGCAAATCAGAGGAATCAATCCTGGGAAGAAGGGGAATGGCTTGGAGAAGAGTGAATTTTCTGAGCACAAAACTTCTCATGCAGGTCTTAAGAATGAAAGCGAAGAGAAGGCCCCGGTTTTGCTTCCCACCAATGATCGGGTTTCTATTTCGCCGAGTCTTCGGGAGCACACAAAAGCCCTTGGCGATTTAGTCCAAAAGGCCAAGGCGCATGGATCGGTGTTAGATCCCCATCATCAGGCCAGGCTCGATTCCCTGAAGGCAAAAATTGACCAAGGGACACTTCTCACCCCGGAGGTCCTCATGAAAACCGCCGAAAAGATCCTTGAGGATCTCTAGTCCCTTCTATTTAGGAAGGGGGATTCATACTCTTCATTGGGAGAGAGTGCTGACCGATCTACGAATGGCAAACCGCCCGAAGCGCCTGGGAGAAAGCATTAAAAATTCCCAGCCGTGCATGTTGGCCTGTGGAGCGAGAGTGGTCCGTGCGTAGTCAATCAGATCCAAGCGGGTTCGTTCCGTACCAGCATCCCAAGTTTGATCCACAGCCCAAATCACCTTTCCCGAGTGTACCGAAACGAGCTGAAGCCTAAGGCCTAAGCGTGGTGGTTTATAGGGAAACCATTGCGTGACCCGTGTCAGCAATAACGCATCTGCTTGATACCTTCGACCTAGATCTACGACCAAATCGGGATCAATCTTTCCACGGCGCTCTGTGGGATAGATTTCTTTCCCTTCAGTTGTAGCGGTATCCATCCGGAGGACTTGGAAGCGACCTTGGGATGTGAGTTCAGAAATGAGAGTGGCCTCTAGGTCCTTTCTCACTTTTGTTGTCATTTTTGTTGCTTGGATGGGGAGGACAAGAACGCGGCGGCAGAGCCGAAGATCTTGAGTTTCTCCCAAGTAAGAACTAACGGGTGCTGCGGCTCCCACCTCTTCCTTTGCAAAAAGAAAACATGACTGCAAGGAAAGAAGTTGGACGATTAAACAGAATCGCGTGAATCTCATTTTCCTGCCCTTGCGGGAGTGCCCATGGCCTTGGTCAACTTCTGTTCTTCGATACCGATTTTCAACTGGAGGAGTTCTTGTTCCAATCGGACCTTTTCCAAGCTCAAATTCAGGATCCGAGCTTCCCGATCAAAGAGTTTTTCAGCAAGGGCCTTTCTTGTTTCCTGGGTACTCAGGAGAAGGCTGCTGGTTTCCCTATTCTTTTTTTCGGCGTCTGCAAGCTGAAAGTGGGTTTGCTTTAGCTGCTCTTCAAGTTCTTGGACTCGGATCTCCAAGCTTTTGACTTTTTTCTTTTCGATTTGAAGGGCTTCAAGCATCGTGACGGAACCCGCTCCGAGGTCCACCCCAGTGGCGGGGCCTTTTTCGAGGTAGGTCTCCTTCTTCTCTTGTGCAGCTTTTTCTCCCTTTTTGTTCTCGTTTCCAAAGGACAGTTGAAGGGCACCACAGGAAGTAAGAAGCAAGAGGGAGCCCAAGAGAATGGCCTCTTTGGGGCATGATCGAAGAAGGGCTAAGCTATTCCGGATTCGAGACATTGTTCTCTTCTTGGTCTTCGTAAAGGCATTCGATTCTCAGCTCCTCCCCACAGGTGCAGCGGATATCCAGATAGCAAATCGTTCCATCCAAGATGACGGGGGTTACAGACATCATGTGCTGCGACCCTCCTCCTGTGGTCATGAGGACAGGTTTGTCGATGAGTCTCACTTTGGACCCGTCGATCCGGGGACTATGGGAAGGAGAAGGTGTTGAATTCTTGTTCACTCAACCTTCTTCGTCATGCGAAGAGGTCAATCTTGAGTCCCTTGGCACCGGACTTTTGCCGCATTGGTTTTTTTTTGGCCAAGTGGTGAAACCCTGCCAACCCTTTCCTCTTCCTTGATTGGAGATTCTCTCCCTTGTTTTTAGCCCTTTTTGCGCTTTCCTCAGGGGAGTCTTCATCCTCAGTCCCTTCTGAAAGGGCTTGCTCAAAAGCTCCTTGCTTTCCTTGTCTTCTTGCCCGATCCCCGACCTTTTGGGACGTAGAAAAAATGTTCCTAATGCTTGCAAGGTTCATGTCTCCTCCGAGTTCAAGGCAAAACGGAGTTGGGTCAGGGCGTGTGAAATCAGTTGACTTACTCGTGATTCGCTCACACCGATCAAAGTCCCGATGTCCTTGAGTAAAAGGCCTTCTTGATAGTAGAGGACAATGGCTTGGCAGGCTTTTTCCGGGAGATTTGGGAGTTCCTTGCTGATGCTTAGGAGGCGTTCCACTCGGACAGCTTCATCTTCCGGGGACACCCCTTGTGCGGGAGGGAGAATGTCGTAACCACCTTCTTCTTCGCGGGTTTCAAACTCGATGGAGAGAACTCGGGATGTGTGAAGAGCCTCAAAGAGGCGATCAATTTCGGCGGGGGGACAGTCCATTCTGTCCGCCAGTTCTTCACGGGTTGGAGAGCGACCGAGCTCTCCGGAAAGCTCTCGACGGTTGATTTCCAAGTTTTTGCTCTTTTCACGAACAGAGCGGGGAACGGGATCTACCCGCCTGATCTCATCAAGGATGGCTCCTCGAATCAGGGTATAGGCATAGGTCTTGAACGATGCGCCCCTGCTCTTTTTGTAAGTGGCTGCAGCCTTCATCAGCCCAAGGACACCCACGCTAAAGAGGTCTTCTCGGTCTAAACCCGGTGGAAGAGTAATGTTAAGCCTCCCTACGATGTGGTGCACCAGGGGTAAGTATTGCTCGACCAAGGCATGGTGTTCGTCCTTCAGGCGGTTCTTCTTGGTTGTGGGTGGGAGGAGGCTCATTCTTCAGCCTCCCTGCGCTTTTTCTCTGCTTCTGTAATTGCCTGCAGAATGGTATCAATCAGGGGAATCAGCAGGATACGGCCCAAAAAGTAGACCAAAATGAAGGCGATCCCTCCTCTTAAGAGAGCTGTCGACCAAGAAGCCCCAATCAAAATGGCTAAAAGCCAAACGATTGAGAAACCCAAGCTACCAAGGTAGGCGGCAGTGGATTTCGCCAGTTTCTTTGTGCCTTCGTACTCCATTCGTCCTTTGTTGGAGGCAATTCCCCCGATGTTCTGATGTCATCGGATCAAGAGGGAAAGAGACTGAAGAAAATCCTTGGAGGCCTATCCAGGATGGGTTTTCTTGAACGATTAGGAAGGACGCTGAAAAGGCAGGCTTGGGGAGGGGGGTGGCCTTTTCATCTAGGCCCTCTGCTCATTCCTAAATAAGGCTTTTAGGATCCTGCATTCTCTGAATGAGATCCCGTATGTAAATTGGGCTACGGGGAAAGAAATTGAGCAAAATGAAAGATAAGACCCCAGGGATGGGTGAGTTGGAGGCGAACGAGTGATTCCGCTCGATCGATTGGATGCATTGGTGGTTGCTCTTTGGGAGCAGAAAATCAAGGACTCCAAAGCTTCTGCCATGCAGCTCATGCGGAAACTCTTTCGAGAGCAAGGGCTTCGTCCCAAACAGCAAAAGCGTGTGAAGTCTTTGTTTCATCAATGGTTGTCCACCGAGGCCTTGGTGGAATATGCATTGGAGAATTCTGCACCAGGAGGAATCATTGGGGTATTGGCGGGTCCTGTGCGCTTGCTCGTCAGTCGCGTTTTAGCTGGAGATCTCTCCCCAAAAGAAGCTCGAAAAAAAATCCCATGGATGGCCTGGGATGTTGTTGTGGGTATCCCCCAAGAAGTTCAGAAGATTCCCGATTTGCCCCGTCGGTTGGAACTGCTGGGTTCGATTTCGCCTTGGCTGGCTCGGCGTCTTTCGGAGGTTTTTGGGGAGGAGGCCCAACCATGCTTAGAGGGATTGCTTGGAAAGGCCCCTGTGACAATCCGGAGCAATCCGCTTTGGGGGACGAGAGAGGATCTTCAGGTTTCTCTCGAAGAGGAGGATATCCTTACGCGCCAATGTTCTTATGCGCCCTATGGGCTTGTCCTCGAAAAACCTGCACAACTCCTTCGAAGTCGGGCCTTTAGGGAGGGGGCCTTTGAGTTGCAAGATGAAGCGAGCCAACTTGTGGCTTCGCTTGTTTTTCCCCCTTTAGGAGGTCTTGTCTTGGATGCCTGTGCTGGGGCGGGAGGCAAGGCTCTGGCCTTAGGCGGAATGGTGGGGAAAAACGGGAGAGTTGTGGCGTTGGACACCAGTGCCTCCCGCCTTTCAGATCTCCGTCGTAGAGCCCGTCGTGCACGAGCCGATCACATCGAAGGATTCCGCGTTCCCCAAGAACGATGGCCGCCTCGGATCATTGAGATTGCCAGGAAGGCTGATCGGATTCTTGTGGACGCTCCCTGTTCCGGCCTGGGTTCACTCCGCCGAAACCCGGACCTCAGAGGCCGAATCCATGAAAACGAGGTTCGTAGAGTTCGTGCTATACAGCTTCGCCTTCTTGAACGGGCAGCCCAGATCCTTGCCCCCGGAGCGTTGCTTGTCTATGCAACCTGCACCTTCCTCCCGGAGGAAAATCAAGAAATTGTGGACGAGATTTGTCAAAGAGTTCCCGGTTTGGAGAGAGTCCCAGTTGCTGAAATTTTTGCGCGCATCCTTGAGGAGTCCGGGCCCCTCCCTTTCACCACAGAGGAAGGGATGTTTTTTCAGAGCTTTCCGCATCGCCATGGAATGGATGGCTTTTTCGGGGCGGTCTTACGGAAGAGGCGAAGCTGATCGCCTTGCATTTGGCGGCACAACCGGCCAGGTCGAGGTAGATGGGATCTTCGGTGTCCAACTTCAAGCTTAAGGGGAGTTGGTTCTTTACCGAGAGGTCAATCCTTTCATCCTCATGAAGCCAGCCAGCGAGATCGGGTTCGAAAGACAGAAAGCGTTTCCCTACTTTTCGAAGGCGGGAGGCAGTGAGAAGTGCTTCACGTTTGTCTCTAATGCGGTTGATGATTAAGGCTGGCTTTTTATCGGGGCGGCGTCTCCGGGCCAGCTTAAGCAGGGCGTAGGCGTCCGTTACGGATGCCGGATCTGGTTGCGTCACAATCAGAGTTTGGTCGGCATGTTCGATGGCGCGAAGAACCCAGGGGCCGATGCCCGCTCCTGTGTCGAGGAGAACGATATCGATGTTTTTGAAGAGAGGGCGTAGGGCCTGTATGAGTCGGTCCATGGCCTTGGGATTGTAAGGATCTGTAGCGGGAGCCTGTTCTTCTGGATCTTGGTTTGTTCCCATGTTGCCACCCGGGACGATCCAGACACCCTTAGGTCCAATGAGGACTGCTTCTTCCGCGCTACATGTTCCCTCGAGGAGATCTCTTGTTGTGCGCTTGGCTTGGAGGCGGAGGTGGACATCTATATTGGCCAGGCCGGGATCGACATCGACGAGGAGAACTCGGAGGCCCATGCGCTGGAATTGAAAGGCGAGATTGACGGAAAGGACGGTTTTTCCTGTTCCCCCCTTACCGCTGGCGATGGCGAGGATCTTGGGATCCTGGTCCCTTGATGGAGCCTTGGAGGGGGCCCGACCAGTTCGTTGACCTTCTTTTTTCTGACCGGAAAGAAGGCGAAGCGTCGTTGCTTGATCGTGAGGGAGGTTCATGCGGGAATGGTCTCCTGGATGGCGGCTTTGGCGATGATGGCTCCTTCGGCGGGGAGAAGATCTTCGGGGACATTTTGGCCGTTGGTGATCCAACTAAGGGGAATGTTTCGTTCGATGGCAAGGGAAAGGGCTTCGCCGGGGGCAAGGGTTTCATCCCATTTGGTTAGGGTGATGAAACTCGGTTCAAAGGGCTGGAAGGCGCGGAGGTTGGCGATCAGGTCGCGGCGTCGGGTGCCAGCGCTTAGGCAGAGGTGCACTTCGATAGGCATGTCCGCCAAAAATCCCCGCATGGCCTTGAGGGAGGCCGCGTCTTTGGGGCTCCTGCCGGTCGTATCGATAAAAATGCGATCATGGTGCTGGAATTCCCGCAGGGCGGCTCGGAGATCTTGAGGAGTAAAGGCCACGCGAAAAGGGGCACCCATCATTTCCGCAAACGCCCTAAGCTGCTCCACTGCTGCGATCCGAAAAGTGTCCGTTGAAATAATCCCCACGCTTAGATCTTGATGAATCGTTGCTTGAGCAGCGAGTTTGGCAAGTGTGGTGGTTTTGCCGACCCCCGTTGGGCCAACCAGGGCAAGGGCTTTAGAGCGTGGAGTGGGCTGACTTCTCAAGGCTGTCCCACTATCCCCAGCGGTGGGGATCAGGCCGGCCAATACACGTCGAAGAACTCCTGGGAGCGAGGGGTTTCCCTTTTTTAAAAGGTGAGGGTCCAAGCCTTTGACTGCCCGAAGGAGGATCTTGATCAGCTTTTGAGAAAGACCAAACTCAGCCAGCTCTTCAGCGAATGGCCGGAAACCCACTGGCAATACCAACTTAGGCTCGGGTTGCTCAAGAACATAGGGTGTCCCCTTCCAAGGGTTTTCCGGGGCATCCTGGGGGGGGTGAGGCTCACGTTTGGCGATGACGGTAGCGACGCCCCCAGAGAAACTGGTCTCGACGATGATGGCATCTGAGCCGACTTCTTTTCGGACCCGTTCTAGGGCTTCGGCCATTGTTCGGCCAACGACCTTTCTGAGAATCATGCTGCGGCTCCTTCAAGTCCGATTTGTGAGATTACATCAATCTTCTTGAGGTGGGAGATTTCTTGGTAAGCGAGAACAGCACTCCCGGGCACGGCGCCGAGGATGGCGTCGGCGAGCAAGGGCCTTAGAGCTGCGCGAGTTACGAGCACAGGTGGGTGTCCCTTTTGCACCAGTTCGGCCAGGATCTCAGCGGTGGTTTCGACGAAACGCCCGAGGGTGCCCTGTTCGAGGGCTGGGCCACCTCCAGGTTGGTTGGAACCTGTGAGGGCTTGTGCGATAGAGCCTTCGAGGGCGGGGTCGATGGTGGCGACGTGGAGGATTCCGTCCTTGTCTACCAGGGGTTCGGTGATGGCACGGGCCAGGCGAAGGCGGATTTGTTCGGTGATCTGCCCCAAGTCCTTGGTCTCGCTATAAGCATCCGATGCAGCTTCGAGGATGAGGGCGAGGTTTCGGATGGGGACTTGTTCTTTGAGGAGATTGGATAGGATCCGTTGCACAAGGGAAACGCTTAAGATTGTTGGGACTGTGTCCTGAACAATGGTGGGGGCGGTCTTCTTGAGGTTGTCGAGGAGGGCTTGAACATCTTCCCGCGAGAGCACTTCGTGGGACACTGTCTTGAGAAGTTCCGTCAAGTGGGTGACGAGGACATTCGGGGCCTCTATCACGGTGTAGCCCATGATCTCAGCTTGTTCCTTTTGTCCCTCTGTGATCCATTTTGCTGGAAGCCCAAAAGCCGGTTCGAGGGTTTCCGTGCCTTCGATGGTCGGGGCATTGCCCGTGGGATCGATGGCTAGATATTGCCCCGCACGAAGCTCACCTTTGCCTATTTCTTGTCCCATGAGAAGGATGCGATATTGATTGGGTTCAAGCTGGATGTTGTCCTTGACACGGATGGGAGGGATCACCATCCCGGATGTGGAAGCGAATTGTTTGCGCATTGACGCGATATGGTCGAGGAGTCCGCCATGTTTCCCGGGATCAACAATGGGAATGAGCCGATAGCCGATTTCGATCCCCAACCGATCCACCCGTAGGAGCTCCTCGAGTTCTTCTTCCTCGTTGCGTGGGCTATCCTCTTCTTCGTCTTCACCATCCGTTTCTGATTGCTCCTGATCCAGCTTCCTTTTTTTCCTGCGGGAAAAGATGATCAACCCTGTTCCCAAGATGGCGAAGGGAAAGAAGGGAAATCCCGGGACAAGGGCCACCGCCCAGAGAACGAGGCCTGCCAAGAGTAACGTGCGTTCTTCTCCTGCAATCTGGTCTGAGATTTCTTCTTGAAGGTCCACCTTGGATGCCGCTTTGGTTACTAGGATGCCGGCGGCGATGGAAACAATGAGTCCCGGAATCTGGGAAACGAGGCCATCGCCTACAGTAAGGACGGTGTAGGTCTGCATGGCCTGCCCAACCGACATTCCCCGTTGAATGGAGCCAATGAGGATTCCCCCAAGGATGTTGATGGCCGTAATGATAAGGCCTGCTACGGCATCCCCGCGAACGAACTTCCCAGCGCCATCCATGGCCCCGTAAAATTCGCTCTCCCTTGCGATGTCTTCGCGGCGCTGCTTTGCTTCTTCGTTGCTAATGATCCCGGCATTGAGGTCAGCATCGATGGCCATCTGCTTTCCCGGCATCGCATCCAAAGTAAAGCGAGCAGCCACTTCCGCGATTCTATTTTGCCCCTTGGTGATCACCGCGAACTGGATCACGATCAAGATCAAGAAGACTACAGTACCTACGACATAGTTCCCTCCGACAACAAAGTCCCCAAAGGAACGGATGATCGCCCCTGCGTTCCCCTCAAGGAGGATCAACCTGGTGGAGGCCACGTTAAGGGATAGTCTGAAAAGGGCCGTGAAAAGAATGACCGTTGGAAAGGTGCTGAAGTCCAGAGGGCGGTTGGCAGAAAGGGTTGAAAGCAGGATCAAGAGCGAGATGCTGACATTGACCGTGATCAAGAGGTCCATCAAAAAGGTGGGCAAGGGGATCAGTAAAACCGCGAAAATCCCCAAGAAAGCAACGACCAAAAGGGTCCCTGCTCTTTTCTCAATGGGATGGGGTTTCAATGTGTTGATTGCTGGGATCATGCTTCAACCCCCCCTGTTTGTTTCATGATGTGGGCCAGAACCGTGGCCACGGCTTGATAAAAGCGAGAAGGGATTTCTTCGCCGAGATCCACCCCACGAAAGAGCGCACGAGCCAGAGGTGGGTCTTCGTAGATAGGAACCTTGTTTTCCTTGGCGATTTCGCGGATTCGGAAAGCAGTGCGATCACTTCCTTTTGCAACAACGGTAGGAGCATTCATCTTGCTCCTTTCGTATTTAAGAGCTACGGCATAGTGTGTGGGATTTGTGATGACAACATCCGCCTTGGGCACTTCTTCCATCATTCTTCGCCGGGCGATTTCCCTTTGCGCCTTCTTGATTCGCGCTTTGACCTCCGGATCCCCTTCCGTGCTTTTTTGTTCATCTTTAATGTCCTGTTTACTCATCCGCATGTCTCTTCGGAACTGCCATTTTTGATAGAGGAGATCAAGGATGGAAAGGGCGCAAAGAGGCACGGCGATCCACCAGAGGGTCTTGATGATGATTCCGGCAACGATCATGCTTGAACGTTGAAAGGGCATGTCCCCCAGGGAGAGGATGAGACCCCAATCCGATTTAAGTTTGAGATACAGAACCATCCCGATGAGGCCGAGTTTGAGGGCGCCTAAGATGGCTTTGACGAGAGCTTTGGGGGAGAAAAGCTTGGCGAGGCCTGCGATAGGGTTGAGCTTCTCGAATTTTGGTTTTAGGGGTTCGAAACTGATTTTCCAGCCGACCTGCAGGATGCCAACAAGGATGCCGATGCCGACCAATGTTCCCATGAAGGGGAAGAGAGCGGGGGCGACTTCTCCGATGGTTTTATGGATGAGCTGAATTGCCCAGTCGCGGTTCCCTTGCTCTGGAGTGGGGATACTCAATCCTTCCTGGAGGATGCGTTTGAGGGCCTGTACGAGATTGGACCCGGTTACCTGGAAGACAATGACCGAGGCGAGTAGCGCAATAGCTGTGCTGAGTTCAGTGGACTTGGCGGTCTGCCCCTTGTTGCGGGCCTCAGAGAGGCGCTTAGGGGTTGCCTTTTCGGTTTTATCATCCTTGTCGTTGAAAAGACCCATGGCCGATCAGTTCCTCCCCATTGCTTGGGTCATGTTTTCGATACCTGTGAAAATTTGATCGAAACCTTGAAAGAAAAGGGGGCCAAGCTGCGATGCGAAAAGGATGAGCGCAAAGATTGCAACCAGGATGCGAACCGCAAAAGCAAACTCCATCAGGTTGATTTGAGGGATGGCTTTGGCAAGGACAATCAAAGTGATCGTTGTGAGGATGGTTGTAGCATAGATGGGGATGGCCAGTCGGATACCCAATCCCATCATTGTACTTGTAAGTTGAAGTAAGCCCTCTTTGAGTGCACCCAGGTTCCAAGGTTTCCCAATCGGGATCACATCGAAGCTATGGGATAGGAGTTCGAAGATCCGGTGGTGTGCATTGACCGCAAAGAAGTAAAGGAAGGCCAATGATTCAAAGAGTCTTCCTATTACCGGGGATTGCAAGCCGGTAGTGGGATCCATAACCTGCGCCATCGCGAAGCCCATTTCGTTTCCGATCAAAGTTCCAGAAATTCGAAAAGCTGCGAAGGCCAGTTGCACTGAAAACCCGAGAGCCAGCCCAAGGATGACTTCTCCCATTCCCGAGAAGATGAACTCGGAAGCATTGCTGTTCAGGGAGATGATTTGAGGGTCTCTCGCAAAGATCATTGCGCTTAGGGCCACAGTCAGGATGAGCTTGGGCCAGCGGGATTCTCCCTTAGAACCGAGGAACAAAAGGGCCACGATCATTGAGGCGATCCTAAGGAGGATCAGCAAGAAGGCGGGCATGTAGAGCAAGACGAGTTGCATGTGAAGAGACTATGCCTTCAGCCGGGAAATCCGACGAAGTTGGAGAGGTTGGTGAAGAGGGAGGTCGAGAAATCAAGAAGGATGGTCAAGATCCAGGGGAGAAGAAGTAATAGCATTCCCGCCACTGCAAGCATCTTGGGGACCAATGTGAGGGTCTGTTCCTGAATACTCGTAACGGCCTGGAAGAGGCTGATAAAGAGACCGACCGCCATGCCAACCAGAAGGGCGGGGGCAACGATTTTGATTGCCAGGATCAGGGTCTCGCGAGCGAGGTCTGTAAAGAGCGCAATATCCATGGAGTATCTTCCCTTAGAGATAGAAACTTTGAATCGATGAACCGATGACTAGGTTCCAGCCATCAACAAGGATGAAGAGAAGGACCTTGAATGGGGTGGATATCACCACCGGAGGGAGGGTGAACATTCCCATCGAGATCAAAACGCTGGAAATAACGATGTCGATCACTAAGAAGGGTAAGAAGAGAATGAATCCCATCATGAATGCGGTCTTGAGTTCGGAGAGAACAAAGGCCGGGACAAGAAGATGGAAGGGCACCTCTTCCGGGGTGGCAGGAGGACTCTTTTTTGCAACTCGGTACATCAGAGCTAGGTCCGCCTCGCGTGTCTGCTTCATCAAGAAGGTGCTCATGATTTTTTCGGCACGATGCCCGGCTTCCACAATTCCGATCTGGTCAGCGTTATAGGGGGCGAGGGCCTTGTTATTCAGCTCGGAAAAAACAGGCTTCATAATGAAGAGGGTGAGAAAGAAGGACAGCCCTGTCACAACGATGCTGGGCGGCATCTCTTGGATGGACATGGCCCTCTTCATAAAGGAGAGGACAATGATAATCCTGGTGAACGAGGTCATGCTCAGGATGATGGCCGGGGCCAGCGTTAAAAAGGTAAGAAAGAGGACGATCTCAACCGCCGAACTAAGCTTGGTGGGGCCTGCGCCTGTTCCAAGGTCGACCGACAGTGAGGGGCCACCTGTTTTTCCTGGGGCAGGATTGGGACCGAAGGGGGTGACCACCGGACTTTGGATCTTAATTCCTTGAACCGAGGGTTTTGGGACGGGTCCGACGCTTTGGGCGGGGAGAGATCCAAGCCCCATGAGAGAGGCCAGAAGAACCCCGAGAGTCAGGATGAAGAAACGAAGGGCTTTGTTCATTTCTCGGCAGCCAACTTGGTCATGAGTTCCCGGAAATTGGAAAGCTTCGCCGAAGCCTTGATCGCTGCCTGCCTTGCTTTTTCATTCCGTGGAAGCAATAGATCCCGTGGAGTTGCTCCCTCCTCTTCTGGTGCGGGCTGTGAGGAGGTTTGTGGTGGAGCTTCCATCTGGGGGACCAGAACGGGAGTAGGCTGAGTCGCGGGCTCTTCCCTGGGGGTCAGGTCCGATAGGAGCTGAATACCGATTTCGGATTCGCTGATTAAAAGGAGCCGATCCATTGCCCGGACAAGATGAATGGTCCGCTTTGGAGATAGGCGCCGCGATTCTTTGACGATGACCTCTCGTTCGGGGCTGCTGGCTCCTCCCTGTTGCATTTTGCGGAGGATCACAATGGTCCCCACTCCCAACAGAAGGACGATCCCCAGCGAAGTTGTCAAGGTGAGGAAAGAAGGCCCCTGGATCCCAGCCTCCGTCCCTCCCCGTTTCCAAGTCGAGATTGAAGGCCCCGCAGGCCCCCGGTTCGCAGGTTGGGCCTTCGAAGGGATGAGGACAGGCAGCAATACCAGGACGGCCGCGAGGATCGGCAAAACAAAAATCCATTTGATTCGATTCATGATCATTCTCCGCCACCGCAAGGCATATCCCGTGCCAAGCCCAAAAACCCAAGATGTAGTGGTGTGCCTCCTGGAAGCCCCGATGAACTGTTGGATGTCCCAACAATCTGATGTGGAAAAAGACAACAGCTCCCTGGACCCCGAGGCACCGATTCACTCGGGCCAACTGCCTTCAAACAAAGGGTGTCCCCCTTTGACCCTTCCCTTTTGATCTTTGGTTGTCAGGTCTCATGGCGGCCTATGGCGAGGAAAAAAGGCTGTCCCTCAAGAATGGCTAGGGGGTGGAGGGGTGGTCGTGCATAATCCCTCGGTCATGTTTTGGACCCAAGGTCCAGGTTTTTGTGGAGATGGTTGGATGAAGCGTCCAGTTCAAGATATTGCAGTGACTTATAGGAAGGACTACCAAGCCCCGAATTTTCAGATCGATCGGATTCACTTGGATTTCGATCTTTTTGAAAAGAACAGCCGTGTGCGGGCGCGGATGGAACTCCGGCGGGTGGGCGAGGGCGCTCTCCGGCTGGTCGGAACAGATCTCAAGCTTCTCTCTCTGGCGGTTGATGGAGAGGAGTGGGGAAGGGATCGCTTCCATCTAGGTAAAGAAGAGCTGGTCTTGGAGTCTGTTCCCGATTCCTTTGTGTTGGAGACGGAGGTTGAGATACAGCCCCAAGAGAATCTCACTCTTTCGGGGCTGTATAAATCGAGCGGGAATTTCTGCACCCAATGTGAGGCCGAAGGATTCCGAAGGATTACCTATCATCCTGATCGGCCGGACGTGTTGTCCAGGTTCACCACCACCATTCGTGCGGATCAAGCGAAGTATCCCATTCTTCTCTCCAACGGAAACCCCATTGAGAAAGGGGAGCTGGAGGGGGGGCGACACTTTGTGACCTGGGAGGACCCCTTCCCCAAGCCCTCCTATCTCTTTGCTCTCGTGGCTGGAGATTTAAAATGCCATGAGGGAGTCTTCTCCACCATGAGCGGCCGTGAGGTCAAGCTTCAGATCTGGGTGGAGCCGCAGAATATTGATCGTTGTGCCCACGCCCTCGAATCCCTCAAGAAAGCTATGAAATGGGATGAGGAGACCTTCGGGAGGGAATATGACCTAGACATCTACATGATCGTGGCTGTCAATGACTTCAACATGGGCGCAATGGAAAATAAGGGCTTGAATATCTTCAACTCCAAATATGTGCTCGCCAACCCCGAAACGGCCACAGACGATGATTATGAAAACATTGAAGGGATCATCGCTCATGAATACTTCCACAACTGGACAGGAAATCGGGTTACCTGTCGGGATTGGTTTCAACTCACCCTTAAAGAGGGCTTGACCGTTTACCGGGATCAGGAGTTCTCTTCTGATATGACTTCGCGGCCTGTGAAGAGGATTGACGATGTGCGGGTTCTGCGGACCGCCCAGTTTCCCGAGGATGCCGGACCCATGGCCCATCCGATTCGGCCCGAATCCTACGCGAGCATCGATAACTTCTATACTTCGACCGTCTACAACAAGGGCGCTGAGGTCATTCGGATTTACGAAACCTACTTGGGGAAGGAGGGTTTTCGAAAGGGGATGGATCTCTATTTTGAGAGACATGACGGGCAAGCCGTGACCTGCGATGATTTCCGTGCGGCCATGGCGGATGCCAATGGAGTCGATCTTTCGATGCTTTCTCGTTGGTATGAGCAGGCAGGAACCCCTGTGGTCAAGGCCCAAGGAGCCTACGATCCTGGGGAAGGAACCTACACACTGACTCTATCTCAGTCCTGTCCTCCCACCCCAGGGCAGGAGGACAAGAAGCCCTTCCCCATCCCCATTCGGATGGGTTTATTGGGCAAAGAGGGTCGCGCCCTTGCTCTGCGCCTCAAGGGTGAAGAGGGAGATGTCCCCACGGAGCGGGTGTTGGATTTGCGG
The DNA here is from genome assembly GCA_026984035.1 of Planctomycetota bacterium. Lineage (GTDB taxonomy): Bacteria > Planctomycetota > UBA1135 > UBA1135 > HyVt-539. The sequence continues at coordinate 34,539 of JALSSW010000070.1, forward strand.
GAAAAGGAGCAAGAATTTGTTTTCGTCGGGATTGAAGAGGAGCCGATCCCTTCTCTCTTGCGGGGTTTTTCGGCCCCGGTAACTCTTGAGATTGAGCGAAGCCGGGCGGACGCAGCCTTTCTGATGGGACACGATCCAGATTCCTTTAACCGTTGGGATGCGGGGCAGCAACTAGCCAAGGAGTTGATCCTGGAAATGGTGAAAAAACCAAGGGAGGAGTGGAGTTTGGATCCAGACTTTGCAGGGGCCTGGGGGAAGATCTTGGAAGATGGATCTCTGGACGGTTCATTTCGGGCTTTTGCCCTTGGGATCCCATCACTTCGGGTCCTTGGGCAAGCAATGGAGATTGTTGATATTGACGGGCTTCACGGAGCCAGGACCTTTGTGCGTAAGGAACTTGCAAATAGCTTTGAAGCCGAACTCTTCCAGGTTTATGGCTTGAATGCCCCCAAGGGCCCCTACACAAATGACCGTCCCTCCATTAACGCCCGTCGCATGGCTAATGCTTGCCTCGCATATATGATGGAGGTGAAGGGAGATCAGGAGGAATTTCGAACCTTGTTGTTCCGGCGTTTTAAGGAAGCTGACAACATGACCGATGCGATCTCCTCCTTGGCCCTCCTGACCAAGATCGGTGGTAAAGAAAGGGATGAAGCGCTCCAAACCTTTTACGAAAGGTGGAAGGGCGATCCCAATGTTCTGGACAAATGGTTCCAAGTCCAGGCGATTGCGGATGTGGAAGACAGTGTGGAGCGGGTGCAGTCCTTGATCCAACATCCCGACTTCCATTTTACAAACCCCAACCGAGTACGCTCAGTTGTGGGGGCCTTCGCCGCCGGAAATCTCCCCCACTTTCACCGCAGAGATGGCGCGGGATATAAGCTGCTTGCCGATGTGATCCTAGAAGTCGATCCCAACAATCCCCAACTTGGAGCCGGGCTCTCCAAAATTTTCAATTCCTGGAAGCGTTATGACAGCGAGCGCCAAGCTCTCATGAAGGCCCAACTGGAAAGAATCGCGGCAAGCAAGCCAAGTAAGAACACAGCCGAAGTTGTTGGGCGCGCCCTGAACGCTTAAACAATCCCCTTTGCCTAAGGGTTTCACTTAGGCTCCAGGGTCATTGGGACTTTCTGTCCCTAGGACCCTGGAGATTTTGATGGCCGGAATTTTCTCAATGCCAAAGGAAAAGGAAGTTCGTTCGCAAAGTCGCAAAGCCTGCTTTGAACCATCTCTGCACCTGTTTTTTATTAAAAGAAAGGATCTTTTCGTCTTTTGCTTTTCCCCATGAAGCAAGCTGAAAAGGGCTTTTCCCTTGGATAAAAGCCCCTACGAATCCCCTTCCTTGGTGAGGAAAAGCGATTGTTTTCATGGAATCTTCCCTCAGACTGGGATCACCCGGGGGGAGATGCTTCCCATGTGTCCACATTTTTTTTTAGTCCTTGATCTTTAGGAGACAATTAGATAAAAACAATAACAACAATTAGCAGATCCCGATCCGACTTTAAACGCAAGAGAGTTTGGAAGCTTTGATGTACCCATTCCCCATTCCCCATTCCCCATTCCCCACTAGCAAGGCTGTCGATCCTTGTGTCGACAGTTCGGGTGAGTCCCGAACAAGAAACATATTGTTGTTCTCACCGAAAGGTGTTTCTGAGCCGTCTTTTCGTTTTTCTATTTCAGGAAAGCTCCTTCCTGTTTGGATGAAAGAAGAGAGTTGTTGGATCCTTTCTATCAAAGGGATTGCTAATGCGCGAAGGATCACGAGAAGGTCCAGTTCCCCTCGGCTCTCTAATGGAGCAAGAGGCTGGAATCCTTTCACTAGAGCTGGGTGCAATCTTTTCTAAGATTAGTTTCCCTTGGGAGAGTTTGAAATGTTGAAAAAGAATGATGGCGATGAAGAAGGAAGTTTGAAGGTAAAGAGTTGGATTAGAGGAATAAAATCTTAAAAAAATAGGAAAGAATGAGGAGAGGGATATGAAGAGGTTGTATGTATTCTTAGGAGCAATAACTGTATTTGCATTTCTTGCCTATTTCCTTATCGCGCCTTCACATAAAAGAAAGAAAGAAAACCAAAAGGAAGTTGAATATGTGGATCTGAGTTCATTACGGGTGAAGGATCTTCCGGATGTGGATGAGGTTCTGAAGTCTGGTAAGCGAAAAGCGGTCCTTAAATCCGATATCACGAAAATTCCTACATACAGTCGGATCAAGGGCCCTGACAGCCTCTTAAAAACACCACCCTTAAAAGCAGCATTAAGGTTCGCAAAAAAAGAGGGAGTGGACCTTGGTCTCCGGCTTTCCCCGAATTGGGCTCTCTCCCTGCTGGTGAGATGGAAGGGTCGATTGAAGAAGTATAAGGAATTATTAAAGGGCAAAAAAAGAGGGGTGGATTTAAAAACAGGCAAAATTGTGGATATAGATACGGAGTCAGCTTACCAGGATGCCAAGAAGATGGTTATCGATACAAAGAAAAGTATCGAAGCGTTAAAGAAGGGTTTTTATCTTGTTTTGAAAGAAAGGGATAAGGCTAAGTGGAATAAAAAAGGCCATGGGTCAGCGTGGCTGGATGCGGAGCTAAACTCTTTGCTTCCCCCTGATTGGAAGGCCGTGCTTTTTCCCCGAGCGATTCCCTCTATCTCTGGGCCTATAACATTGCTTATTTTTAAGAAGAGGAATCCCCTATCGGATCAAATGCTTGAAGACATCCGAAGTGCGCGGTTTTGGCGAAGAATAAAGCCTCTTATTTCGGAATTTAATGAGAAAACAAAACGCGAAAGGTCTCAAATCTATGAAGAATATCTTACAATAAAGGGAAAGTTAGACGCTGTTTACCGAAGGGTACATAATGGAGACAAGAAGGTAGAAAAGAGTGAAATCCTAGCGCTGGAAAATCAATTTAGAAAATTGCCGTATATGCAGCTGTTTAAGTTGGCCCATAACGTTTTTGACTCCAAAAAAATATTGTTCAATAAAAAATGAAAAGGCTTTTCCGGGCACCCCTTCATGCCGGATGGTTCCTGAGTTTTCAGGCTCCTCCTCAATGTGTCCGGGTTCAATGGTTGTGGGGATTTTTCTGTAATATGTTTTCGATTTGTTTCTTCCGTCTAAAGGATACCTCCTGTTCTGTGTGCAATGTTTCTTCCTTCATTATTTCGTTATTTTGATGACTTGCATCTGAGGTCTCCTGATGACCAGGTTGAAATCTATGTTTGAGAGGTGCATTGGGTTTAGACGTGGAATTTCATCTGAGGGTTTTAGATGAAGGGTGGGAAGGGTTTTGGTCAAAAAAAAAAATTCAAAGGAGGTCTTAAGGTGATTTTTTTCAATCGTTCAAAGTCTTTCGTTTATTCTTTTTCCTTGTTTTTCTGGTTCGTGGTCAATATTGGCTTGGGCAAGGTTCTAAGCCAAGAGCCCGATTATTGGCGGGCATCGGTCCAATCCGTGATTCACATTCAGGAGCCGGTTGCAGGAATAGCAAAAATTTCAAACCCCTATGGGCAAAACCAAGCTGTTCTGAAGTTTTACAAAATGTCGGGTTCCTCGGTTGAATCGAATCCCAGTTTTTCCCTTCCCCTTCCCTTTCATCGGCCCGGAATAGGGTTTGCTATCTCAAGGAAGGAAATCGTTATTTGTGGATACCATTACTCGGATTGGACTACCTTTACTGGGAAGGGGAAGCTTTTGTCCGTCCAATTCGGGTTAGATGCAAACAATGCGGTGGAAGCGCAAATCACCAATGCCGTTGACCTTCCCCTGTATGACCCCATCAAAGTTTTGTATTTAAGAGACGCTAAAAAACTCATTTTTTTAGATCACAAAACAAGAACAATCCTTGGTGGGGATTGGGGGGGGGTTGGTACGAATTTTCCTTCTACCTTTTCAGCGATAGCCGATGAAAGTCAAGTCCCAATTTTGCGATTTTATCCCAACCTATTTGTTGGGCAAATCGTAGGGCGAAAAAGCCTGGGTGTTTCAGCCTTTTCGGCCGATGACTACTTTAAAATTGCTATGGACTCTCAAGGGAATTGGGACGTCCAAAGTTTCTCCCGTACTTCCTCCACAGAAATACCTATTGTTATTTTGGGAGGGGCATGGCTCTCCCAAACCCATCCACTCATGGTCAAGGCATCGAGTGGTGATTATGAAAAGTCTTGGCAACTTGTGAGAAAGCATGATCAAGCTTATGTGAACGGAGGATTGCTTTCTCTTGATTCTTTGCAAGCCCTCCCCATGCAAGAAGAATTTCGGGTGAACCCGGGAAGCGAATATTTTTATGAATTCTCTTTTAAAGGGGGGACCGAAAAACACAAAGTTACTTTTGTTCCTTTCGCTCGTTACGGGGATCCCGTTCAGGGAAATGGGGTTAAGGTGGGGCGATGTTCCATCGTTGGGATCCCATCCGTTGGATCTCAAAGTTTCGGTGTCAGTGCATTTATTAAGAAATTGCAAGCGAATGCTCATGTCACTGAAGCCTTTATGAATGTTTCTCAAAGGAATCCCGATGGGACCGATCCTGTGGACATGACGGGCAGTCAAGCCATTTTGATACCCAACCTCTCCATTCCCTTTTCTTTCGATATCAATACTTTTAAGTCTTCAGTCGGAATTCGCTTTCCTATCGACTCTGAACCCTCCTTGGATGGAACCGTATTTCTGTTCCAGTTCGTACTGAACCTCGACAATGGAGAAACTGTTTATTCCGATGTGATCGGTGTTCGGATTCATCCTTCAACAGGAGAGGGAGAACCCTTGGCAGCTGGGTATTCTTTTGCTTCCAAGAAAAAGGTGTCCTCCCTTTCCGGCTATCGATTCCTCAAAGTCGCTAAAAAGGGAGGGCAAACTCCGGAAACGGCAAAAATCTGGAAAAGCCTCTACGCGAAAATGAAAAAAGCCCGAAAGTGATTCTTAGGTTCAGCCTAAAAAAAGTAATTTAGGCTGAATTTACAACTTGTCCGTACCTCTTGAGAGCTTTGTTCTACCTTGTTATTTCCCATGGGTTTGAAAACCTCCATAGCAGCCTGGAGTGTCCTTTTCATTTCCAAGATGAAAAAGGACAGGTCTTTTTTGTTGTGGGAGCATTCTTGGAAAGTCTGCTCACCAGGGCTGAGACAGGAGGAGCTTTGGTTGAAAAAACTCTGGAATGCGGAACCTGATGTTTGAAAAATGCTTCAGGGATGGATCGAGGTGGGGAATCATGTGAGTTAAGCTGCCCTCCTATCTGAGTTTTATTTGGAGGGTGATTTGTCTCTCAACAGCTTCGATGTCATCACCTTTGTTGGGTTTCTGGTTGTGGTCGTGGTGGTGTCGCTCTGGGCCTCTCGGAAGGAGGAGAGTTCAGAGGATTATTTTCTGGCAGGCCGGAAACTGAACTGGTGGCTGATCGGTTTTTCTTTGATCGCCTCCAATATCTCCACTGAGCATTTTGTCGGAATGGCTGGGCAGGCTTTTGGAAGGGTCGGTCTTGCCATTGCGAGCTACGAGTGGATGAGTGCCATCACCCTTGTCATTGTCGCTTGGTGGTTGCTTCCCAAATTTCTGCGCATTGGCATTTATACGATGCCCGAGTTTCTGGAGTATCGCTTTGATCGGGGTACTCGCACCATCATGGCCATTTATCTCCTGGTTCTCTATGTGTTTGCCCTCCTTGCCACGGTTCTTTATAGCGGAGCGCAGGGACTGAATGGGGTTTTCGATTTTCCCAGCATGCTTGAAAACCGCTTTGGGATGAGCCCGGGCGATGCTAAGGACTGGGCGACTTTGGGGGGGATTTGGGTGATTGGGGCCATTGCTGCCATCTATACCATTTATGGGGGACTCAAGGCTGTGGTCTGGTCGGATCTGCTCCAGGGGGCAGCCCTTTTGGCCGGGGGAGCCATTGTCCTCTATTTTGGGCTCCGGCTTGTTGGAGGGGGATCCTTGGTTCCGGGTGGAGGGGTGAATGGGGGAGATCTTGTGGAAGGTTGGAAGGCCTTCAGTGTCCACAATTCTGAAAGGTTGCATGTGATCCTTCCCTGGAATGACCCCGATGTCCCTTGGCTGGCTGTTTTTGTAGGAGGGCTTTGGATTCCTAATCTATTTTATTGGGGACTCAATCAGTTCATTACCCAAAGGACCCTCGGCGCCAAAAGTTTGTCGGAAGGACAGCGCGGGATCTTTTTGGCCTGCGTTTTCAAACTCGCCATCCCCTTTTTAATTGTGATCCCGGGGATCATGGCCTTTCAACTCTTTGGAGAGAGCTTGATCGAAAAAGCGGGGGGAGATGTTTCCAAGGCGGGGGAACTGGCCTATCCCCACATGATCGCGCAGATTATGCCGCCGATGTTGCGAGGGGTCATGCTTGCGGCTTTGGCGGGGGCGGTGATGAGCACCTTTAATTCCGGGATTAACTCGGCCTCAACCATCTTCACGATTGACCTCTACAAAAAATATTTACGCCCCGATGCGTCCACCAAAAAACAGGTTCGTGTGGGCCGCATCGCGACCGCGGTAATTGCTCTTTTCGCCTGCCTGGTGGGTCCTCTTCCGGGGAAGTTTCAGGGGGTCTTTGCTTATATCCAGGAGATTTGGGGCTTTATCTCACCTGGGATTGTCGCGGCATTTCTTGGGGGAATCCTCATTAGGAGGGCTCCTGCGATTGCGGGCCGAATGGCTCTTCTTGGTAGCCCTATCCTCTATGGGATTTGTCGCGTTCCCAAGTGGGTGTTCGAGGGAAAGTATGTGGTGGAGTTGGAGGGAGGGGAAAAAGTTTTGCACCTTACAAAGGGAGGGAAGGCTGTAGGCGGCTTTGTACAAGGCCTCTATGATTTTAATAATTGGGCTTTTCTGCATCACATGGCTTTGGTGTTTTTCGTTTTGATTCTTGCCATGCTGATGATCACCCTGTTGCGACCCATGACGAGGGAGACCGTTTATCCTCGTTCTTCCATCGATGTCCAAGTCCCAAGATCCAACTATGTGCTGGGGACTCTGATTGTTTTGGCTACGATCGCTCTCTACGTTGTTTTTCGCTGAGCTTGTCCACTTGGGCTCGGAGACGTTTTTCGTGTGAGTCCAGGCTTTGCGAGGGTGCTGTGAGAGGAAGCTGTGGGACATGAGTGAGTTACCGGAACGTATTGCTGCGGTGGATCTGGGTTCCAATAGTTTTCACATGGTGGTCGCCCGGGTAAGGAATGGAGTCCCTGAGCCGGAGGATCGGGCAAGAGAAATGGTGCGGCTTGCTGAGGGTTTAGGGGGCGATGATGTGCTGGATCCTTCTGTTATGGAGCGTGCCCTGGATTGTTTGGGAAGGTTTGGCCAGAGGCTCCGAGGTTTGCCCGTAGATGCGGTTCGGGTAGTAGGGACGAATACGATGCGCGTGGCGAAAAACGGCAAGGCCTTTCGCAAGCAAGCGGAGAAAGTCCTTGGGCATCGAATTGAGATCATTTCCGGGCAGGAGGAAGGGCGGCTTGTCTATTTGGGGATGGCGCAGAGCAGTCCGAAGGAATCGGGGAGCCGCTTGTTGGTCGATATTGGTGGGGGGAGTACTGAGATCATTCTTGGCGAAGGATTCGAGGCGCTGGAGGTTGAAAGTCATTTTCTGGGATGCGTTGGGTGGACAAAGGAACGCTTCAAAAAGGGAAAGTTGAGTCGGAAACGATTTGAAGATGCTTTGCTTCTCGCTCGTCAGGAGTTTCATGGAACGGCTTCCCGCTATCGAAAAAAAGGTTTTGTTCAGTGTGTTGGGTCCTCGGGGACAATCCAGGCTGCCGAAGAGGTGATCCGTGCTTTGGAACTGGGAGATGGCCTTAGCAAAAAGGCCCTACGCTGTCTCGTAGAGAAGCTTTTGGAGTTTGAGCTTCTTGAAGATGTGGCCCTCCCAGGGCTGAATCCGAAACGGGGGCCTGTTTTTGCGGGAGGCCTCGCGATCCTTTTGGCAGTTTTTGAGGAATTTCGGATTGAGAAGATGCGCGTGAGTTCGGGGGCATTGCGGGAAGGTTTGTTATTCGACATCCTCGGGCGGGTTGGACAAGAAGATGTTCGCGAGCGGACGATCCAAAGCTTTCAGCGCAAGTTTCATGTGGATGTGGAGCAGGCAGAGCGGGTGGAGACAACTGCCATGGAGATCTTCGAGAGGGCGAAAACGAAAAAGCGATTGGAAGCTGGAGAACGGGGGGCGTTTTTGGCTTGGGCGGCCCGGATTCATGAGTGTGGGTTGAGTGTGGCGCGGCGCCACCATCATAGGCACGGGGCTTATCTCTGTCGGCATTCGTATTTGCCTGGGTTTTCCAAAGAAGAACAGGAGTTGCTTGCCTTTCTTGTGGGGACACATCGCCGAAAGGTACCCAAAGGTGCTGGGCAGGGGTTGCGTGAGGACATGCAAAAGGACGCATCCATGTTGATGCAGGTGTTGCGGGTCGCGGTGGCTTTGAACCGAGGAAGAGGCTTTGATGCTCTTCCCCACTTTGGGGCCAGGTGGGAGGGGGGGAAGCTCGTGTTGGAGGTGCCGGAGGATTGGCTAGAAGAGCATCCCTTATCTGCGATGGATTTATCCGAAGAGTTAGGAAGAGGAGATCCTTTTCGGTGAAGGGCGGGTGGGGTCCTTTGAAGTTTTCTTGGACTTTATAGATAGCGCTGAACCTTGTGCCGCTTGCGGACCTCGAAGAGAAACTCTTCTTTCATGGAGCGGTGATAGATCCTTCGGATGAGGGGCATTTGTTTCGGGCCTGGGATGATGAAGTGGTTTTGAATGAATTTGATTCTCTGGATGATGTGCTTGCCGAAGTAACTCTCAATGGGGCTGGAGACTTGACCATCCTTAAGGGCCCAAGCGGTTCGTAAGACCGAGGCGGGGACGTAAGGCTCAAAGCGGTCTAGCCAACCCAGAACGCCTCCCCGCCGACGGCTGACTTTGTCGTCTGAATATTTGGCGGCAAGATCCCCGAAGTTGGATCCATCTTTTTCAAGTTTGTCGAGGATTCGGACCACCTTCCGGCGAGCTTCAAAGAGGGAAGCTCCCTGTTTTAATCTCCCTGTGGCTGCATCGCGAAAAGAAACGAGGATGTGGGCGACTCGGACCTTTCCTCCGAACCAATCTCCATGGCCATAATAGAATTTTTTTGCATCACTGGTGGTGAAACGAGGAGGGACGAGAAAATCCAGGAGGGTTTGGATCTCAAGCTGGAGGCCACGGCTGCGGCGGTGGCGGCGCCGCAAATCGGGGATGGATTCCTTTGTGGGTGGATGACCTGTTTTTTGCGTGTAGGCGGGGAGGAATTTGGTACGAAAATCACTCTCGATTCGCGCATCCAGGCGTTGACTGAAGTCGGCTAAGGGGATGTTTTTTTGTTGGGCTTCTTTCTGCAGGGAGAGCAGGTCTGCGAATTCGTATGCCAACCTGGGGAGTTCCGGGCTGTTGATCTCACGTTGCCCTTCGGGGCGTTTCCAGCGTTCTTCGATGTCCGGGTCGAAATGACTCCTCATGTGTCGGGCCAAGGCGCCGAGGCTGACGGGTTTGCCGTCCAGGCGGAAGATGGGAATGTCACGGTCCCTCTCGTAATCAAGAACGCTCGGCAGGAGGGAGGACTCGGGAGCCTGGCTGCCTGCCGGCCTGCTCTGGGGGGCCGAAGACTTTGTTGGCCCTGTTTGAGCGGGGAGCCTTCTTAGGACGAAGGAGAGGGAAAGGGCAAGGATGCCTGCTATTGTGAATGTTTTCGCTTTCATCTGGATTGAATTCTATGTCGGAGTCGCCCTCAAGGAATGGTCAGGCGAAACTTTCTCTCCCATCCGGAGAGAAAGTAGGGGGGGGCATTCCCTGGAAACTCAAAGAAGCCTTCGCTTCTTTCGGCAGTTCCGGGCCACGGCTTTTTTTTGCCCCCGGTCGCATTAACTTGATCGGGGCCCATCTGGATTACAACGGTGGCTCGGTTTTGCCCGTCCCCATCCAGCAGGGGACCTATGCTGCCATTGCCCTGCGTAAGGACCATCGCATCCGGCTCAAGAGTTTGGACTTCGTCGAAGAGTTCGATTTGGACGGAAAAGCCCTCCCTCCTGCTTCCCAACTGGGCTGGGCCGCCTACCCCATCGGAGTTTGGCTCGAAGCCCGCGAAATGGGACACCCATTGATGGGATTCGACCTGGTTTTGGGAGGGGACCTGAAGCGGGGTTCGGGGCTCTCCTCTTCCGCGTCCCTGGAGGTGGTCATGGGGTTGGCCTTGCTGGAATGCGCGGAGCAATGCGTGGATCTCGAAGAGCTGGCCATGCTAGGATTCCGGGCTGAAAATGGCTTTGTTGGCGTGAAGTGCGGAATTATGGACCAGTTCGCATCGGCGCTTGGGCAGTCAGGGAAGGCTCTTTATCTCAACTGCGCTACTCGGGAACATCGCCATGTACCGCTCGGTGAGGATCTGGAGATCCTGGTTTTGGACACCCATAAACCCCGGGAGCTGGTGGGCTCGGAGTTCAATCTTCGGGTGGAGCAATGTCATGAGGCTTTGGCCGTTTTGCGGGTGGGGACTCCGGAGATCGGCCATCTAGCGGCGTTTTCTTTGGAGGATGTTGAGAGGGCGCGGGCGGAACTGGGGGCGGTCCTTTTTAAGCGGGCGCGGCATGTGGTGACGGAGGTGGATCGAATTGAGCGGGCGGTGGGTGCCCTGGAGCGGGGGGATTTGGAGGAATTTGGGAGCCTGGTTTATGCCTCGCACCAAAGCTGCCGGGATGATTATGAGGTGTCCTGCCCTGAACTGGATTTCTTGGTGGAAGGGGTCTGCCAGGCGGATGGGGTGCTGGGGGCGCGTTTGACCGGGGCGGGTTTTGGCGGTTGCTTGATTGCGCTCGCAAGGCCGGGGGCTTTTGGGCGGGAAGAGGAGCGGCGGCTTGCGGGAGCTTATGATCGGGCCTTTGGGAGGCCCTTGACGGTGCAGCACTTACAGCTTGGTGCGGCTCCCCACGAACTGGATCTAGGCTGAGGAGAGGATCCGGCGAGCGAGGCGGCGGGCCTCTCGAACGCAGCCTGCGACAGAGCTTCGGAGGTAGGAGAGGCCGAGTAGCTCGAGGCCGGGGAAGTTTTTCTGAGCTTCTGCGAGGGCTTGGAGTTTCTCGCTATGCCCAGGTTGGTAGAGAGGAAGGGCCTTTGGGCGGTGGCTGACCTCCACCAGGCAGGGCTCTGCGCTGAGGCCTGTGAGCGAAGAAAGGGTGTCCCTTACCTGTTGGACCAAGGCCTTGTCGCTTTGGGATTCGATGCCGGGGTTGCGGGCGCCGCCAAGGAGGGCGCGGAGGAGGACTTTGCCTTTTGGGGCTCTGCTGGGGAAGAGCCGCGAAGAATAGAGGACACCCAAGATCTGGTTTCGGGCCTCTTTTCGTGGGATCAGGAAGCCGAAACCGCGGATCTGTTGGGGGAGATCCGTTTCGTTGAAGGCAAGGTGGACGGAGGAGACGCTGACAAAGGGGATGGAGCCGGTAAGAGTGGCCAGGCTGGGCGAGAGGGTTTGGAGGAGGCGGGATGCCGGGATTGCGGGAAGGGCGAGGGCGAGCCTTTGAGCCTCGAAAGTCCTTCCATCCTCGGCGCGAACCCGGTAGGTCGAAGCTTTTCGATCGAGGGAGACTGCACGGAAATTGTCGTGGACGCAGGGGCCGAGGGCTTCTTGGAGGGCGTGCACAAGTTGGGAGTTTCCCCGGGTAAAGCTGAAAATTTTCCCGGGTTTCATTCCGACCTTGCGGGCGCCTCTCAGGACGCTGCCGAATCGCTGCTCAGCCTCAAAGAGCTTGGGAAAGCAAGCTTGTGTTTCCATCTTTTCGGGGACACCCGCATAAACTCCTGAGGCAAAAGGATCGGCCAAGCGGTCGAGGATTTGGGGGCCAAAGCGCCTGGAGATAAAGCTGGCGAAGTCTTCGCGGGGGTCGGTCCCCCGGCGGACAAAGGGCTCGCCGAAGAGCCGGAGCTTCGCCCCAAAGCTGAGAATGGGTGTCCCCAAAAGTCCACCCGGGCCCATGGGGAGGGCTTCGAGGCGACCCTTGTGGGCGAGCCAGCGGAGCTTTGCATCCTGGGGAGGGCGCTGGATTTCGTCACAAAGACCTAATTCCTGGACGAGACCATCGAGGAGTGTCCCATCATCGACGAAGGTCTCCGGTCCACGCTCCAGCTGAAATCCGTCCACGCTTAGGGTCTCGATCAACCCCCCCAGGCGGGGGGCAGCCTCTAGAAGGACCAGTTGATCCATGGGTGTCCCCCCCTGCAGGAGGGCGTGGGCGAAGGCGAGGCCGGAGATGCCGCCGCCGAGGACGATGGTGTTCATGTGGAAACCTTTGCGCCCAAAGCGTTTGCGGCCAGGCGAGCGAGGGTGGCCACGAAGTCTGGGTCTGCGTTGAGAGATTCGCTGCGGATAAAGGACTGGATGCCAGATTGTTCAGCCAGGGCGCGCATCTGGATGTCAAGTTCATAGAGGGTTTCCACATGATCCGAAACAAAGGAAAGTGGAGCGAGAACAACCGAATGGATGCCCTCCCCTGGGAGGTCTCGGAGAACCTGATCGAGGTAGGGCTTGGTCCAGGCGACGGGGCCAACTCGGCTTTGAAAGGCCAGCCGGTGAGGGAATCCATGCCGTGCCTCGGCTTCCACCAAGCCCATGCAAGCCCGGACCTCCGAGAGGTAGGGATCCCCGCGGCGGACAAAGCTCATGGGTGTCCCATGGGCGACATAGAGGACAAGGCTGCGCTCAGTCAGCTCTGGTGGGATCTTGCGAAGAGCGCGTTTGAGTCTCCAAGCAAGGCAGCTGATATAGCCGGGGTCGTCAGCCCAACGGGAGATCTTGAGAACCGGGACATCCCAGGAGATGCGTGCAAGAGCGCGGGAGAGTTCGTTCTCGCTGGATCCAGTAGTTGTAACCGAATACTGAGGGTAGAGAGAAAAAGAGAGCAGTTGTTGGACACCCGCTTTGCGTGCGCTTTGCAGGGCATCATCAATGTTGGGCCTGGCGTATCGCATGGCGGGAAGACAGATACAGTTCCCTTCCATTCCATATTCCCGAAGTCCGAAGAGGATCCCGCGTCCTTGAGCCTCCGTCCAGGGAAGGACAGGAGATCCGCCCCCCATAGCCATGTAGTTGCGCCAGGCTTTTGGCGCGCGGCGCTTGGACAAAATCCGGGCAAAGGGCTTTTGCAAGAATCCCGGCATCCGGAAGATCTCAGGGTCTGAAAAGAGGTTTTGTAAGAAGGGACGCATCTCCTCTTCGCAGGTAGGTCCTCCGAGATTGTGGAGGATGATGGCAGTGCTTGGTCCCTGATTTGGCATCGTTCAAAACGGAAAGAAGGTGGGGAATTAAATGGTTCGAGAAAACATTGGACCCTTGTTTTTGCGTTGCCCTTCCAGATAAGCGTCGAAAGGCATGGAAAGGTTTCGCAAGAAAAGGCGGCCGAGAGGAGGGACTTCGATGTGATCCTCATGAACCCGGACCAGACCATCCCCTTCCATTCGACGTAAATCTTGGAGCGCGTCCTGATACCGTTCTACAAATGGTTTTTGTCCTGCCTTTTCATAATCTTCAAAACGGACTTGGTAATTGCACATCAGGTCCAAAATGATTCTTCTTCGTTCCTCATCATCTGCCGACCGTCTCATTCCTCGATGGATGGGAAGGTGTCCTTCATCAATAGCCCGGGTCCAACTCTTTAGGTCCTTCTCGTTCTGCCCAAATGCACCGCCGACCTCTCCAATCGAAGTCATCCCAAACATCAACATGTCCTCCCCCGCGCGTCCTTTGCCCATGCGTGTTGTATAGCCCATAAAATTCCGGTGGAGCCTTCCTTCGTCCGAGGCCAGGGCCAGGGAGTCTTCCGGTCGTGCGAAGTGGTCAAAGCCAATGTGGCGGTAGCCCCCGCTTTCAAAGCGTTCCAACGAAAGGGTCAGCAAGCGGAGCCTCTCCTCCGGACTGGGGAAAGATCCTTCGGGGAGGGCCTTTTGGTGCTTCTTTACCCAAGGCACATGAGCGAAGCCATAGCAGGCAACGCGGTCGACCTTCCAGTCCAGGATGGTGTCGATCGTATTCGAGAATTTCCCCGGCTCTTGATAGGGGAGGCCATAGACCAAATCCACATTGACGCTTTCAAAACCGAGCCTTCGGGCTTCATCGATCAGGGCCTTTGTCATCTCCTCACTTTGAATCCTGTGGATGGCCTTCTGCACCTTAGGATCAAAATCTTGGATACCCATGCTGATGCGATTGAAGCCCAGTTTCCGCAAGACTTCCAGTTGCTCGAAATTGGTGACCCTTGGGTCGACCTCGATGCTGACTTCGGCCTTCGGGGTCAAAGGGAAGTGTGCGCTGATGCCGACAAAGAGCCGCTCGATTTCTTCCGGTGGAAGATAGGTGGGTGTCCCCCCACCCCAGTGGTGTTGTCCGATCTTACGTCGATGCGGCAAAGAGGAAGCCACCCGCTCAACTTCTAGAAGGAGCCGATCCACATAAGCCCTTGCTTTTTCACGACGCTGGGTGATGACAACGTTGCAAGCACAGTAAAAACACATGGACTCGCAAAAGGGCAAGTGCACATAGAGTGAAAAGGGTTCCTCTGGGCTTTGATCCGCCCTGGCAAGAGCTTCGCGCCAGTCTGTTTCCCCAAAGGAATCGTTCCAGACAGGGGCTGTTGGATAGCTTGTGTATCGGGGACCCGGTTTGTCATAGGTCTCGAGCAGACCGGCGAGGGCCTTTTCTGCTTCTTTTCCAAAAGTGCTCATGAGAAATCCCTCAGGTGTTGGACGAGGGCTTGGACCGATTCGAAAGGGGTTTTCGGATCAAAACCATGCCCCAAGTTGAAGATGTGGGGGCGGTTTTTTGCTGCTTCCACAACGGCCTCGGCCTCGGAATAGATCGTTTGCATATTCCCAAAGAGTGCGGTCGGATCAAGGTTACCCTGGATAGCAAGTCCCTTTGGGAGCCTTCCGTCAATCTCTTTCATCGAAAGGCGCCAGTCAACCCCGAGACAGTTAGCCCCAGTCTGCACCATGCTTTCGAGATGCCCGGCACAACCATTGACGAAATAGATCACTGGAATTCCATGCGCTTTGAGCTCCTGCACAAGCTTACGGGTTGCCGGAAGAACAAGGCGGGCGAAGATCCCAGGTTCCATAACACCAGCCCAAGAGTCGAAGATCTGGATCCCATCGCAGCCTTTCTCGAACTGGAGTTTTCCCAGCGCGATTGCCGGTTCGACGAGAGCATCCATGAGCTCCTTGAACCAATCGGGGTGGCTCCATGCAGCCGCACGTGTACGGTTCCATGTGCGGCTTCCCTGCCCTTCGATTGCATACGCCCCGAGGGTGAAGGGGGCCCCGACAAAACCCAGGAGTGCCCGCTCGGGTGCCAGGGATTCTCGGACTCGCTGCACAGTTTCGGCGACCACATCAAGGGGCCGGGGATCTACGATGTCTCGAAGCCGATCTACGCTCTCTCCAGGTCCAAGCGTCCATTCCAAAACAGGCCCTGGCTTGAATGCAACTTTGTTCCCGTTGGCCAAGATCTGTGTCAGCAAGTCCGTAAACAAAATTGCCGCGTCCACATCAAAGCGTTTCATGGGCATGAGGGTGACTTCTGCCGCCAAGGCTGGGTCGCGCATCAAGTCCAGAAAGCTCTTCCCTTCGCGGAGCTTACGGTATTCGGGCAGGATGCGCCCGGCCTGCCGCATAAACCAAATGGGGAGGCGTTTGGGCCGTTGTCCTTGCAGCACATCCAGAATAGGAGAGGAAGACTTGGTCCTTGCTTCGGATTCTGTGTTCATGGTTCAAACCTATAGCCGACGCCCCGAAGCGTGTGGAAGTGCCTTGGTTTGCGCGGGTCTTTTTCAAAAAGTTTCCGAAAACGTGCAATGAAATTGTCAATGGTCCTTGGACTCGGATATGCATCTCTGCCCCATAGGTCATCAAGGATCTCTTTTCGGGAAACGACCTTACCTGGCCTTGCTACGAGATATTGCAAGAGAGAAACTTCCTTTCGGGTGAGTGGCACCTTTTCTGAGTTAAAGGTCATAGCCTCGTAAGTCGTCGGGTCTACTGTATTGCCCCCAAAGGAAAATTCTTGGGGGCTTTGCACTCCCTGGATGTGTTTAGATCTCCGAATCTGGACACGGACCCTGAGCAATAGTTCCTCCAGATGAAAGGGCTTCCCTAGATAGTCATCCGCCCCGAGGCTGAGACCTTTAATGCGATCCTCGTCTTCTGCGCGCGCCGAAAGGATGAGGACAGGCAACTCCGTATCGATCGCTCTCAGTTTTTTGAGAAGTTCCAATCCGGACATCCCCGGGAGCATCAGGTCCAGGAGAAGAAGGTCGATTCCTCCCTGTTGGAGGCGCTCCCAACCTTGAAGACCGTCAGGGATCAATTCAGTTTGATACCCCTCGCGCCGGAGGTTTTCTGCGATCAGTTCTCCGAGGAATGGTTCATCTTCGATAATGAGGATCCAAGGAGGAGTCATGCTTCATTCCTCATTTTGGGAAGGTGAAGCGAAAAGGTTGTCCAGCTCTCCTCTATGGCGTTCTCTCTATTTGAGAGCAAAACGAGCTGGCCACCATGATCCAGAGCAACACGCTTGGCAAGGAAGAGTCCAAGGCCCGAACCTCCGGTTTCTTGGGTGTCTTTGCCTCGAAAGAAGCGATCGAAAACTCGGTCCCGATCTTCCTCGGGGATTCCTCCTCCAGTGTTACTGATCTGAAAAGAGAGGTTGTTTTTTTGTTCCTCGAGCTTGAGACGGACCTTGCCCCCCTTGGGACTGTATAGCCTTGCGTTGTCCAACAGGTTGGTCAGGCATTGGTGGAGAGCTGCTTCGTCTCCGAGGACCCAGGTGTTGCGACCTTTAATCTCACAGGAGAGGTCCAGGGCTTTCTCCGCATAGCGGACTCGTTGTTCATTGACGATCTCTTCGAGAAGGCGGACCAGGTTGACCTTCTGTTTTGTGTCGGGACGCTTTTGTAAGGATGCGGTCTTGAGGAGGTTTTCAATCTGGTTCTGGAGCCGTTCGACTTCGAGAAGCATGTTGCCATAAAAAACCTCCGCCCGTTCCTTTGAGATCGTTCCCGTTTTGAGCGTTTCCAGGGCGAGTTTTAGAGAAGATAGCGGAGTTTTGAGTTCATGGGTCGCCCCTGCCAGAAAGCGCTGGTGCCCCTTGCGGATCTCGATGTCGTTCTGAAGAGTTCGATAGAGGAGAAGAACCCCAAGGATAACGAGTGTTGTGAGCGTGCCGCCTTCCCAATAAAACATGCGGCGTTTCCGATGTGTTTCCTCGAGGATTGTGGAGAGGGCCGAGACTCGCGGTTGGATAAGAAATTGGGCGAGGGGATCCTTTGGCCCGACCAGTTCACCACCTTTGCTGGCGAGCTTGGAAGCATTTAAGTCCGCTGCCTTTTCGAGGGTCCTCGATCTGCGTAACTCCAGGTCTGGAAACTGCGGTCCGACATCTTGGTTCCAGGCTTTCTCGATATTCTTTTGCTGTGAAAAACGGTGGAGGAGAACGAGGGCTTGATAGCAGCGCCCCCTAAGGATTTCACGTTTTTCTTGGGCCGTTCGCCCGGTCTCACTGAGAGCGAAGAAGACCCACCAGACAACTTGTCCTATGCAGAGGGCGACAAGGATCAGCAGGATTGTCTTTGGGAGAAACCGCATCGCGAGAAAAAGGGTTGGCGCTCAAGTCTAGGAGGATTCAAAAAAACGTGCCCATGCCTCTACCAGGCCCAGGCAATCGTCTGAATTGTGTGCGGTGGAGATGAATCCGATCTCAAAGGCGCTGGGGGCTATGTAATAACCCTGCTCGAGAAGTGCGTGGAAGAGCTGTCCGTAAATCTTAGGGAGATTGTCGGGAAGGGCCTCGGCTGCGCGGGGAGGGGGACCCTTGGGAGCAAGCCAAAAGAGGGAGCCGATGCGGATGAGATCAACCGGTGGATTGAGGGGTTTGCAGCGTTCGTTGAAGGCGCTCTCGAGTAGTTGCCCTTTTTGCTCAAGGCTTTCCCATGCGTGCGTCTCGAGGAGGGTTTCCAGGCAGGCGAGGCCCGCAGCCATTGCGACGGGGTTTCCTGAGAGAGTGCCTGCCTGATAAACAGGGCCGGTGGGCGCGAGCAAGTCCATAAGCTCGGCGCGACCGGCAAAGGCTCCGACGGGGAGCCCCCCTCCGATGATCTTCCCGAAAGTCACCAAGTCCGGAGTGATCCCATAGTGTGAGCTTGCTCCTCCCTGGCCCAAGCGAAAACCGCTGATGACTTCGTCGAATAGGAGAAGGGTGCCGTGTTTTTTTGTCAGGGTTCGCAGCTTTTGGAGGAAGGCCGGGCGCTGGAGGAGGAGGCCGTTGTTTGCGGGGACCGGCTCGATCAGAGCGAGGGCACATTCGCTTCCGTATTGGTCAAAAAAGGTTTCGAGGGCTTCATCGTCGTCCAGAGGGAGTAAAGATGTGAGGCCCGTAAACTCTTGGGGGACCCCTGCAGAGGAGGGTTTGCCGAAGGTGACCAAGCCCGAACCTGCAGCGACCAGGAGGGCGTCGGAGTGGCCGTGATAGCAGCCGGTGAACTTGAGAATGCGCTTCCTGCCAGTGGCTCCTCGAGCGAGTCGGACGGCACTCATGACGGCTTCAGTTCCCGATGAGACAAAGCGAACCTTTTCTGCCGCCGGGTGGAGAGCGTGGACAAGTTCGGCGAGTCGGACTTCGTCCTTGCAGGGTGCACCGAAGCTTGTGCCGAGCGCGGATGCTTTTTGGACGGCCTCGACAATGCGAGGATGGGCGTGCCCGAGGATCAGGGGCCCCCAGGACATGACAAAGTCCGTGAAATTCCTCCCCTCGGCGTCCGTGATGCTTGCACCCTGGCCCTTCTCGAAAAAGATGGGTGTCCCACCGACAGCCCCAAAGGCTCGAACCGGAGAGCTGACTCCACCAGGGATTACAGCTTTTGCGCGTTCATACCATTCTGCATTCTGGCCCATGTTTTACTCACTCGTGGAAGTTGTTCGTGAAGCCCCCGTGCCGAGAGCCTCTAAGAGGCTGGGGAGATCGGGGGATTCTAAAACCCGGTCGGGTTCGTGCCCCATTTCCCGTAGAGCTTTCGCTGTGGTGGGGCCGATCGCAAGTACTTTGCCTGAAACCTGTTGGGGCGGGAGTAAGCGAGCCGCTTTGGGCGACAAATAAAGGGTGTCCCCCATTGGCTCGGGGGATGAGGGAGTGGGTTGGATGCGGTAGAGAGGGAGCTGGAGGACTTTGAGTCCAGCCTTTGAGGCGGTTTCAAAGCTTGCAGGGTTTCCTTCTTGGGCACCGAAGATGGCGATGTCTTGATAACCTTTCTCGATTGCGAGAAGAGCCATTCCATGGCCGTTTTTCTCGTCGGCCTCGAGGACCTTTAGGTTGGGGAAGAGGGATTCCGCATGGAGGCGGGAAGCTGGGCCGGGAACAATGACCGAAGGATGGGTGTCCCTCTTGGCTTGGGCGAGAGCGTTGTGGAGGTGGGGAGCGGCTTGGTCGAGGGCATTGTGGCTTGAAAAGAGGAGGGCATCCATTTCCGCGCATTGGGTCCATGTTTCTCGAGGAACCTGAAGTGGAACGATGTCATAGACCCTGTGCTGATGGATGGCCGCGCCTGCGGCCAAGATGTGGTCGGCGAGCAGGGACCGGCCGCCCCCTCCTATTAGGTGTAGAACCCTGTCTTTTAATGGTTTATCAAGAGCTGGGGCCAGGGCCTTGCTGGCTTCCTGGATCAAGGAATGGGTGTCCCCTTTGATCAGAACCAGTGAGATACCGGGGGCTTGGTCGTCCCGACCATAGGCAAAGGCATCGAGACGGTAAGCTCCGTTGGGTTCTATTGTGGCGAGGGTCCCAAGGGGAAGGCTGCATCCGCCGCCGAGGGCTTGGAGGATGCCTCGTTCAATGTCTGTGAGGGTTCGGGTCTTCGGATCCTCGAGTTTTTTGAGGATCTCGAGAGTTTGGCTGTCCCCCTCACGGGCTTCGAGGCCGAGAGCTCCTTGGCCTGGGGCGCCGGGAAAGAGGCGGGGAGAGAGGTCAAAGGCGATGAGGTCCCGCGTCTCGAGCCCGAGCCGTTCCAGGCCTGCCTGGGCGATGAGGATCGCGTCGTAGTGTCCTTCCTGCAATTTCCTGACACGAGTAGGGACATTGCCTCGAAGGTCGAGGATTTGGAGATCGGGGCGAAGATCGAGAAGGCGCCGGCGGCGGCGGAGAGAGCTTGTTCCAACCTTGGCTCCGTCATTAAGGGGAAGCTCGCCGCAGGCTGCTCTCTTTTTATGGAACGCTCCTTTCCGAAGGAGGAGACGCTCTCCGACTGGGCCGCGGGCTGGGACGGCTGCGAGGACCAGTCCCGGTGCCAAGGTGACGGCGAGATCTTTTAGGCTGTGAACCGCAAGGTCGAATCGGTTTTCCAGGAGTCCCTCTTCGATTTCTTTCGTGAAGAAGCCCTTGCCCAGCTCGGGAGTGAGAGGGATGTCCTGGATCCTGTCTCCGCTGGTCTTGACGATAACGATTTCACAGCGAATCCCTGCCAAGGCTTCGAGTTTGCCGGAGATATGCTTGGCCTGCCAGAGTGCAAGGTCGCTTCCACGAGTTCCAATGCGCAACGTTTTCATGAAAACTCCACGGGACCTGCCCTGAGAGAAAAAGAGAAGGATGAGTGTAGCAGCGGATCCTCGACATTTCAGGCTACGCAGTTACAGGCAAAAGTCGGGTTTTTAAATCTTTGAGATGCAAGTGTGCGTGTGCCTTGGCCATTCTCAGGAATGCGTCCTCGAGGTGAGATTTGTGAACTTCGCTCAGTTCTTCGAGCTGGAAGATGCGTTCGATCTCTTCTTTGGCGAGCCGGAGATGTTCTTGGCGGATGTGATCCAAACCGAAGGCTTTGGCCTTTTGCCGATGGATAAAGCGTGTGATCCCTCGCTCCAAAATCGGTGTTGCCTCTTCGGCTAATGCTTGGCGTTCTTCGAGGTTTGCATCACTGATTTCTCGAAGTTGGTCCATGTCGAGGAGTGTTATTCCTTCGATCTGCGTGCAGCTTTTGGCGATATTGGGAGGGGATCCAAGGTCGGTAAGGACAATTGGGTGTTGTTGGCTGAGGACTTTTGCGCAGGTCGGATCGATGATCGGCTCCGTGGCGCTGACTGCCGTGAGAATGGCGTCAAAGCTGTGTCGGCCTTTGAGAACATCCGTGAGCGATAGGGTCGTTCCTCCATGATCATCGGCGAGATCCTGGGCTTTCGCGGCGGTGCGATTCACAAAGAAAAGTTCGCAGGGACTTCCCCTCAGGAATGCATCGGCGGCTTTCTTGGCCATGATTCCTGCTCCGACAATGGCGATGCGGGGGTTCTTGATTCCCTGTTTGTTGAGGAGGTTTCTTGTGGCTGTGACTCCAACGGAGGCAACGGAAACTGCTTGGGTTCCGAGCCCGGTCTTTCGACGGATTTCTTTGGCTGTTCTGAGGGCGGCTTGAAACACTTCCTCAAGAAGGGGGGTTATGTCCTTGCGCTCCCTGGACGTTTGAACCGCCAGGCGAACTTGACCGGAGATTTGGTTTTCGCCGACAACCATAGATTCAATCGAACTCGCGACTCGGAAGAGGTGCCTGGCGGCTTGGATTCCTTGGAGTTGTTGACCGGGAACTTTAGAGAAGGCCTGAAGTAGAGATGCGGGGATGTGTGGGGTTCCCTGTTCGAGTTCGAGATAGATTTCTCTCCGGTTACAGGTGCACAGGAGAACAAAGCCTTTGATCCACCCCTGCGCCTTCTCCTGAATCAGGACCTGGAGCAGTTCCTCAGGGCTTCCGACCTCCCCGATTCTACTGGGGGGGGTAAAGCGGTGGCTCGTTCCAATGAGATGGAGATTCTTCACTCTTGCCTCCGGTTGTCCAACAGAGCTAGGCATTATCGAGTGGAGTTTCCTCGCATTGTCAGCCCAGTGTCATGGGGGGACTTTTTCCTCTTCTGCGACAAATTGCGCCATAACTGGGGATTGGCTTGGGAGTTCGGAGCCTAGCGGGGTTCTTCTCTCCACCGGGAACCCCCATGCCTTCGAAAAAAACAGCCCAATGGCAAGCTTTGGGGACTGCTTGGAAGGTTTCCTTGCCAGGGTTTGCTATACTTCTCCTCTTCCAAAACAAGGATTCTTCCTGCCTTCCTTTTAGACATCTTGACCGTTTTCTTCTTTTCTTCCGGACTCGAATGCTCACAAGATCCATTCTTCCACTCTTCTTGACGGGATCGCTTCTTGCCCAGGTTTCTTATGGGGTGGGGTATCGAGATGTTGTTCTCCCCAACCCCACAGCTCAGGGATCCAGGAACCTTGCATGCCGGATTGCCTATCCTGCCGACTCCACCGGTCCTAATGCCCCAATGATCGGTCGCCTTGGAGGTTGGAAAACCTGTGTGTTCCTCCATGGGTTTAACAGCCTTGGAAAGCATTACATGGAGCTTGCTTATCGCTTCGCGAGTCGAGGATGGATCATCGTCCTCTCCGATACCGCACAATCGGACTTTAAACTTCAGATCAAAGACGGGCAGGCTTTACTCCCTGCCCTCAAGCAGGAAAACCTAAGACGGGGCTCTGTTTTCTACCAATCGATGCGAATCGATCAGGTGGCCCTCTTGGGGCACTCCTTTGGCGGAGCGAATATCTTCCATGTTCTTGCGGGGAACCCCGGTTATGTAGGGGGCGTCTCCTATTCTCCTTACCTGGGAAAGAAGACGGATTACGTGAAAACAGTCGCCCCTCTGATCCAAGTCCCCATGCTTGTGATTGGTGGCGCCGGTGAGCAAATTGCCCCTTGGAAAACTCACGCCAAAACTGCTTTCGATCAGCTTTCGTCCTTTCTTCGCTTTAAGATCTTTTATCTCTGCAACAAAAATGCGGATCATTACAACTTGGTCGCTTGGGTTTTGAGAGGGAAAAAGGTGGATCGCGAAGTCTTTGAGAATTCGCAAGATATTGCTCAATCCTTTTTGGAGTTTGTTCAGCGCGGAGACCCCAAGGTCATCGACGAGTTTGCAGGACCCACAGCACGAAAGGAGAAGTATTTTCAAGCCCTCGAGTCGGATGTCGAGGAACCCCTCTATTTTCGCACAGGCTCGGACTGCATTGGCGGCCGTGTAGAATTCCACGCAATTGCACGACCCGGCCTCGCAGCTCATTTGTTTGCTTTTGGCTTGGGAAAGGTGAAGACTCCTTTTGGATTTTTGCGCTTGGACCTTTTTACCACGACCCTTTTTGGTCAGTCCATTGTCCCCTCAAATGGGTGGTCACGTTCAGGCTTGGTTCTCCCCAACAACCCTTCTCTTCGGGGCTTGAAGATTTTTTTCCAGGTTCTTGCGGCCGGTCGCAAAGGTTATCGTTTTGGAAACCCGATTTCGCTGACCATCCAATAGCCGGAGAATGAAGGGGATTAACCCCTCCGGATCGAACATTCGAGGATGTGAACGGGGGCTTTACTCCCTTTTCGTTCAAGAATGAGAAAGCCTGTTTGCTTGCGAAGGGGGCTAAGATTGATTCGGAAAAGTGGGATTGGATCTCCCTTCTTTGCGAGTGGGGTCCATGGGATTAGGACTTTTCGTTTAGCCCCATCTGTGGAGCGAAAGAGGACGCGGAAAAGGGGCCTGGGGGCGGAGGTTCTATTGTTCGGAATGGCTGCGCGAACCCGGAGAATTCCGCCCTCGGGGGGAATGGATACTGGGAGGGGGATGGCAGCTTGATTGGATTGGTTCTTTGGAAAGAGGAGGGTTGGGGAATGAAAGCTTCCATCTGAAAACGGAACCGCAAAGCTGTTTCGGTAGAGGTTCCTTGGTGTGACATTGCGAGCTTGGAAAATGCTGTCGAAAAGGGGGAAGGTTCGGGCTTGATCAAGGACAAATGAGTGTTTTCCCTCCTGAAGGGTTTCAATTTCGATCCTGAATCTCCGGGACTGATCGTGGGGGGGCAGGGTGAGGAGGAGACGAACAAGGCCAGGAGCGATCCTCCCTTCGAAAACTTGCTTTCCTTCGACAATCACACGCATTTTGGAAAGGCAGGTGACCTCGCCTTGGAGAAAGAGACGCTGCTCTTTGGGCCCGAGAAGTGTCGGACCTTTTAGGAGAAGGATCCCCCCTCTTTTGTTAGGGAGTCGGGAGTCCCCAGCGGGAACCGCATGAAAAAGCCTGCTCTCGGGTTCACGAAGAAATCGAGGGAATTTTTTTGGCGATAGGTCAGTTCCCATGAACTTCAATGCAAAGATTTGGGTCCCGTCCTCATCGAAAGATTTGGGTTGGATGTTCCAAATTTCCTCACCATCCAAGGTGTGGATGGAATAACCGAGGGTATCGGCTGTGCTTGCAGGGTCCCGCTCTCGAGTGGGAGTGGAGTGGATCAAGGATAGAAAGGATGGGTGTCCCGTTTTGTCCATCTGCTTGGGAGCGATCCGGGTATCCCGGATAGCAATGAGTTCGCCCTGTGCGAGCCGGGGTGGGAGGAGAAGTGAGGGGCCTCGAGCTTCAATGAAGACCCTTTCCCGGGCAGGAAGAGGGATTGGAAGTTCCAGGAGGAACCCCCCTTGGGAAAGGGGGGGGAGACGGATTTCTGGGAGAGAATGAGCAGGAGCAAGATAGACTGTCCCAAAACCTGCTTCATGGAGGCTGAGGCCGGCGGGATTCGTAGGACGTCCAGGGGGAGCCGGGCTTCGGCCTGGGAACCTTGGCCCAAAAGCCGCGAGCCCTTGATCTCCTGCGGGAAGACCGGACCAGAATTGGAGCAGAAGGGAGGCAGGGAGGCCCAGTGAAATACCGTTTTTTGCCAGAGGGAAAAGAAAAAGGGCCGGGGCTTTTTTTCCCTGGAAGAAGGGGGCTAATAGAGCGACTTCGCTTGGGGGGAGCCAAGTGGATTGGAAAACATGTTTTTTTCCCGCTCGAATGGGGAGAAAAAGGAGATTGGGGCTTGGGATTTGTGAGAGTCTGTTTCGATGAAGGCGAAGGGCGGCCCTGGCGATTTGGCGTATGTTCAGGTTTTTTTCAGGAGGGAGACTTCTCCATGGAAGGACTTGGCCCGAGAGGTTGATTTTGGATTGGGTAATTTTCGCGATCCAAGCGTGGAGGCTTGATGAGGATTCGGGTCCGAAAAAAGAGAGGGAGAGTTCCTCGCTTGTGGGTGAAAACCCCCCACCCAGCGAGATGGGTATTATAAGCGCCTGGGCTTGAGAGGGAGCGGGTTTTGGAGGGGAAACCTTCTTCTCAAATTGGGAGATAGGGCTTCCATTACCTTCGTGAGAATATCGCAGTTGCAGAAGAGCACTAGCAGGTTTGAGGCCTCGGATTTGAAGAGAAAGCCCCTCTCCTTTTCCCCAGTCTTCTCGATCAAAGAGGGTGAAGGTTTTGTCGACATAGGGGAATCCCTCTGAAACGGCGATCCGGCGGGTCCAATGCTTACCTGCTTTGATCTGGATGTTTCCTTGGATACGAAGTTGGAGGCGCAGACGCAGAGCACTTGCCGGAATCGGCAGCTGAAAGGAAATCCCCGATGCAGTCCCTAAGGGGACACCCATACCCATCCCATGAGAAAGGGGCACCCTATCCATGGCCAGCCCCAGTCGGTGGAGAGCCCCAGCTTCATTGAAATCAAAGAAAAAAGAGTCTCCCAAAATGGTGAGTGCCCCATGGTTTTCGGGGGAGGTGATTTCGCGGCCGTTAATGATGGCGTGGACCTGTGTAAGCAGGGTTTTACTTTGAGGCAGGAAAGCTTGGGGGATCCTGGTTGATAAGAGGACATTGTTCCCTTGGATCTGAATGGCCAGGGGGAGCATGGCCATAGGGCCAATCGCCGGGCCAAAACTCAGCCAGGCTTTGCTTGGGGGTGCGCTTACATCCAGAATTGTGGCCGAGACAGGAAGGTCAAAACGTCGGTCAACCTCTTGGGCTGGCTCATAGGACAGAATCTCAAGAGCGCGTGGCCGAATCTGAATTTTGGCATGTTCCCCCTGCTCTTGGATTTTCCCCCCTTGGAGGAGCCAGCTTCTTTTTGAAGGGTCCTCCCCGACAAAACTTCCCCACTGCTCCGCTGAATGGTCGCCCCGGATCGAAGGGGCTGCTCGAATTACAGCTCGTCGCGCCCCCTCTTTCGGGTTGGAAAAAAGGGACAGCCCATAATTTTCGGTAGCGCACCAAGCTTGCCCGGTTCGATCCAAGATGAGGCTCCCATGCGTTTGTTCGATTTTTTCGAGATCCCGGAGGAGTTGGGGTGAGAGTTGTAACCCCTTAGATCCAGGTATTTGTGAAGGCCCCGGCTTGCGGGTGAGCAGGAAGCGGATCGCGGCTCTTGCCCGAGACAGAGCGGTAGGAAGCTGAAGGGTTTCCGCCGCATCAATGAGGATGGAACCTACTTCCCCAAAGTCATTGTTGATGTCTAGGGCGAGGTTGGATTGGAGGAAAGCTCCCCTGCTTCGATCTAAAAGGGATGGGGTTGCAGCGCTGATTTGGAGCTTGGACAGCTCGAGAAGCCAGATGCGTGCGTTTGCTGAAAATGAATGTCCTTCTTTGGTTTTTGCAAGGCCAAGAGAGAGGGCGAGAGCATCCAGTGCTGTTTGTGAACGGAGGGGGGAAGGAAAAGACTGAGGTGCAAGGAAGCGGAGCTTGGGGTCGGGGATGGGGGGGGTGCGGTGCCGGGATTCGAAGGCCTTCATCAGAGATGCAGCCGCCTTAACTGCTTTGGAGTTCTCCTTTTTCCCGTAGGCGAGGAGGAAACGGCCGCAAGCGAGAGTCCCGGCAGCATCCTCAATAAAGGCGTTTCGAATGGGGCTTAGATCTTCCCTGAAAAAACTGGCAATGGAGCCCCTTGGGGTTTGATTCTCCATGAGAAAACGAGCAAGTCTCTCGCATAAGGCCCTTACTTCTCTGGCCTGCTCTGCCTGAAGGAGGGGTAAGATGCTCCACAGGATCAGTCCCACCCGGGAACAAGCCTCTGTGGAGAAGGGTTCCTTGTCCCTAAGGAGCCAATTCTCACTTTTTTTGGGATTCCCCGAAAAGTGGGTCCGAAAGAGACCACCCTTCTTCGGGACCCAACGGAGGAGAGATAGGGTGTCCCCTATTCGCTGCCAGGCGAGGGCTTGTTGCGCTTGGTTTAGGGGGGAGCCCTTGGAATTCTTGCGGAGGGTCTCCAACAGGTGGGCAGCTATCATTAATGGACCTTGGGGGGCAGTCAGGTCGTGAATAAGCGAAGTCCCTTTTTGCCAACCTTTTACCTGATGATCAAGCCGATGGAGGAGGCCGATGGTTGTTTCAGTGCGGAGGCTTCTCCAGCTTTTTCCCAATAAACCCAGGCCGGTTTTTTTTTGTCCTTCTTTCCAAATCGTGGAAAGAAGGGGCTGGAAGGCTTCCTCCGGGGCCGAATCTGGGAAGAAGTGGAGCTGGCCTTGGACCTCGAGGTCTTCTTCTCTCAGAGGAAAGGTTCTTTCGGGAGTTTCAATGACCTGCCCGGAAAGGACACCCGTTTGACCGAAGCCAAACTCAAGCAAAACCCCTTTCTTTTTTTCCGAGGAGAGGACCAAGGGAAGTCGACGTTTTTCTCGAAGATTTCCTATCTTGGGAGTGAGGGCCAGGGATCCCCTTTGATCCCCCAGGAGGAGGAATGGGGCGGCGAAGGCTTTTTCAGGGAAGAGGTTGCCATCAGTGGAGGGAAAGGTTTGCTCAATCCGAGGAAGGGGGCCACTTCGGATCCAACGAAAGAGGAGTGTGATACGGCTTGCTTTGGTTTGAATCCCGATTTCGTCCCGAAAGCGAAAGGAGAGGATGGGGTGCTTGCTTCCTTTCCCTTGGGCTTTGCGGTCGAAATGAAGGATAAATCGATGTTCGCGAGGGATCTCGCCTTCGAAAAAAAGGCTTTTTTTGTCCAGTTTCTGGGCTCGGAGGGGGATCAATGTTTCCCGGACGCTTCCATCCGAGAGGACTTGGTGCAAGCGGACTCCTTCGAATCGGAGAAGAGGGATTTGGGCCTTCGTTTTGGAGGAAGGGGAAGCTTCCTCCTTCATGTGGATCTCCCAACCATCCTTGGTCCAGGTCCAGCCCAGATTTTGTGAGGGAACCTGGGTTTGAATCCTCGCCCCTGTGAAGAAGAGAGAGAAGAAAATGAAGAGCTTGTGTCCGAAGGCATTCATGGGGGAGAAGGGGATTGTATCCCCAGCTCCCCCAGGGGCGCTATGCCGAAGAAGAATGAGGAAACTCAATCTTCCTTTTCAGTTCATTTCCATCTTGGGCCAGGTGAAAACTCCTGGAAGCTGAAATGGTTTCGTTAGATCTTTAGAGGACGATGAGGTGGGAGACCTTGAAGAGGATGTTATCAATAGAGCTTCCACTGTCGGGGTCGATGTTCTGCAGAGTGAAGTCCACAAGAACCTTGTGTTTGTGCCCATTGAAAAATTTCCCCCCCATAATTGTGATTTCGCTGGCGTTCCCATTCGCGGAGAGCGAGCTTCCGCCGCTGGAATGGGTGGTCACACTGATCAGGGGGTTTACCCCTGTGTCATCATCGATGTCGACCCAAGAATAGCGGCCCCCGAAAACCCACATGGACTCGGTAGTGTAGGTTCCTTGGAGAGTAAATCCCGTCGCACTAGCATCGGCTGTTCCACCATCGACCTCGGCAGAACGAAGGAAGAAATCCAGCATTCCGCTGATCCCGTTGATCTTCACCGCAGCGGAGATATTGAAGGAGATGCTCTGGGAGTCGACGCCTGTCCCTTCATTTCCGATCCAAACTCCGGCGCCGATGGACCAGCGAAGATCTTCACTTCGCTTGAGATCCCCCTGAGAGAAGCCCATTCGGCTCAAACCACCCTTGTTGTCGCTGTCCAAGGTCGCTCCGATCCCATAGTTGAGTTTGACATCGGCATTGGAGGAGTCCTCACCTTGGCCTGAGAGTCTTGTTCCCTTAGCGATGGTTGAGTTAAAGGCGCCTGCGAAGACATGAAGTCTATTCTCCATCCCACTGAGGATCAGGTTGGCTCCCCTGGAGCGTTGTCCTGAAAAGGTTCCTGAAGCTAGGGAGGAGTCGGTAAAAAGCCGCTTCGTGGATGAACCGGTCTGCTCGCGACCAAAGAGGGGTTTTTGTTGTCCCGCTCTAATGGAGATTCCCATTTGATTGTTGTGCCAGAGTCTTTGCTCAATCCAAGCATCCTTGACTGAAGTTGTGCTTGCACCATCCACGATGAGTTTAAGCTTGGTTTCATGGCCGATTTTGGCCTTGAGACCGATGCGGGCTTCTTTGATGGCGAAGTCCGTTTTGTTTTGAGGGAGATCCCCAGCGATCATGTCAAAGCGTTGGAGGAGGTGCCCATAAAGGGTTGCCTGGTTTTCTCCCTTCTTGAACACAATGCCCTTTCCCAATTTCCAATGAACCTGAGTTCCCCCTTGTAGAGCGGGAATCCGAACTCGTTCCATCGCAGAGTCCCCCTCGCCGGCAAAGGCAGGGGCAGAGAATAGGCTGAAAATCAATAGGCTGAATCCGATGGATTGTTTCAAAGCGGTGACTCCTTTTGGTTTGATTTTTTTCTCCCTGTTTGAGGGAGGCAAAGATGAGGGGAGAAATTAGGTTCTACTTGTGAATGAGTGGAGAACAGAATGTGAAGGTTTTATGAATTCCGTTTGTATTCAAAGAGATCGAATGAAAAAAGGCGGGGAAACAGATTCTGTTTCCTCGCCTTCTTTCTTATGAATCAATCGGGATAGGCCCTTTTGATCCTTTTAGGAATGAGGCAGATTGATTCTCGGCCTCATTGTTTGAATCCTTCGATTACAGTCTGATGAAATGCTGAACCCTGAAGATGATGTTGTCGAAGGAAGTTCCACTGTCGGGATCGACCGTTTGGAAGGTGAAGTCCGCCAAGATCTTGTGGGTATGGCCCTTGAGCAGTTTGCCGCCCATGATGGTGATTTCGGTTGCGTCACCATTGGCGGTCAAGGATGTGCCGCCATAAGAGGGGGTGGTTAAGGAGATGGTGGAGTTGACGCCAGTGTCATCATCGATGTTGACCCAGGAGTAACGAGCACCTGCGACCCAGTTTCCTTCAAAAAGGTAGGTCCCTTGAACGGTAATG
>JALSSW010000071.1 GCA_026984035.1 Planctomycetota bacterium
ATCCGAGGTGCTGAACCCATCGGCAGCTTTTCGTGCAATGCGGGCAGCTTGTTGGTTCAGTGTGGAAGCTTCTTTTTCGAGACCATATTCGGAGAGGACGAGGCTCGTCGCCCCAAAGGTATTCGTTTCGACGACATCGGCTCCCGCTTCCAAATAAGCCCGGTGGATTCCTTCCACAACATCAGGTCGAGTCCTTACAAGGACTTCGTTGCAACCTTCCAGGCCATCAAAGTCTTCAAGAGTCAGATCCACTTCCTGGAGCATCGTTCCCATCGCTCCATCCCACACCAGCACCCGTTCCTCCATGGCGGCAAGAAAGGGGAAGCGTCCCGCCCTGTCCTGGGCAAGAAAGGCCATGGGTTCGCCATACTTCTTGCTGCCTTCGCTTTCCTTGCTCATACCTTCTTTTCCCCCAACAATGACAGAACCTGAAGGTGATTCGCCCTCGGGTCGGCCGAAACTTCCGAATGCCGTTGCTCCACAAATCCGGCATCTCCCATCCAGCCCTCGAGATCCTTCTTGTCGAAGCCTCTCCAGACATGCCCATATTCCTCACAAATCCGCTGGTCCTCATGGGCTTGAAGGGTAACAAGAAGACATTTCCCCCCGGCCCGAGTAAGCCGCCCGGCCTCGGCCAAGACCCTCTCGGGTGCCCGTGCATACTGCAAACTCTGAAGAAGGAGAACGGTATCCACGCACCCGTCCTCCAGGGGAACGTCCTGCATGTCAGCCCTGAGGAAGTACACATTTGGGTGTCCCTCTTCGGAAGCTTTCTTGCAACCCATTTCCACCATGCGGGGGTGGGAGTCAAGGCAAATGAGCCGCTTAGCCGTGGGTGCAAGTAATGAGAGGAGGGCTCCATCCCCCGATCCCATGTCGAGGCATACCCCCAAATCCAAGAATAGGGAGAACCCGAAGGTCAAGGAAGCAAAGCTCCGCCCGGGCACCCAATGCCGATCCAAGCTCCCAGCCACTTGGTCAAGCCAATTTCCACCCCGCCGATCCAGAAGAACCTGGTCCATTCGTTCGCGGTCTTTACCCAAAACGGGATCATTCCCCACACTCCTGGTGATCAGGTCCCAGAACTCGTCTCTCTGACTCCCTCGAAACCGATAGAAAGACCTCGTCCCCTCGCGACGGTCAAGAACCATCCCCGCTTCTCTCAACCTCGAAAGCTGACTGGAAACCGTCGATTGACGCTGATTCAAAATTTCCGAAAGCTCTCCGACACTCAACTCCTCCTCCCGGATCAAAGCAAGGAGGCGGAGCCTGGTTCTGTCTCCAAGAAGCTTCAGATGGTCTACTAATGCAGGAAGATCATTCATCGATTCATCCAGATATACCGATGAATGTTCGTCCATTGAAGACCAGAACTGAAAAGAATTCTTATTTAAGCGCGGGAAAACGCCGAATCCATCGGGAGAAAAAAGCTGACCGAAGCGGGGCAAGTGCCTTGGGATGGGGCCTTCCAACGATTTTCACTGGCCCCATGGCGACCATGTAATCCTTGTTTTCGGCATTCACAGGAAGAGGTTGGGCCCAAAGAATGGCCCCGGAACTCGGAAGGCGAGAAGCCCTGAGATCTGTGATGGCCTCCCCCTCCGAAGAAAAACGGATCTGATCTCCAGACCGCGCAATCGTGAACGAAGCTCCATCTCCGAGCACCTTACCAATCTTGTCATTCAACTTCAGGAAAGAGCGGGAGGCTTTCCGCTTTCCGTTGACGTAACCGATGATCCCTCCCATGGTGAATTGCGTGTAGGTATCGGGGCGCTGCGCTTGGAATAGGAGGACTCCTGTAGGAACCAAGTTCAGAATGGTTTGCCCCTCGTCATTGATATCCTCTTGGATAAACACGCTGAAGGTAAAACGCCAATCCCCTTCAAATTGCAGCACATGCCGAAACATCCCGGTTCCATGCATCTCCACTTTTCCCCCCTCCTTGGAAAGCTTCAGCCTGGCCCCGACCTTGGTCCCAGCCCTCCAAAACCTGGGGACAAACCCAACCTTCTCCGGGAAGACTGGAATCCAATCTCTGAGCTGCCTCCGATTCTTCCAGTCATACGAGATTTCCACCATCCCTCGAGGTAAGAGGCGAACTTTTCCGGCCAGAGGTGGAACTCGATTCTTGCTGTGCTCGAAGGCTAGATCGAGAAGTTTGGGGAGCGCTTGCTTTTGAAGCAATTGGGCCCAAGGCTGTTGAAACCGTCCTAAATCCTGGGAAAGGCGTTCCAAAATTGGCTCTGAATCCGAAGTGGATAGCAGCTTCTCCTTGGTGGAGTAAAGGAGGTTTCGAAGCTCCAACTCCGGACCAACCTCTTTCTCCACCCACTCCGGAATCACGAATTTCTTTCTCGCAAGCCTTTTTGTGACCTTCCGCTTTTCCTTGGCCCCCATATCCCCAAGCTCCATGGCCAGAAGGATGGAGAGCGCATCCTTGCGGTCAGGATCGCCCAAGAGTTTTGCTTTTGCCGCCGATTCCGCGAAGAGGTAGAGGGGAATATCCAAGAGGTTCATATCCTTCGTCTCCTTTTTCCTCTCCAAACTCAATTGCAAGGTCTCTGGATCGAAGGAGAGAACCTTGTAGGAGACTTTCACCTTTTTTCCCTTCCTTGTTGTGGGGAGAAAGATCCTTGGCTTTTTCTTTTTGGATGTGGCGGCTTTGTAGTCATCCAACAAACCCTCCAACTGCTTCCGAGCCCTTGCCAAGACTTCGAAACGACCCCCCTTACGCCCTTTCATCCAATTCTTTGCATCCTCAAAATCAAAATCCCGAAGAGCAGCGAGTACCGCAGCGAGGGCTAATTCATCGGGGGCTTTTTGAGGAACCACTTTGACAGCCTTGGGGAGACGGACCAAAGCCTTAGCCACCTTGATCGGTTCCGGAAAAAGCGACCCTGCCTCCACCATCGAAGGCAGCATCACCCCTTTAGCATCCAAGGCCTCTGGGGGATCCGCCTTGATGATTTGATCCGGATTGCGCACGAAATTAGCAAAGAGGGAAGGAAGTAAGGCTTTTTCTTGCGGACTGAAGGCTTTGTTGATGGCAGCAGACCCATGGTAGCTCTTGAGCTTGCCTTCGGCGTTGTATTCGAGGGCAAGAAGTTTGAGTAGGTTTTTACGGAAGCGGCCCTTGTAGGCCCGATCCAGAAACGCCACCGCTGCGTAAGCGCAGCGATAAAAGAATTGCTGCTGCTGGCCATAGTTGTCCGGATCCTCCGGACTGGCTCCCGTCGCCCTCATATAGTCATCCAAATCCCGAAAAGTCATCACATAGAGAGGATGGTGCAACCAAGGGAGTCTGGATTTGTGCTTCCATTTAAAGGGTTTCCTGAGGTAGGGGCGGACTTCCTGAAGGCGACTTTTGTCGATCCACCCAAAACCCGGGTCCTTTGAGAGAATGAGTGGCTCATGCGGACGCGAAGAGAGATGCTCGGCCATCCCCTCCATCAGCCATGCACTCATGCGATTTTGATTCCAATCATTTTTCGGATTGGTATAGGCAAACATGATTTGGTGCACAGATTCATGCATGGCCACTTCAAAGGAACGTCTTACTCCTTCCTTGCGGTCGTAATAGGTCATCGTGTGGAGCAGAACTAAATTGAAATGAGCCGCACTGAACTTGCCACCCCCTGCTTTCAAATAGGAATCCCTGCTCTTCAAAATCCAAAAGGGCAAAGGCCGGTCCCGCATCTTCAATTTCAAAGGCTGGGCAAAGTCCTTGTCGAAGAGCTTTTTGATCGCCATCAATGCGTGGTATCGCATCTTGGCTAAAAAATCGAGATTCCCCCGCCCCTGATCCTCAATAAAGAAAACAAAGGGGAGCTTATCAACCCGTTGGAAAACCAAGGACTTGTAAGGCTCCGCATCACGGTAAACTTTCTCAATGGCTTCAGGGGTTTTTGCTCGGGCTAAGGCCTTTCCCAAGGCAAACATTTGCCGCATCTGGCTTTGGGCTGGGGACAATCGAGCAAAAGGGAATAGGAAAAGGAGAACAACTATGAGTTTCTTTCGCATGTTCGTATTTGGCCTCATCCCGGTCGGGTAAGGGTTCAGGGAAGTCCCAATGATGCACCAAAGAAGGTCCAGGATCGAGGGGAAGGGGAGAAGACCCGCCTTTTTCCTGGGTCTGCTTGCCATCCTTTTCTTTGCCTTTCTCTGTCACCCAAGGGGCGTCCTCGAATGGGACGAGGGGGAGTTCTTTCGATCCATCCATTATTTTCATGTAGCCGAAGGGTATCCCCACCCACCAGGGTTTCCTCTCTACGTCCTCCTGGGACAGGGACTCTTCTCCCTTTTGGGAAATGAACTGACAGCCCTCTGGCTCCCCAGCCTTCTGGGGGGAGCCCTGGCGTTTTTTGGAATCTATCGCCTTTCCCTCTGGCTGCATGGGGACTCCCACATGGCTTTGATTTCGGGGTTGGCATTCGGCTTCCTACCGCCCCAGTGTTTCTTCTCCGCCGTCCCCATGAGCGACGGGATCTCAAACGGCCTGGCCTACCTGGGCATCTCCTTTCTCACAACGGGCTGGTCAAAGCGAAATCCCGCACAGGGATTGTCTGCAGGCCTGCTCTGCGGCCTTTCTCTCTCCCTACGCCCAGCCACCCTCTTTTTCCTCTTCACACCCTGGCTTCTCTTCGTTTTCCTCAGCCTAAAAGCGGGCCGTCTCCGAACCCTATGGTCCGCCTTGCCCGGCCTGCTCTTGGGAGGAATCCCAGGTCTTTGGATCCTGCTGGACAACCTTGGGGGCATCACTTCACTTTGGGATGTCTTCTCCTCCTACTATGCTTCGGTAGGGTCCAAAGACCACATCCTGGCATCTATCCGAAACGAAGGGATTACGAGAGTTCTCAAATTCTGGATCTTCTGGCCCTTTGGATCGGTTTTCACCGGAATCATGATTCAAGGGCTTTTCTTCGTAGGACTCATCCCCTTGCTCCGGAGCCCTCTCCGCAAAAAAGTCCTCCTCGTACTTCTTGCGATCAGCCCCTATGTAGCGTTTGCCCTTCTCAAAATGAACTTTCTCTGGGCATCCCGCTATGGTCTCCCCATCCTTTTTGTGTATTTCCTCCTCCTCCCCCCCCTTGTAAAGACCCTCCTTGGCACAAGCTTCAACCTGGCCAAGCTTCGGACCCTCTGTGGCCTTTGGATCCTGGTTTCAGTTTTATGGATGGCGCCAATCATCCACCAACTTCGAAGCATCAATCCCCCCCCAGCGCAAGCGATTGCCTTCGCAAAAGACCGGGCCAAAAAATTCCCCAGTATCCTGGTCACCAGTTCGGATCTGGGTGGGCATATCCCTTCCCTTACCTGGAACCTCCCAAGCATCCTCAAATGGGGAAGACCTATCGACAAACCTTGGTTGGGACTTACAACCCATCGATTGGAGGCCTTTCCTGGAAAAAAGTTTTTGGGAATCAAGGATCATGATAAAGGTTGGGCCGGGCCAACCCTTTTTTCAGCTTCATGGAATGGAGAAGCCCTGAAACATTTAAGTAGGCCAAGATTCAGCGACATCCTGGTTACCGATGAATCCCAACGAGCGATTCCCTGGACGGGTTGGTTCAGCCCCAAGAAAAAGGGAGAGTTGCTCGGGCGTAAAGAGGTCAGCCTGCTACTCCCACCAAACCTGGACGGCTCCCTGATGCTACATTTACAACTTCGCCTCACCCCCAAGCCGGGAGGAGGCAGTCAAAAGGGCGTCGAAACCCAGATCACCCTCTTGGAGGATTGGAAGAACCCTTCCGGAAAAGCCCGATTCCTGCTTCAGGTACCGATCCAAACCGCAGCCTGGACGAAGCTCTTCATCCCCTACAAAGGATCGCTCAACAAAGTCCGCGCCTTACGCCTATCCGTTCAAGACCCCGCCCGCGAAGCTGAGGACGCAACCCTCCTTGCTAGGGATGGAAGGGTCGAGAAACAGGAATAAGGGATCCCATCATTGAAAGCTCGTTAGCAGGTTTTTTACAGATCCAGGAGCACAGGGGCGAAATTCGTGTAATCCACGGACGCCATTACATAACGAATTCCGTCATCCTCTCCGACAAACCCAGCTGCATGATCGCGCCCATGGAGGTGACCATAGATACAGAGTTCCACTCCAGCCTCCTTCATCATAGGAACAAAGCCTGTCTTCAAACCAAAACTGTATAGAGGGGGATAATGGATCATGCTCCAAATCCTCCGGTATGCCCTCTTTTTTAAGTCCTGCAGTGAGAGCCCAAAACGAAGGAGTTCCCTTTCATAAACCTTTCGATCCTGATCGCTATAGGGTTTGCCCTCGGATCTCCCAGGAGGGTTCCAACCCCTGGTCCCAACAATGGCGGTCCCATCCGGAAGCACAAAAGCGTTGTTTTGCAAAATGGAGATCGACTCGGGAAGAATGGCTTCCACCTTTTTCTTTGTATTCCACCAGTGCGCATGGTTGCCCTTGATCATCAACTTCCGCCCAGGGAGACGATCTACGAATGCAAGGTCAGGAGCAACCTCTTCGAGATTCATTCCCCATGAAAGATCACCGCCCATCAACACATAGTCCTCTTCGGAGACAAGACGCGTCCAGGCCTCCTCGATTCGCTTAGGATGGTCCTTCCAATGGTCCCCAAAAATATCCATCGGCTTATTGGTTCCGAAAGATAGGTGCAGATCACTAATGGCGAAAATCTTCATTTGCTCCAACAATACCGGAAATGGAAACTCTCAGGAAACGACTCGAGCGAGGTCTTTTGGATCCAGAGGATCTCCACAAGCTCGCCAAGGCTCTTGCAAACCTCGCTTGGGAACAACACTCGCAAGACCTGCCTTTCGGTCCCTTCACCCCTGATGAGATCTTATGGGATGGTTCCCAAGTCAGGCTCCAAGCCCACTCCGTTCCCCGCCATGCAGGAGAGAACGATGAAGATCAAAAGGCGGAGGAGGATAACAGAAAGTCCGGCAAAGGAGAGGGTTGGACTCATCGTGAGGACATCCGATGGATCGGGGCTCTCCTTTTTTGGGCAGGAACGACCGAATCTCATGAGGACACAACCCTTCTTCCCACACAACTCAGGGAAGACCTCCCCCCCTTCTGGGATGGAATCATCTCCAACTGCCTCCACGAAAACCCATTAGAGCGCTTTGCCCATGCGGGAGACCTTCTCCATGCTCTTCAGGCCCATAACTCTCCGGCCCCAACCCCTCCAAAAAAACCCACACTCCTCATCCCTCTTCTTCTCTTCGCCCTTCTGGCAACCTACCTGTTGGGCTTTGAAATCCATGACCATGGCCGAACCTATGATGATCTCGTCCAGCGGGGACGAGGGGAGGCCATGCTCGATTTTTTTTCGACATGGAATCCCAAGGACCTTCCCAGCAAAGACCCGAATGATTTCACACATGGGGACAGGCTCTATGGCCCCTTTGCAGCGACTCTCTCCGTCTGGATCGGCCAGTTTATTTCTCCTTGGATCGGAGACCCAACCCAAGAGCTCCATCTCCCCTTTCATGCAGGACTCACTCTCTTTGGCCTGCTTTGGGTCCTCTGTTGCTACTTTTTAGCCCTTAGGGTTTTCAAGCGCAGCCTACCTGCTCTAACAAGCACCCTCCTTCTGCTGGCTCTTCCGCGGGTCTTCGGGCAACTCACATCCAATCCCAGCGATCTCCCCGCCGCTTCCCTCATGGCCCTCAGCGCCGTCATGATGTTTCGTTGGTTCGACAAGCCAAGCCTGGGTCGCACGATTTTCTTTGCCATCGCCCTAGCTGCCCTTGGGGCAACAAGAATGCAAAATGGAGGCCTTATGGCTGCCATCTGCCTTCCCCCCATCTTTCTCCGCTTTTTCCGGGGAAGAAACCGAAACCTCCTTCCCCTGAAACAAATTGTCCTTCTTCCCCTCTTCGCATGGGCTTTCTTCATTCTCTTTTGGCCGGATTTTTGGTTTTCTCCTCTCACAGAACCCATTCAAGTTCTGCGTGATTTTTTCCACCACAAATCCCGGTACACCCAGGGGAGTCTCTATTTCGGTACGATTCAAACCCAGGCCTGGACCTACCCTCTTGTTCTCATCACGATCAGTACGCCTCTTAGTATTCTCGCCCTTTTCCTCTTGGGGCTCCTCCGCAAAACCTTCAGCCCGATCCAGCTCTTCCTCGGACTCTGGCTTCTCCTTTCCATCGGAAAACACTTCACCGGCATTGCCAATCATGGGGGAATCCGTCACTTCCTGGACGCCTATGTCCCCCTCGCCCTTTTTGCGGGAATGGGCCTCCATCGGGCGATGGATCTCCTGGGCATGATCCGCTGGCGGGCTGCAAGCATGCTGGGGACTTCTATACTCCTCCTGTCCATCAGCCTCCTGACCCACCCATTTGAAAGCAGCTACTACAATCTTTTCGTGGGTGGGATCCCAGGTGCCGTTGGTAGGTTTGATCTGGACTCAAACGGATCCTCCTTCTTGGTTCTTATGAAAGGCCTGCGACCCCAGCTTAAGAACGGAGACTTTCTCTTCATTCCGGGCTCGATGGACCTCGTAGTCCAAGTTCCCCTTCCCAAGGACTGCCCGGTCTTAGCCCTCCGACCCAATCAAGCCCCGCTTTTGAAGGAGGCCATCAAGGCTGGCACATTTAAAAACCGCCGCTGCATTCTCCTCTTCCACCAGGGAGTTCTTTGGGGCAGTCTCGATGAACTGATCCATGAGAAGAAACTAAAGATCCTCTTCCAGACCGGGCCAAAAGGCTTACCCCTCTCCATGGCCCTTTTGGTCCCGGACCCAAAGAACCTCCTCAAGGTATTGGAAAAACTCAAAACCGAGGGTTGACCAAAACAAGCAAGAACTACCGTCGGCTCAAGGAGCTTCAGACTGAGCTACGGACAACCCTACAAGCTCTCCAAACCCTTCTCTAAAACGAGATCTGCGGGAGCAAGGCTCCTTGCGAGAAGATCCTCGATGACATCAAGATATTGAGCCTCCTCTTTGGGGTAAAAGCCTTTAGATGCCAGCCGACCCAAACCCTCCCGCGCCAGAGAGACCATTCGCGTACAAGCCGCGCCAACCGAAAATCCATCGTCAAGCTGTCCTCGAACGCCATTTTTGGAGGATTCCTCATGGAGTCGGTTGATACTGTCATCGCAACGATAGGGATGAAGCTCAAGAGCCCCCTCACGAGAAGCTTCGTCATAAAGAAGACCGGCCATCAAAGCAGCAAAGGCCGGGACAAAGTGAGGGGGAACGGAATCGGCCGAACGAACTTCGACTCCATTTCGGATGCGGGCTGCAGGAAAAAGTGTTGTCGCATGGAGTGCAAAATCCTCCAAGGTCAGTTTCTCTCCCGAGGCTAAAGCATCCCGAAAACTCACCCTCCCCGGACACTCCACCAACTGCCCATCCCGTTTCACAAACCAGAGGTCTGCTTCCAGTGCAAAATCTATGTAGGCAGCAAGGCAATTCCCAGTTCGGATAAGCTTCCCGGGAACTGCGCAGCGCCGAGAATCCGTATCCCACCAAACCCGTTCACGAAAACTCGCATATCCAGAGTCCTTGCCTCCCACCCAGGGGGAATTTGCGAACAATCCCGTCACTAGGGGGGCTGTAATCAGGGCTGCTCGTAAGGTCTCGCCAGCTTCTCGTTCACTCCGATAGTCCACCGTAACCTGCATTCCTGCAGTAGCCCGCATCATATGCATCCCCAGATTTCCGGCGGATCTCAGCTTTTTATCCATAATCCGATATCGAGGCTTGGATCGAAGCGGGATCTCTGTAGGCATGGATATCGGCTGGTGCCCCAAATGGATACAGCGATATGGACTGCCCCGGTGAAGCTCTTCTACCCTTGATACAAATGCGTCCAAGTGGGAAACCAGCTCGCTCGGGCGCTGGACGGGAGCAAAAGAGATCTCCACTTGCCCTCCGGGCTCGAGGGAGACACTCCCTTTACCTACCTTAATGAGTGAAAGGACGCCGCTTTCTTCTAAAGGGATGGGAGCGGGGCCACCGGGCTCTTCCAAGAGTGAAACCATTCCCCGCAGAATCGTGTCGGGTCCACCATCCCCCAAACTTGGAGCTGCACGAAGGGTTTGCCTATCAACACGCAAGCATTCGTATTCGATTCCAAGAAGTCGGGGGCGTTCTTGATGGGCATTTCCCAAAAAGAAAGACCGAAGTATGGGAAAAAGAGAGTCTTCCTCTCTTGGAAGGATTGCAGGTGTTTCATTCACGATGAGGGACTCTCAACCAAACAATTTTTTGAGCCAAGGAGTATAGCAAAGCGAAAGCGCAACCACGAAAAACCATACGGAAAGTTCCATTCACATTCGGGGCTTGGCATTCTCAGGCACTTTGTTCACAATAATCCCAGTAAACCTTAATGAGTTTAAGCAAAGTATTTGAACCAAGTTTCCAGGCCAAGTCTCTAAGCCTTTTTTAAGCCTAATGACCTCATCGCCTCAACGAGATTATTCTGCCTATGTAGCGGAACATGGACGGAGCGGAAAACCCGGCCGTCCTCTTGGTTTGGAAGCCTATCTCCTTCTCCGCGAGAAGCTCGATGAGCTCACCCTTCTCGAGATCCAAGAAGGTATGCTGCAGGGCATGGACAAGGAATCCTTGGACACGCTGACAACCTTGACAGAAGACTTACTCACCGAAGCACCCCAATGCTCTCCTGCTCCCAATGGGGCGGAGATTCTTTCCATCCTCTTGAGAAGAGAGGAGATGGAAATCAGAGAAGCAACTGAACTCTGTGAGCGAGTCGAAGAGTGCTTGCACGAAGACGATGCCTCGACTGAGCCGCTTTTGGAAGATCTCTTAAAGGATCTGTTCGGCATATCTCCCAACGCTCCCGAAGCGGTCTCCCAAGAGTTTTGGGAGGATGAGGAATGTCTTCCCTATGAGACAACCCTCTCCAAAAGCAGGGCTCACAACCCCCCTCTTTACCCTAAGGGCAAAGTCCCCGATTCAAGGATGCGAAGGGAACTTTGGCGACTGAAAAGGCGCAGGGAGCAGGGTTGAACCGAGAAGTGCCTACCTCCGGGTGGCACGCCAAATCCCCGAAGTTACGGGGCGTTCGTGGCAACCGCTCTCATCCACAGCACGGTTTTGATCCGAACTCCCCTTTAACCCCATCTCGGAAAGCACCCAAGAAAGGATTCTTTTCGCATCACCCAGCATCTCCTTGGTGATGATCATCGGATTGGTCAACATTCGAGCCGGACGAAGGATGCGATTGCAACCCAACAAAATCCCGATGATGGGCTCATCGAAGGCATTATCCCCAAGTAGATCTTCGGCTAGTTTCATGAGATCCCAGCGATCCGGGGATTCGACAAGATTGAGCTTCTTCCGGTTCCTCAGACCATAATCCACGAGAATACCTTCCAAAATGGCGCCGAAATGCACAAGGGTCATTCGAAAATCAGAAAGCAAAGTAGCTCTCTCAAGACTAGCGATCTCCAACTTAATGAGGGCCCGCATTCGGTGGTCCTTGATCATCGATGGATCCAGAACACCATCCAAAGGATTTTGGGGCAGAGATTCTTTTTGGCCCACTTGAGAGGGATGGTCTTCTTGACGCCGACCGCCCACAACCCCACCAGTTAAACCCGTCGACTGCATTCTTCGATCCTCCTGGACCCCATCCCCTTTAATAGGATTGAGCTCATCAGCTCCCAGGGAGCCTGTAAACATCCCAAGGTCTCGCGACTCAAAGGAATTGATTTTTTCCGTTTTTTCCTTCAGCCCTGGAACATAACTAAGAAGGGAGCGGACACTCGGCGACTGGTGGGCAAGGGGGCGGGGGTCCAAAATAGGCTGAAGAGGCCGGGTCATTAAAGATTTTGCAAGAGTAATGATTCCTGCTTGCATCTCTTTCATGAATTTCACATGGGAAGGAGGTTGGTTGGGTTGAGCGATTTCTTTATCAATGTCGGGAAGAAAATGAACTAAGCACGAAGCAAGCAAATTTTCATCCTCTTCTCCAAGATCCATGGGAAAAGTCCTCGCTCCCAGCTCGGCGAGATTGGAGAAATAACGATGAAGCCGCCGCACCTGGCCGAATTGACGGGCTAAACCGACAGGCTCTTCGTGCTTTCCCTCCTGAACCCCGGAATAATACAGCTGAAGGTCTTCCTTGGCCTTAATGACAGCATCCCGCAGAAGTTTCAGGGTTCTTTTGTCTATGATTCGTTCCGACATGATTCCATTTAAACCTTTCGACACAGGAAAATCCTCCCTTGACTTCAATGTGCAAGTGTGGGCAAAGGGTCCAAAGCAGCGGGCTTTTCGGGCATGAGTCTTAACTTCGAACAGAAGGTCATAAAGATTCTGGGTCAGGACCGGGCCTTCTGGGATCCAGCGACAAAGCTATGTTATTCGCTGGACGGGTACCCAGTGCAAAAGCATACCCCACGCGCAGTTGCTATGCCGGAGACAAACAAAGAAGTCCAAGCCTTGGTTCGCCTCTGCCTCGAAGAAGGAGTCCCCATCCTCCCACGGGGAGCAGGAACCTGCTTGAGTGGAGGGGCCACTCCTCCGAAAACGCCATGTCTTTTGATCGAAATGGCTCGCATGCAAAAGATTCTCTCCTGGTCTCCGGAAGATCGGACGGCCATTGTTCAATCCGGAATGGTCAACTTGGATCTCAGCGTCATCGTGGGAAAAAAGGGGCTCTATTACGCCCCCGACCCGAGTAGCCAAAAGGCCAGTACCATCGGCGGCAATCTCGCCGAGAACGCGGGGGGTCCACATTGTTTCAAATACGGGATGACCGCAGATCACATCCTCGGGGTTCGATTTGTAGATGGCCGAGGAGAAATGGTTGTCGCGGACTTAGAGGATGGTCCCGATCTGGTTGGACTGTTTACTGGTTCAGAGGGAACCTTCGGTGTTGCGACCGAGGTCAAGGTCAGACTGAGTAAATCTCCGGAGATGGTGCGAACCTTTCTTGCATCCTTTTCTTCGATGGAAGCAGCTTGCGGAACGGTTTCCCGAATTGTTCGCGAAGGGATTGTTCCAGCAGCCTTGGAAATCCTGGACCACCTGACGATTGAGGCGGTGGAAGCCAGTGTTTTTGCGGCGGGCTATCCCAAAGATGCCGAGGCGGTTCTCCTCATCGAGTTGGATGGACCCAGGGATGAGGTAGAAGCTGACAGCCCAAAGGTAGTAAAGATTCTCAAAGAAGAGCATCCTCTCGCTGTCGAATCGACCACCGATGCTGAACAAAGGCAAAGCCTTTGGAAGGGACGCAAGGGGGCTTTTGGAGCCATGGGAAGACTCAAACCCAACATCTTCGTTCTCGATGGGGTTGTCCCCACTTCAAAGCTGGCCTCAGTCCTTTCCAAGGTTGCGGAGATTGGCAAAAAATACAACATCGTTCTCTCCAATGTCTTTCATGCAGGGGACGGCAACCTCCACCCTAATCTTAGTTTTGATGGCCGTGACCCCTCCGAGACAAGGAGAGCCATGGAGGCTGGTTTAGAAATCCTCGAACTCTGCGTGATGTCAGGAGGTTCCATTTCGGGAGAGCATGGCATCGGTTATGAAAAACGGGAGGCCATGCGATACATGTTTGATGAAGCGGACCTTTCCGCCTTTCGAGAGTTACGCCGTTGTTTTGATCCAAGAGGTGTCTGTAACCCAGGAAAGTTCTTCCCCACAGGGGGAGGCTGTAAAGAGGGGCGGAGCGCAAAAAGCAGCGAGGGGCTGGATGTTTGAACACAGGCCACAGACAGACAAGGAAGTCGTGGAGCTCCTCTCCGGAATTCATGAGCAAGGAATCCTTCTTCGATGCGGTGGTCATG
This sequence comes from Planctomycetota bacterium, assembly GCA_026984035.1. Lineage (GTDB taxonomy): Bacteria > Planctomycetota > UBA1135 > UBA1135 > HyVt-539. The sequence goes on from JALSSW010000071.1 coordinate 13,772, forward strand.
CCAGCTCGCGGGGGGTGAGTCCGGGAAAGACTCAGGCCATCCTGAATCTTTCCGATATGAACAAAATCACAAGGCTCGACCCAAACGACCTCACCTGCGGGGTCCAGGCGGGAGTCCTGCTTGAGGATTTGGAAGAAGCCTTGGCCCCACACGGTTTAGCCTTTGAGTCCGGCCCCTTCTTGGGTCATCGGAGCATCGGAGGAATCCTAGGAGAGGCCCCTCCAGCTTCCCGCTCCTTCGACCGGGGGAGATTGCGCTCTCAGCTGATCGGAATCCTTGGGGTGGATGGGAGAGGGCGCCGTTTCCATGCGGGGGGGCAAGTGGTCAAGAACGTAGCAGGTTACGACCTCTGCAAGCTCTTTGTCGGAAGCGGTGGCGCTTACTTTGTGGGACTCGAATTCCAGCTTCGACTCGTGGCTCTTCCTGCTCGAATAGGACTCCTCCAATCCGAACCCCTGGGCCTCGACGATGGCATCATCCAATGGCGAGAACTCAGGAATACCCTTCCCACACCTCGAGCACTCGACTTAGTCTTGGAAGGATCCCACTGCCATATCGAAGTCCTCCTGGGGGGGAGTGCGGCCTACGTCGAAAGCCAAATCCGCCACACAGGTTTTAAGGTTAAGCTCGAGGGGATGGATGCCTGGAAGGGCGTCAGGGGGAGGGAAGCAATTGCGAACAAAGAGTCCTCTCCCCCCAACCTGTTTCGGGGCCACTGCCCCCCTTCCCAACTTTCAGATTGGATAGGACAGACTCCCATACATGGGCGAATCCACTACCAGGGGGCCTTTGAATGGGACCGGCTCCCCGGAGGAGAGCGTCCGATGGGAGCCATTGTTCACCCAACTCAAAGAGAAGGAGAGCAAGTCCAGGGCAATCCTCCCTCCGATCCGGGGGCCTGCCGCATTGCCATGGAACTCAAGCGGACCTTCGCTGGAGGGCTCATGCCCCAGAGGCTCTCGTTTTTAACCAGGATCTCAAGAAAAGGGGCTCCCCAGGAGATCCACCCATGAACCTGGAACAGTCCAACCCGGCATACAAGCACAGCCTGGACTGCGTTCATTGTGGTCTGTGCCTCCCGGCCTGCCCCACCTATCAGACTCTTGCGCAAGAAAAGGACTCCCCCCGCGGGCGCATCCTCCTCATGCGCGCCGAGGCCGAAGGGGAAATTGCTCTCTCCGAACCTTCCCTCGGCGATGCCCTGGACAACTGCCTCGATTGCCGAGCCTGTGAAAGCGCCTGCCCTTCGGGAGTCCAATATGGCAAGATCCTCGAAGCATACCGAGAGAAGCTGGCCAGGCTCCCTTCCCGCAACCGCAGGGCGCGCTTCCTTGGGAGCCTCCTCGACAACCTCATCGCAAGCAAATCATTGCACCGCCTTTCTATGTCCTCCCTGCGGATGGCACAGGCTCTGGGCCTGCAAAAACTCGCCACCGTCCTCCCCTTTCCCCGCTGGATGAAAGAAGGCCTGGCTCTTCTTCCCAGGATTCCCAAAGGAAGTGAGCGCTGCCCCATTGCTCCCGGAATCTATGAGCCAACTGGGCCTAAGCGTGCCGAAATCGCTCTGTTCACAGGCTGCATGATGGAAACCCTTTTCGGAAGAGTCAATCGTGCCGCTCTCAGAGTGCTGCAGGCGGCAGGCTGTAGAGTACACGTCCCTCCTAACCAAGGTTGCTGCGGCGCTCTTCACCTCCATGCAGGACTCCAAGACCGCGCTCGTCCTCTTGTCGAACGCAACCTGCGCGCATTCCCCAAAGACCTGGACGCAATCATCGTGACTTCCGCCGGCTGCGGATCCGCAATGAAGGAGTACCCAAGCTGGATGGGGCAAGCCTCGGAATTCTCCACCAAAGTCCAAGACTTCACCGAGTTTCTCGCCAATCTCGGCCTGGGCTTCACTCCCCGCTCTGTTCCCATGCAAGCGACCTGGGACGACCCCTGCCATCTTTGCCACGGACAAGGGATCCGCAAAGAACCTCGCCGACTTCTTGCCCAAATCCCCCAACTTAAGCTAATTCCCCTTGAACATCCCGAGGACTGCTGTGGAAGCGCGGGGATCTACAACCTCCAAAAACCGGCTCTCGCCCACAGCATCCTGGATCGTAAGGTCAAAGACATTCAAAAGACCGGCGTGCGCATTCTGATCACAGCCAACCCCGGATGCCATCTCTGGATGGAGAGCGGCTTAGCTAAGCTGGACGAAGACTACCAAGTCCTCCATATCGCCGAGGTTCTCGCAAAAGCCCTTTAGGCTCTCTCTATCCGATTCGCATCTGGATGCCATTGGAAAAACTAAAGGGAAAGGTGCGGCCGCTCACATTGTCATTGACCATCCATTGTCCATAAAGGCTAAGACCTCGGAGAGAAACAATAGGAGGGACTTGTACTTTGAGAGTTGCAGAACCGGACCCAGGAGCTCCTCCCACGGTCGTAGCGGGCACAAAGAAAAGAGGTCCGGTCAAAAGCGAGCAGCCCTTTGCGCCCAAAACCGTGAGGTCTATGGGGAGGGTAAAGGAATTCCACTTTTTGTTGCTGGCCCCCAGGAGGAACACCGCTGGTGCCTGTGGTCGCGCATTGGAAAGATCGATCTGGATCACATTGCCAAGCACCGGAGCACCTCGGACCGAAGCCTTGGGAACCACATTTCCGTTTCCGACACAACCCTTCCCATAGGGGACCACTGCCCCACCCAGGAAATCGAAGCGCGTTACCAAGCCCGAACCTGCCTGTCGAAAGCGGGAAAAGGTCGAAGAAGCCCCGGTTGCATAGAGGCGCTCAGTCGGCCCACCGGTAACGGAATCAAAGAAGTAAAGAAAGGGGCGATTGTTGTTCCCATTTTTGTAGATTCGGACATCCATCATGATGTCGCTCTTTCCATCCCAGGTGTAATTCACCTTGAAGGGTATTGGCAAAACCCAGCTCAGAGTCCCGGAGGTAGGCAAGGTGATGGTTGTCTTGGGGACAACAAGGACCTTATTGATCAAGTTGGAATCAAAGGCTGAGGTCACAAGGGCCGGAGCCTTCGCCAAGGTGATCTCAAGAGTCACGGATTTCCCGGAGAAGCCCTGAGTCTTGGATCTGAAATTGAGTCCAACGATTCGGACGGCTCCCCCTTTGATGATTTTTTTGAGATCCGATGCAAGATATTTCTGCTGGTAACGCATGGGGGAGCCCGCAAAGGGTAGGGAATTCTGGCTGTTTCCCTTGGTCTTCGCTGTGGAGGGAAAAATCGCTTGGCTTTGCGCCAAGAGAGGCATCGATAGTCCCAGGAGGAAGATCGGAATAAGGGTTTGTCCAGCAATTTTCATCAGTGCTCCAACTTCGACCGTGTCGAAAAAGGGATTTGGGCGATAACGGAAACTCACTCCAATTTACTCGAATTCTCTCAGGCCCGCAGGCTCCCTCCCGAATCGATGGAGTTTGACTCGCACCGGGCTTCCGTCCATGTCTCTGAAAGACTTCCGGACGGATTCCCAAACTCCGAGGATTTATCCTGCATAGTCCGATGGATCCGCAAAGGTAACGGCTTCAGCGAGACAAAAGGATTTCAATACTCCGGGTGGATTGCCCTGAAATCCCGCTGCCCCCCCCAAAAATCAACCATCCACATCCCATACCCTCGAAACCCAGTGCTCCCGCCCGGTCCAGATTCAGATTGGGAAGGGCTGTCCACTTTCCGGTTTTGGGGTCAAAGACTTCGCTTAGCTTGATGGGCTTTGGATTGAGGAGACTTCCCTGAGCCCCCCCCAAGTTGACGAAGCGGCCCAAACGGTCCACAAAAGAAGTTGCAAGGCCACGGGCAGACTTCATCGGGGCAATTGCGGTCCATGTTCCCTTTATGACATCATAGACTTCCGCCTTGTTGGTAGGCGCCCCACCGCTTGTGATGGAACCCGAAGACCCGCCTGCCACATAGATTTTTGATCCAATGGTGGCAGCTTGAAAAATCGCCCGTGCAGTCAGCATGGAAGCTGTCGAGGAGAATTTGTTCGTCTTTGGATCATAAATCTCACAGCTCTTGGTAATGTAAGGAATGCGGACAAAGAACAAGGTGCTCCATGAGAGTCCACCCACGATGAGAACCTTCCCGCTGGGAAGCAGGAAGGATTGGTGCCCCGCTCGGGGGATCTTCATGTTCGGTCCTCGGGTCCATTTCCCTGTCTTGGGATCGTAGATCTCACTCTCCTTGAGGGCCGAGCCCAGAGCTTTAAGTTGGTTATTGAGATCCGAGAGCCCCCCAGTCATGAGAACCCTTCCATCCTTAAGACGCGTAGCTGCTTGCCCCATCCTTTTAAAAGCCATCGCTCCAGTCCGCACAAAGATCTTTTTTACGGGATCGTACAATTCGCAGGCCTTTTGCGGATCATTTTGAATATCCACTCCCCCAGCCAAAAGGCTACGACCGTCCAAGAGGAGGGTGTTGGTCCCAAGAGCGCGGACATCGTTCATAGAAGGGCCTGGTTTGAACCGGCGATCCAGCTCATCGAAAACCTCCGTAGACCGAGTCGCCACCAAAGAGAGGAACCCCCCGTTCCCACCTCCTACGACCAAACTCAAACCGCCCCCCATGGAGATCCGCTCTGCGTAGGACCTCTGCTTCCCCATGATTTGGCTCGGCTGACGAAAGGCTCCCACCTTTTCAAACATGGCTGCCGAAACATTGGAGATGGCGCCGAAAAAGCTCGGTTTTCCGGGGAAGGTAAAAGCCTGTTGGAGGACACCCTTTCCTAGAAGGCTGGAATCATTTGGAACGGGAAGAACCCATTTAGCGGCCCCGGTGGGTCCGAGAAGCCCTTGGAACCAAAGCTGAGGCAGCTCCAGCCCAAGGCCCAGAGAACGGGTTTCGAGAGGATCGATCAACTTGAGCGGAATCGTCGTCCGCTGCATCGAAGTTAGGAGAAAATAAGGCCGAAGACCGGGACCATCCCTCAACTCCACAGTCAATGTTTTTCCAAGCCCACCACCACAATGGGTGACCCTCATGGGCTTTTGAGAAACGAGGGGAATCGCGAGGAGGAAAACACAAGAAAGGGGAACAAGACGAAGATTCATGAAAACTCCCATGCGAGATAGGATGACCTGGCTGTAAAACGCAGGCTACCTGGAAAAAAGAGGCTCTATTTCAACAAAGCAAGGGGCAAGGGGAAAGTAGGGAAGATGAAGATCTACACAAAAACGGGCGATCAGGGTGAGACTGGCCTTTTTGATGGGACTCGCGTACCCAAGGAGAACATCCGGGTCGAGGCCTATGGAACAGTGGATGAACTCAACAGCCTTCTGGGGCTGCTTCGCTGCGAATCATTGGAACCAAAAACGGATCAGGGCATTCTTCAAATCCAAAAAGACCTCTTTGAGCTGGGCAGCGACTTGGCGACACCTGGGGGGAATCGCACTGAGGGTTTCCTCGAATCGAGAACCCAGGAGATGGAGTCCTGGATGGATGAGGCCATGAAACAGCTTCCCAAAATGAAAAGTTTCATTTTACCGGGAGGAACACGGGAGGCTGCGCTCTTGCATCTGGCCAGAACTGTAGCGCGACGAGCCGAGCGTTTAGCTTGGGCTGCCAAACGTAAGGAGGAGATTCCCGATCGCATTTTGATTTACTTGAATCGGCTTTCAGATTTGTTTTTTGTGTTAGCTCGTTGGGCCAATTTCAGGGCAAAAGTTAAGGATATTCCTTGGGAATAAGTTAGGGATAAGGAACCACTCCTGGAGGTTTTATAATTCCACAAGAACGCGACCCTTGACCCCATCTTTCTTTTTGAATTCAAGAGGGACGAAATCCCCCTTGCTGTGGTATCCAATAAGATCTTGCACGTGCATTCCATTGCGAGCCTTGATTCCATTCACAGCAAGAAGAATGTCCCCCTTGGAGAGGCCGGCTTGCCAAGCAGGGCTGTCCTTTAGAACCGAAAGGATGCGCCCCCCTGGGCCAAGAAACATAGGGTCCATTCGAACCCCGAGAAAAGGGCGCTCAAAGATGCGTCCTTTTTTGAGTTCGGCCAATATCGGGGCAAGGTCATGCAAGGGGACCCCAAAACCAATGCCGGAGTCATACCAATCCGCACCGGCCATATCCCCGTTTGGAGAAAGAGGGACCACAATCGCAAGGGCACGACCTTTGAGGTCCACCAAGGGCCCTCCATAGTTCGCGGGAGAAGTGTTCGCATCGCATTGGATGGCTTTGCCATGAATACGGCCTAATCCCGAGAGGATGCCTGCATGCACAGTAGGCAACTTGGGCCCAAAGCTGCGACCCAGGGCAAACACCCATTGACCGACACGCATCTTGTTACTCGGGACCATCTCCGGAACAGGGAGATCTTTGGCTGCGACCTTGAGAAGGGCGATTCCTCGACCCTGGTCTTCCCCCATTTTTTTCGCGGTGAACTTACGACCATCGGCCAGGCTCACCAAAATCGTGGTTGGATGAAAATTAAGCACGAAACGAGTCGTCAGGATCCAACCTTCCCTTCCAACAATAATGCCAGTGCTTGTCCCTTGCGCCTGAAGAAACCCTGCCAGCTTCAATGGCCCCAAGCCTTTCTTCGGTTTCTTGGGTCGCCCGGGCCTCTGGCTTCCTCCCAGAGTTGATCGCCGCACACCTCCAAAGGTTTCTACCGTCACCACCCAGGGAGAAGATTGGGCGACAACCCGAGGGATGACCCTAGAAAGAGATCGGACTTCTTTGAGTGGATGGGATAAAAGGGGCGAGGGAGTTTGAGCGGGAACCCCAGTGGCAAAGACACAGAAAGATAAGCCGCGAAGGAGTTGGATGGTTTTCATTTTTTCGCCTCCAAGACCAAGCTGACCTTAGTTACCCGCACACCCCGCTTAAGGGTCAAATCAATGCTCTCTCCTGGCCCAAAAGCCCGGAGAGCCCGGCGAAACTCTGCACAAGTCCGAACGGGATAGTCGTTCACCCGGACTATCATGTCATCAGGTCGGATCCCCGCCCTTTGCGCGGGCGAATCGGGGAAGACACGGTCTACATAGGCGGGAGGAGAGCGCCGGCGTCCCGTGTCAAAGAGCTTGATGCCTGTATAGACCGGCCCCTTAGCCTTGGCTTTGAGGGATTGGGCCGCGAGATTCTTTGCGAGACTCCGATCTCCCAGGCAGAGAGCAACAAAGGGGGCCAAGTTCTCGGCGGGGATCACAAGCGAAAGCTGCGTATTTGTCTCCCGCGACTCCACCAAAGGAGTCAGCATTCCCACAAGTTTTCCATCGAGAGTAAAAAGTCCTCCCCCCTGCGTCCCAGGGTTAGATGGGGCGTCCGTCAAGTAGACGCGACCTTTGTAAGGAAATTTGCGCAGATTCAGCCTGAGGTCTGAACGGATACTTCCCGAAATCACACCTTCAACAACGGTGACCCGTTCATCAAATTCCGCCAATTTGAAGGCGTTTCCCATAGACCAAACAACCGTTCCCGGAGGAAGGAATCGCTTTTTTCCGGGGATCGCAATCGGATGAAGATTCGATTTTCCGGGATCAATTTTGAGCATCGCGAGCCCTAATTCCTCAGCCCGACGATAGATCCTCGCCTCGTGGATGCTGCCGTCCGCGAGAACAACGCGCACTTGTCCCGGCTGCAGCATGATGTGATCCCAAGTGAGGATGAAACCCTTTTTTGAAACCACCAGGCCGGAACCATAGCCCTCGATACCTTTCAATCCGCTTGCCCCCACAATCTTTACCACTGCATCGAGCAAGGGAACCATGTGCTCTTCCATCGCGGTGCTGGGCCGAGGCAAAGGATCCTCACGGAGCTTGAACCCGGGAAAGCCTGAAGCTGCGGGATCGTCCCCAACGGCCTCCCAGGTCTCAACCAAAACCTTATCGATCCGTTTCTCCAAGCGAACGGGATAGAGGAGGGAATCTTTTGCCCTCACCCACTTGTTGACAACAACTTCCACAAGTCCCCCATCTGCGGGGCTGCGATACCGACAGCCCACGGGAATAAAGCGTTTCCCGTCGATATAAAGAGCCCTCTTGCCAGGTCCTCTTAGGGCCAAAACCCAAACAGGGGCCCCAGCAACATAGGCTCCACCCTCTACATAGAGATCCCCCGGAATACCCTCTGATCTGGACGGATCCAATAGGGGCAGGAGCAAACGTTCGCGTTGGAGGGTCACAAGTTCATCCCCCCTGTCCTTTTGCTTGGCGAGGGCTTCCGAATCAAGAGTCTTCCCCCGAAAGCTTCGTTGGATTCGCTTTCCATCCAAGATCCAAGAACGCTCAAAACGATCCTTTCTGGACGGAACATGAACCATGACGCGCACAATCCTCTTCCCCTTCTCCGCCACGAGATGGGGCTCAACCTTTCCCCGAAGCCAAGAGACAACCCCATCCATGTATTGGTAAAGACCTCGATCCCGTTCAAGCTCCTTCGTGCTGGGTCCAGTCTTCTTGACCTTCACCTTACCTCGATACTTCCTGGGGATCTTTCCACGCCAACCCTTTGGAAGAGCCTTCTTCCATCCTTTCGGAACTTTGAACCCTTTGGGAAGGAGTAAATCACTCAAAGCAAGGCGCCTATTTTTTTCGCGCTCTTCGCGCTCCTTGGCAGCCTTGAGAAGTTTTGAAAAATCCGGCTTCTTCGAAAAATCCGGAACATTCGGTCTTGGGTTTCGCTGGGATCCTGTAGGCAAGGCGGCCAGAGGGAAGCGGGCATGCCGAATCGGACCATAGTTTCGATGACCTTCACTGAACCTGCGGTAGCCAATGTCCACAACAAAGCCGGCAGGAAGTCGCCCTGTCCATTTTCCGAGTTGATTCGCTGTCCGAACCTTACGGCCATTAAACGTCACAATCTCATCACCAAGCCGAATGCCATGCCTCCAGGCAACAGAGTCTTCGAACAGCGCCTGCGCGAAGACTCCTCTTCGGCCTCCCATATTGGGATCCTCCATAGTCCATGCGCTCATGTCGGTGGTCCCATGCTCACAATGCTTCCCCGCAAGGAGATCCGGGAGAAAACCTTTGATCTGCTGAATACTCACGGCAAATCCTGCTCCCGTGTTCACCCTCCCGCGATCTCGAATCGTGATGCGCCCATTGATCCCAACCAACAAGCCATTCTCGTCGAACAAAGGGCCCCCGGAATTCCCGGGGTTGATCGGGGCATCTACTTGGATGCAATCCGGATACATCAGCATCCTCCCGTTTGGCCCCGTTCCCTTTTGGAATCGGTGAATCCCTGAGACAATCCCAATGGTCACCGTCGGCTTGAAATCCGTTGCCAAAAGAAAAGGGTTTCCCATCGCGTAGACAAAACCACCCAACTTGAGATGATCTGAGTTCCCCAACCGGGCGTGTGGCCACGTTCCATCAGGATTGGTTCCTTTACCCCGCAAGGCGAGCAAAGCGATATCCCCTCCCGGATCCACTCCGATCACATCGGCGATATAAAAATTGCCGTCCGGAAGGCCGATCTTCATGACCTTTGATTTTGTTGCGACATGGTAATTGGTCAGGATCCACCCCTTGGGTGAAATAATCACCCCAGAGCCTCCACCCGCTCGCTCTAAGGACATCACGGCGCAAACCGTGGGGGCCAATCGTGCAACAAGTTCGGTGCGAGCTTTTTGCGCCAGAAGGGCATAGGTTAAAGCATCGGACTCCTCTCCCGATTCATTCCCAGCTTCCTGTTGGAGAGCAAAACATTCTCCCACAACTCCCAAAACTGAAACCAGGGAGAGAGCAAGAATTGACCCTATTTTCATTGTTCCAACACCCTCAAATCCCCAAGAATGACCGCAGCCCCCGAATCCAACATAAAGCTGCCCTGAAGTTCCAAAACCACTCTCTCGATGTTTTCCAGATTCAATTGGAGAGAAACTGCGGGAGCTCCCCCTTTTAGCTCCACTTCCTTCATCAGAGGTTTTCCATCTCCCAAAACTCGCAGCTTTACGAGACCTTTGCCCCGCGAAACAAGCCCAGCTTTGCCAAGAAGAATCCCACGCTTTGCTGTCAGAGGAATTTCCATCCTCAAATTGGGAACCACCCAAAACCCATGTCTGAATTTTTCCCCTTCTAACTTCAAAGATCTTCCTGCGGGGGAGTGATCTTTGAGGACGGGCCACTTTCGATCGAGGGTGGGTGTGCGGGCGATCTGTAACCCCGGAATCCTTGAAACAAATTTGACCTGGGGGGATCCGAACTCGATCTCCTGGATGAGTTCTTGATCCAAGCGAAGTCGAAAACCTTCCAAAGTTTGGAAAACCCAAGGCTTCGATAAATCCGAATTCGCTGAAAGGAGGCGCCCAATAAGGACGGTTCCATTTTGGAGCTTCGCTCGATCCATGGGAACATTTTCTGGCGCCACCGGCTCAACCCCCGAACCTTCCGCAAAAACAACCCCATAGACCTTTGTAAGAGGAAGGGATCTCTCTTTTCCTCCCACCTTGAGAAGCAGGGTCCCAAGCTTGCCCTTCCCAACTTTATCATTAATTGGGGTTCCCCCTAAAAGTTTGCAAGGGATACGACGGATGATCGGTTCACCATTAGAGCTTTTCCCCTTGGTATAAAAACACAAGTCGGACTCAAGAGGGGGCGCCTGCAAAGCTCGCGAAAAATTTGCATCCAAAACCCGATGCTTCGCTTCCTTGTTCTCCTCCTCAGAAGCTGTGACCTTGGGTTTCGCAACCGGTCCCCGAAAACCCTGAATATAGGTCAAGGGAACCAGGATCTTATTTCCTCTATGAATTTGAAACTCAAGGCTTCCTTTTGTCCCTCCGAGACAAACACCATCGAGAATGGCTCCGCTTCGAAGTTTGAGGAATCCTCTTGCCGGAAGATTCTTGTTCGAAGGAGATACACTCAGGGCATCCTCCCCCTCATCAGATCCATCCATAATCCAGGCTTTCCCGGGCGCAAGCCTGATAGGATTGCCCCCTTCCACCCCCCTGAAGCCATCTTTGGCCGAAAAAACCCAATCCCTAAAAGTCCAAGTTTTCCCGGAAAAACTCTTGAGCCGAACGGTTCGTCCATCCCCCCTTATGCCCGGAACCGTACCAAAAGAAGGCCTTGCAGAAAGGCCAAGTAAACAGAAAAAAGGAGAAAGAAAAAAAAGACTTACCGCTTTCACTTTCCCCCTCTATTCACTTTGCGATAGTAACGCTCGAGAACCGCGCGATAGCGTTCCGGAAGTTTGGTTTGTACTTCGTTCATAATTTTTTTTCGGTCGCGATCTTTCATTTCTCCCCACTTACTCTTCACCCCACGAGAGCCATGGAGCTGACCGACGCGGCCGGGACCATCACTTAGGGAAGATTGATTCGCAGGCCCCTTGGACTGCTGATTCCCCTTTGGTGGTCCACTTCCTTGCTGTTGTTCTTCTTTTTCAAGCTGCTCAATCAGCTTGGTAAGTTTATCAACAATATCGAGTTGCTTGGTCTCAACCTGCTTACCGGTTTGCTCTTTTCTCAGCTTGCGCTCGCAGTATTTCATGTCGTCGGCAATCGCATGAAGGGGGCTGTCCCATTGAGCTTCAAGCTCGGCAAGAAGTTGGGCGGCATTGGCACGGTAACGTTCCGGAGCATCCGGGTACAAATCCAAAAAAGCCTTTAGATTGACGATAGCCTTCCCCGCATCGGGGATCAGGGCGAGGCTGTAACCGATATAGAAAGCCCCCTCCCCATCCATAAGGCTGTAACCGCTATCCTTGGTAACAAAATCTGCAAGCACCAAAACGGCCCCTTCGGGGTCATCTTCGTCCAGCAGAGCCCGAGCAAGGAAATAACGGGAATGGGCCTTGATGTATGGATCCTTGGCTTTCAAAAGGAGTTTCGTAAGATCCAAAACTCCCTTCGGAGAACCTGCGTCCACCTCATTCATGGCTTTACGGTACGGAGGAATCAGTTTGCGGAGGACGCGATCGGTAATCCTGCTATCGGGACCAACCTTCCATTCTTTTTCAAATTCTTTGAGAAGAGTCTCGTCAGCCTTATGCGCCTTCATCCATGTTAAGAAGGCATTTTTGTCAAACTTCTTCCGCTGAAGAACTGCCTGCTTTCCTTGGGCTTCAGGACCACCCTGCTTTTGGGAGAGACCCAGTGAGGGCAGCACAAGAAAAGTCGCCACCAAAAAAAGCCTCTTAGGATTCCAGGGGCGGATTGCTCTTTTAGGAAATGACCTCATTTATCCTCACCTTCATCATTGCCTTCTTCCTTCTGAAGTTTGTTCGCAAGCTTTCTGGTTAAACCGCCCACTCTTCCTTCCTGCTTCGCAGCGTCATCGGCGAGATCCTTCCTGTTTTTTCCTTTTTTCAGCTTATTCACAACCTTGGTCTTGCGATTCACACCCTCCTGGAGAGTCCGCAACATCCGAAGCTCGGCCGAAAGAGGAACCAGGGGTTGCTTACCATCACAAGATTGCCCCGCTTGGTCGCTTTCCTTGTATTCGATCTGCTTGCGTAGAGCCTCCAGTAATGCCTTGAGAAGCCGCTCGACTTCTCTTTGACGAACCCCTACAGCTTCTCCTGTTTCATAAAACTCCAAACGCTTGGCAACCTTTCTTAACTCGCCGGCAAGCTCCTTGACGATTTCCGGGAAAACAGCAGTACTCCCCTCTTCGATCAATAGCCGGAGAGCAGAGTTTGCTTCGGCTTCCAAGCTGCGTTCGCCCTTGGAAATCTGGCGACAAGCTGTCTTGATCGAAGTCGGGACGATTCCCTGCTGGCTCAGGGCTTCGATACGCTTTCTCCGCTTTTGTGTCACTTTGGTTCGGGATGTCAAAGCAACCTGCTTGGCCAGCATTGCTGTAAATCGCTCCTCCAGAGCCCTCAGAACCTCTTCTTGAAGTTCTTGTCGCAGCTGTGCCAAAGCATCCTCGAGCTTCTTCTTGGCTTCCTGCAGCTCATCCTCTGCGTCCTTCTGATCCCTTCTCGACTTGCTGGGCTTTTGTTCCTTGAGGGAACCAGCAGCGTTTTTTTGCTTAGGAACGGCTAATTCGACATTTTTCTTTCCAGGAACAGGTTCGCCTTCCCCGCTCCCGTCTTCGCCCTCTCCCTTCCCTGCCTCCTCAGCTTTATCCATATCCTTGGCAAGGTCATCCGTCTTCTTCATCGTCTCCAACTGCTTCTTGGCAAATTGCTCGAAAGGAAGAGAAAGGAGCTTTCGCTGGGCTTCTTCCTCCATTTTTTTCAAGGCTTCCTCTGCCTTCCTGAGTTCCTCGACCGAACTCTCCTGATCATCGAGGGCCGCCTCCGGAGCCTTTGCCCCCATTCGAGCTTGTGCCCGTTGCATCGATTCAGCTGCCTTTCCGGCGGATGAAGAAGCTGCACCTCCTTGCCCCTCGGAATCCGAGGGCTTCCCCTCATCCGCTCCCCCTTCTTTGGAAAGGTCTTTGGCGTCCTGCTCTAAAGATTTCAGGTTCTCTTCGAGCTTTTCAGCCTCCTCCGCCAAAGAACCCTGCTTTGCCGTGAGCTTGGGATCTTCCTTGGCGCCGGCCCCAAGAGCCTTTGTGCCGCTCTTCACCTGTTCTTCCTTGGCGATGAGATTGCGAATGCGGGTCCTGGCATCCTTTAGATCTTGAATATGCTTTTGCAGCTTTTCAGCGTTTGATGATTGCTCCTTTTCCTTTTGCTGTTCTTGCAGCAGCTTATCAACTTGGTTTTTAAACTTTTCAAGCTTGTCAATCTGCTCCATGAGCTTGCGGAGATCAACGTCCCGGTCCAGAAGGAGCTGCATCAGTTGATCCAGATCTTTGCGAATCGTATCCATCCCCCTGATGGCTTCATCCCAAGACTTGCCTTCAAGAAGATCCGCAACTTCCTTCATTCGCTCCTCCATCTTGGTTTCCGCCATGTACCGGAGACCAACCTGGATTCGCTTTACTTTGTCAGGCTCTTTATCCTTGAGTTCCGCCTTCAGGGAACGCATGGTCGACTGCAGCTCTCGAAACTTGAGAAAAGCTTGGCTCTGGAGATGCTTGGGAGATTTGTCTTGGTCCCCCCCGGATTTACCTGTTGCCTTGGCAGTTGGTGGCTTCGCGGAAGAAGGATCTCCTCTCCCTTGAGCAAATGCGGGTACCCTCAAGGCGGTCAGGCCAAAAGAAACAATGAGCGCCGCCCCAAATAGCAACTGTCTTTTCATTGAAAACATCCGATCACCTCTCCTTTCCATCTTTTCCGGGAGTTTCTTTCCCTGGGCCAAAGAGCTCATTCATTTCCTTTTTCAAAGCTGCCTTGGCTTTTTCTCTTGCACCCTCTTCGAAACGGATCACTTCTCGAAGGGTGTTCAGAATTCGTGTAAAGGTCTCCAAACGCGTCATATACCTGAGCACATTCCGCATCATGGAGGCGACTTCATCATAACCCTTGGAAACAAGCATGCGGTCCGCCGCCAAGGCAGATCGGGCATATCCCCGCACCGATCCGGCTAAAGAAGGCATATGGCGGGATCCAAGAAGGCCTAAAGGTTCCACAATGCGAGATTTGAGTCGAAAGATCCTGGACTCTTCCGCCAGCCTGTTATTCAACATCTCATCCAAAATGGCCTCATAACGCCTGCCAATCCCCGAAACCGTCCGCCCCAGATGTCTTTGGTGGCGGCCCAGTGTCAGAATTCTTCGACGAACTTTTTCCAGATTGGCTCCAGCCTTGGACAGATTTTGTAAGTCTCTAAACTCGGCCGCATCGGCAAGATGCTGTTTCAAAAGCTTCTCAAACTCCACCCGCTGTTCATTTTGCCGACGAAGAAGTTCAGTGAGCAGCTCGGCAGGGGTCACAACTTTGAAGGTATAAGCATCGGAAATCGTCTCCGCCGCCCCATCCATACCCACAGGCCGGTTGTCCCGGGCACCCAAGCGAACCGCAAGAAAGTCCCCAGGTCGAATAGGATTCGCCCCGTCCATCAAGGCATCTTTCTTCTTTAATAGAGGAAGGAGATCAAAAGTAATGGGGCGATCAAAAACAGGACTCCCCGGCTCAAAATCCTCCAAGCCTTGCGCTTTTGTCTCCCGAAAAGCCTTGATTCGGTCAGGTGCTCCAATGGAAGCTGTTTTCCCCTTCGCGAAAAGGAGCCGCAACCGAGAAAGCCCGAAGTCATCCACTGCGGTCACCTCAATGGGAATCTTCGCCATGGGAGTAATCCTGGCCCCCACTCCGCGCACCGCAAGCTTGAGTCGTGGAGCCCGATCGGGGACCACTTGGAGAAGCAAACGCCGCCCCACGCCCTCTCTCAGCCCACTCTCATCCTCTAGAGCAATCACAAACAACCCCGAGGCTTTTGGACTCACTTGTCCCTGAAAGATCAGTCCACTCCCAGTTACCTGGAGATCACCCTGGGGGGATCCTCCGACTACCACCCAAGCCTTCTTCACCGGTTTGCTCACCTTCCCTTGCAGCTCCAGCATCGCCCCTTCCGGGATCACCAATTCCCGTGCGTCGTCACTGAGGACCGCCTCTTTTTTCCCCATATATTCAGGAAAGTGCAGCTTAATCGCCAAATCTTGGACCATGGGGCGATCAACGAGTTGCACATGGAGGTCATCCGTCAACCCATCTCCACCATCAGCGAAGGCTTGAATCGGATCCATCAAAGATGGAAAGGTCACCGTGAAAAGATCCTCACCGGTGTTCTGCACCATGGGCTCACTCGTCCAGCTTCCCCCCACAAAACGCCAGTGAATAAAAACACGTTCAGGAACAACCCCCCCGGCACGAACCCGAATCGTCAAATCATCTCCGCGAGGGGAAACCAAAACCCCTTTTTTCGCATCCAAGAAGACAAGATGAGTCTTTCGTGGCCAATCAACCGTTTGGCTCAACAGAAGATTGCGTTGTGTCCAAATTTTAAAATTCTGCGGGCTTATTCCGGCAGCAACCAAGAGGAGAAGAAAAGCTCCCCCAAACATCAAAAACTCCCGACGTAGCCGCTCACGGCGTATGGCCTTGGAAAAATGCAAAGCCTCCAACTCCTTGGCATTTAACAAAACAGCCTCCGCCATCAGGATTTCCGATTCTCCACGGACATTTCCCTGAACAAGGCTGCGGGAGAACTGAAGGGCGGAAATAAAACGTTGGCCAAGCCCCGGAGTTGCCCTCTCGACAGCGAGAGCCAATTCATCGTCCCCGAGCCGGGATTGCAGGGGAGACCAGACTTTAAGATAGAGCCCCCGAATCACCCAAATCAGCCAAAGGCCCAAGAGAACGGCACGGGCAGGCATTTCCAGCCGAAGCATTCGATCCAAACCAAAGGTCACGAGATAGTAAAAGAAGAAGGCCGGCCCGATGAAACCCAAACCCTCAATCAAGATCCCTTTTCGAACCTTCGAACGGAGCTCCCCCAGGCTTTGCCGAAAGCGTTCAAGGATCCCGGCCACTTCGCCGGTGATCGTGGAAGGTAGTTTTGTTTCTGTCATCGATTCTGTTCTTATTTCAAAGGCCAATCGCCATTGGGGGGTTCATTGGGACCTTCTATCGGGGCCAAAGAATCCCCTTCTTGGGGCAAAACGCTTTTCAAAGGAGGCAAGGTCATCAATCAATATGGTTAAAGAAGGTCGAAACGCTTCCTCAGGATCCATTCCAAGGTCAAAAAGAAAACTACGAGCGCCAGCGAGAACCAGTTGTCCCAAAGAGGATAAGGAAAGGCATAAACGGATGTCCGAGACCGGGAGGGGATTGCTGCAACACGATCCACAAGGAGGTTCGGGGGTAACAACTCTCCTCCGGCCTTTTTGGCCAAGCGTTGAAGCCCCGAACGATTCATCGGTCCACGGCTTTCGAGCCTCGACCGACGCACTTCAAAACGCACCGGCTTACCTCCTCCATCTCCCGACATCGCCGTGACGGTCCAAGTTCCGGTTCCGGTGGGCCGGAAGGATCCGCGATAGCGCCCTTCCCCTGAAGCCAGGGGTTTTAGCCGGAGATCAAAGGTCATTCCTTTGGGACCCTGCACCCGTACCGGAACATCCTCCGCGATCAAGGGTTCAAAATTTTCGTCCAGGGCCCGGAGGTAGATTTCAACCTCCTTCCCCAGGGTGACCTTCGTTAAAGAAAGCCCCAACTTGAAACGACCACTTCCTGCGGTCAGTCTCCCTTCGCTCAAATAGCGCAGCCCTTTGAGCCAATAACGGTTGAACGCCGATTCCATCACACCAAACCAACGATAGGTCTCATCTGTTCCTGTGTAGCTGACCCGACCGGCCCCCACATATTGAGTTGCAAGAATAGGACGACGCTGCCCTTCAGACATGAAGGCAGTGTTGGGATGGTCAATCAAAACAAAGGCGGCGGGCTTCTTCCGCAACACGGGGAAGGACCAGTGAAAACCTGGAAGGAGACTCCAAAGCCGCTCATTCGTTTCCGGAGAATCCACAAGTCTCAGGCTCCTGTGCCGTTTACCTTCTGTGGTCAGAGTCCATGGCCAAGCAACTCGAAAAAATCGGCCATAGCCGATCTCGCGTTCGGCCGACGGTAAATCGGGCACCACAGGCAAAAGATCCACCAGAGGTTTGAGGCTTGAATCAGGCTGAATCGCCGAGAGAGAAAACTTGTCTCCCATGACCCACCAAAGCCCTGTTCCCCGTTCGGTCACAGCCCGTTCTACCATCTGAGAAAACTCAAGCGGAATGAATCGAGGATCAGGATCGAGGAAAAGGACTACATCCCATTCATCCAATTCCTTTGGATCTTTGGGAAGGTTTTTGAGGCTCACATTCCCTTCCTGAGGAAAACCTTTTTCTGCACTTTGGAGCCAGCACCCGACTTTGACAGTGTCATCGCGCATCAGCTGGGTCTTAATGAGGCGGTATTCGAAGGTGGGCGCACCTACGATCATCAGGACATCGAGAGTCGAAGTGAGGACTTGGATCCGGTGTGTAAATCGGTGGCGCTCTCCATCAAAGTCCTCTCCTTCGGGGGGGGTGATTTCGACTTCCAGAACATGCTCGCCTTCCTTCTCCAATTTGAAAGGAGGAAAGTTCACCGAAGTAGAAGGTTGATCTCCTCCAAGCTCCACTCGTTTTGTGGCGATCGTCTTTTTTCCTCCAGCGAGTCGCTCCAAAAGACGCACTTCGATTTGCTGAAAGGGGTAGCCCTGAGACTGGACTTGGACGGAAAGACTCACGGGGTCTCCCCTAAACACCTTGTCCGGGGCCTGAAGATCCCGAAGTCCAACAACCCAGGCTTCCCGGGGGTCACCGACACCCACCACATAGACCCGATCGATGTCCTTTCGGGCCAAAATCGCCCCGGCCTCCTCGGCCCGACCACCTAAATTCACCCGGCCATCAGTCACAAGAATGACCCCTGCAATCCTGGCCGAACGAACGGAATCCAGAGCTTGCCTCAACGACCCTGTCAGGTTCGTTCCACCCTCCGTGGGTTTCAGCCGATCCCAATCAATGTCGGGAGCACCGGGAAGCCCACCCAAAGTGGAGGAGCCCACAGGATTTTTCTCACGGCCTCCCCTTGGGGGGCTGGCCTCTCCCCTCTTGACCTTAGAAGAGCTCCCTTTTTCCTCGCTTGCTTTGCGCTTTTTCTCCGGAGCAGGCCTGGAGCTTTCTCCAAAAAGACGGAGTCGGACAAGGTTTTTCTTAGCAAGGGTTTGGAGAATTCCCTTGTCTTTAAGGAGGCGGACCGAGAGACCAAAACGGGTCATGGTCGATGGATCTTCAACCCCCAAGTCCTTCCAAGCCTGTGCCTCTTCTTTCGAGTGGGCATAACTGTCCAAGTGCCCCATTGATTGCGATGCATCCAGAAGAACGAGCACTTCGCCGGGACGCACAGATTTGCGCACCTTTACCAAAGTCGGCTCAAGAAGAAGGAGCCCAATGGATGCCAAGGCCATCAAGCGCAGGAACGCCAACAAAGAACGCTTCCCAACGGAGAGACGCTTTGCGTCCTTTTTGTAGAGATACACGACAAGGAGAAGGATCGCGACTGTCGCTGCAATGGAGAGGAGTGCAAGCGTACCCGAAGGAAGAGAAGTAAACTCAAAGCGCAGCTTCTCCCCTGCCTGTCCTTCTCCAGGACCCAGCCCGGCCAACCATTTCAGAAACTGTTCCATCGAATCGCTTGCTTCCTTGTGTCAGTGCCTTTTCTGTCGTTATTCAGCCCAAGCACGGCAGTCGACTTGTTTTGTCAGTGGTCCTTAAGTAACCCTTTAGTGGTGTCCAAAACGCCAAGCCAAAAAACTCTCTAAAACTAAAAAACCCAAAAGCGCAAAGGCCAAAACTCGCCAGAATTCTCCCTCATCCACGAGAAAACCAGCCTTCACAGCAGAAGCCTCATCCACCCAGACCGCCCTCTCGGCCATCTCAGAAGGCAAGCCTGCTAAAAATGCCTTTTTTGGGACCGTCTCCAAACGCCCCTCTTCTGTCCAAGGAGAGACTGAAAAAAAACGTTTTGCCTCCCCCATTCCTACCCGGTCAAGTTTCAGGACCCAGGCCCCTGCCTTCGGCCATGGCCGGCCCTCCTCAGGCCCGATTAAAGCCTTGAGATCATCTGGATTCTCCTTATCAGGTTGAGCGAGAAGACTCCGCTCAAGGCTCAGGCCGCTTTCATCTCCTTCCATAGGGAGAATGCGCAAGGCTGGACGATAATCCGCCGCCGACAATGTGAGCGACCACTGTCCTCGGGGACCCAGGTTGTAAGGGCTCAAGTCCATCGGTTTCAACATTTGCTCTGCGAGGCGGGTCAGGAGAACGGGATATGAAAAATCTCCGGGCCAACTGGTCCAAGAAGCATCGGCCGTGGTCGTCATCATCCCCACAGAACCGTTGCCGAATTTTTTCTCCAGGAGAAGGGGAGGGCCATTCTCATCCCCCAAACGTAGAAGGACTTTGGTTCCCTCTCCCAGAATCTCGGAACCTTTAGAATCACGTTCAATCTCGTGATATCTCCCCACAGACACAAGGGAAAGGAGCTTGGAAAGAACCTCGTTCATCCCCTGGAACAAAGGATGCTCCACTTGGGTAATGACAGGAGAAAGGGGTTTGGCCATATCTCCGTCCACTTGATCGAGGGGAGCCGGAAGTAGGCCCTTGCCATCCTTCCAAAGAAGGGACTTGTATGAATTCACCGAGACTTGATCACCGGTGAAAACCAAAAGTCCCCCTCCCGCTCTCACCCAAGCTTCCAACCTTTGAACTTCTTTTTCGGGAAGTCGCCCCATATTGGCCAGGACAATCAGATCAAAGGAACCCAGCTTCTTCTGTGGAAAATCGTATTCATCCGTGTGCGTTACAGAAAAACCCGAAGCACCATCCTCTCCAGGGTCCAGAGCAGACCCCAAATAAAAGGTCTCCGAAAGCTCTATTCGCTCACCCGGATCTCCATCCACAAGAAGAATTTGCGCAGCATCTTGGACTTCAACCGCCAGAGCCTTTTTGTTATCCAAAGCCAGACGATCCAGCGGAAGATCAGCCTGAATTACATGAAAGCCCGGCGAGGCAAAATCAACGCTGAAGACCAAGGACTTGGAGCTATTTGGGGGAATAGGATCCATCTTCCGTGTCACGCGTGCACCGCCATCCACCTGAAATCCAAGGGGAAACCTGGCGCTCACATCCTTAGAAAAATTGAAGACTTCTACTTCAAAACGAGAGGGGATCTTTTGAATCGAACGGGCTTGTAAGGGCTTGATCCTGGTGATCCCGAGATTCGCTTGCCCAGAATGTGTCGCTGGAAAGAAAAACAACTTCCCCGTCCCTCCTCGAAGACCACGGAGACCTTTAAGAAGGGGTTGCTTGATACGCCCATCGGCTCCCATCAAGTCACTTCGTCTAAAATCCGAGACGAGATAAATAGAAAGGCGAGAGGCCTTTTCCCCAAGAGCATTGTCAATGCGTCGAATCCCTTCAAACAAAAGGGTGGGCTCAAAGCGATCAGGAGTCGGACGTGCAGCAGCGAGAGCTTCGTTCAGCTCTCCCCGGAGGGTTATCGTCACAGGCCGAGCCGAAAGATCAGCTTTGCTGGAAGAACTCCTCCACAAGGTCAAAAAATCTCCTCCTCGCGTCTTTCCGATCTGATCGGCGATCTCAAGGACCTTTTTTCGAGCCGCGTCAAACACAATCCCCACTCCGGATCGCTCACCAAGACTCCCCGAATCATCGAGGATAATGACATGGTGCACCGAACGCTGCCCCAAGCCCAAGAGGTCCTCCGAGGAGGCCATTGGACGTGCAAGCAAAAAAGCTAAAAGAGCGACAACTCCCATCCGAAGGAGCAGGAGAAGTAATTGCTCAAAGCGCATCCTCCTCCTCGTCTCTTTTTCGGCCCGGAGCAAAAACTCGATCGCCGCCCAACGAATCCTCTTGAAGCGTCGCTTATTGAGAATGTGGATGATCAAAGGGACCGAAGCAAGACCTGCTCCCCAGAGGAGAAAAGGGTTCAATAAGGAAAAAGCAAGGATCATGCGAGGCAACTCCTGGAGGTGCAGAGTTCGCAAAGAGTCATGAAATCGGGGTCAGCGCTGAAGAATAGGGAGGCGGGCATAAGGAAGGTTGAGGATAATGAGTGCAATCGCAGTTCCATAGGTCCGCCCCACTCCATCTCCTTGCCAATAGCCCTTAGAACTCTGCTGCTTCATCATATATGCCGCGATTTCCTTGTAATATCGGTCCCAATCCCTCCCCCCTTCTTGGTAGAGGGCCTCCGCAAAATAAAGCTGGGCATAGAAATGAAACCCTCCACTTCGAGTCGGTGAGATATGACTTTTTGCATATTGCATGGCTTTTTTGGCCATCTTGTCATCGTACTTACCTGCGTTGTAAAGAACGGCACAAGCAGCGGCCGTTATCGCAGGCCGCGAGGGTCCACGAAACCGAGCCCCATATCGAATCCCACCGTCTTCATTGGCTGAATCCGCGATGTATTTGACTGCGTTTCGAATCACCTTTTTGGGCACATTGATCCCCGCGTTCCGACAAGCCCGCAAACCCTGCACCTGAGTAACAGTAACCGAACCTTCGTCATAGTTATCTCCAGGAGCATAGTTCCAGCCCCCATAGGAGGATTGACTTTTGGCCGTGAGGCGGATGGCTTTATCCAAAACCCTTCTCAGCCGGCGCTGCATCTTGAGATCCACTTCCATCCCATAGACTTCACCCAAAAAAAGCATGGCGAAGCCATGCCCATACATGGGACGCTCTTCCTCTTGAAGAATGCTGATGAGACCGCTCTTTAGGGAATGGCGCATCAAAAATTCCGCAGCCTTCCGAATGTTTGGAGCATAGGGTCCCCGCATGGGGGTGGAGCCGGTAGCCATAAGGGCAAAGCCGGCGAGGGAAGTCATCGCAATGGGATAACCATTGGAAGAACCATTGGCCCGCCATGATCCATCCCTGTTTTGTGTCCGGACAAGATACTTGGCCCCTTTTTGAATCGTGCTTTCAATCCGAGCATTGACCCCTCTAGGGTAGAGCTTCCCATTTTTTGGGAGCTTGATTCCATCAAGTTCTTGCGCTCGCAACCCAAGGGAAAGCCCAAGAGTTGATGCAAAAAAGATTCCAAACTTCGGAAGCAATAATTTGGACCACCCCATTGCCTTCATTTCGATTCCTTTTTCTTTCCACCCGCCCCGTGGGTTTCCAACTGAACCGAGGGAAGGGAACCCAGGATCTCTAAGAGCTGGCGAACTTCATTGGAACGCCCGGCCCTTTCCAGTATTTCAATGCGAGCCAACAGCAAATCGGGATTACCTTTATGCCCAAACTTATGCAAAAGAGCATCTGTGCGTTTCAGTTGTAACAACGCAGGTTCCGTTTCACCTTTTTTGGAGAGATCCAAAGCCATCTCCCTGCCGATCCGACGACAAAAGTCCAAGACTGCTTCTCTGGAATCAGAGGAAAGCTGCCCCGACAGCAAAGTCTTCATTCCCAGATCGAAGGCTTCTCTTTTTTTCTCCAGGAGGAGGAGCCTGCGCATCTCCTCCATCACAGAAGGAGATGATGCAAGGAAATCTTCGGGAACGGCATAGACAATGACCCCAGCTTCGTCGGAGACAAAGAGGAGGCCATTTTTTCCTTTCAAACTAATGGGCGCAGTCCTTTCCTCTCCACCCTTCTCCAGAGGGGGGAGTTGGTAGCTCCCCAGTTGAACCCCAGTGCGCCCATCAAAAACCTGAATCCCATTGTCCATGGGCAAAAACACCTGCCCTCCCAAGGCGAGGCCTCTTCCGAAAAGTGGATCACTTAGAGTGGATTCAAAAAGACGCTTCCCTGTGCGGATATCAACTCCTTGGATTGCAGTCCCAACGAGAAAAATGCGCCCATCATCCGGCCCCAACACCTGGTGGAAACTTTCGCTCCTCGTTCCTCTCTCATAGCGAGGGAGTTGCCACTCGACCTTGCCGGAGAAGCGATTCAGGCAAAGGAGGACATCCGAATCAACGGGAGCGACAATGAGGTTGTCCCCGGAGATCAAGGGAAGAGAGGGGAAAAACTTTCGCAGACGGATCTTTTGAACCCCGTAGAAGGTCCGCCTTGCCCGAACCGTAGCCTTAGGTTTGGGCTGCACAGGATCCCAGGTTTCATAACGCCGAAACCATAGGAGTTCGAGATTAGGGGCTCGAAATGCCGCGACCCCACCGCTGTTGGTTAGAAAATAGAGAATATTGCCCTGCGCCACCAGTGGGACTGGGGGAGGCAGGAGGAGTTCACTACCTCCACTATGGACGGGAACAATCGAAAGAAGCTCACCGTCCTTTGGATCAATTTTCGCGACAGAAAACTCTCGATCCACTTGGACCGGCGCAAAGAGCCAGTCTCCAAGGGAAATCGGCGGGGCCAAGAAAAAAACTCTCCTGCCCCCCTTCAGCTTGGGTCGTAGATTCCAAAGTTCTTTTCCTTTTGATGCGTCATAGCAAATCAGGGAATTGCGATATTGCATCCCCCCGACCCCTCCCTGCCCCAGAGGAACGCGGTAGCTTCCCAGAAAATAGAAAAAGGATCCATGGGGAGTCACCCTCGAGGTCACCCTCTGCTGGGCAAAGTCCTTTGCAGGGTTTCGATATGCAAGGGTCTGTTGCCGCAACCGGCTCACAGGCCGAAAAAACGAACTTTTTTTCCCAGATTCCGGATCCTTGGGCCAAACAAATACAAGCTTTCCTGTCTCTTCATCCAAGCCCACAAGCCGCATGTGATCCTTGATGAGCAAAACGTTTCGCCCATGAACCCTTGCAAAGCTAAGAGGGAGACCTGCCCGAAAGCTTTTGTTATCAGGGACCTTGGTCCCCCCAGATCCCGAGAAAAAAACAGTCCCCCCTCTTCGATTCCCCTTGACCTTACCCAAGCCATACGGATCCTGCACCAGGCAACGGAACTCCCAGAGAGGAACAAAATCGAAGGCAGAGAACCCAGCATCCACATCTTTTCGTCTCTCCTCCAAACGACCCCGGAGGGCAAAGGCTTCGTGCTCCCCCAGCTTCGTCAGGGGGACCAGCTCTCCATGAACCCTTACCGAACCTCCAGGATCCATGTGAACGAGAGCCTTAAGGTGCCGACCCCAGCCATCTTCATTTCCCAAAAGAGCGGCAAGATGGGCCTGCCGCACATGGATCATGATTTGAACATTACGGCTTGGATCCGGGTAATTCTCGAGGATCCTTTCTCGAACCAGATATGCCTCTCCCAAACGCCCCTCGGCTTCAAACAGATCCGCCAGCAACATTCCGACCCTAGCTCCATAGCTGCTCGGAAGGTAGAGCTCAAAAAGCCGCTGGAGTTCTCCTTCATCCAAGGATTCCGCTGCATTGAGGTAGCGGTCCTTCACCTTTGGATCCACCAGCAAACGAAAGGCTTCTAAGCCTTCTTTGGGAAGGGAAGCCAAAAGTTTCTGGCAAAACCGAGCCAAAGGAAAAAAAAGCCGGTTGTCCTCGCTGTAAAACACCTTAAAGGGATCGCTCTTGCCAAAGCGTTCATCCTCCCCTAAGGCTTTTCCTTCCATTACCTTCTGGAGATCCCCAATGCCTTCATCCCATTTCTTTTTGGCAAAGAATTCCATGGCCTTGTCAAGGACCCGGTTGAGGTCATTATTTTCCGGAACGGTCAGACTTCCCCCCTCATCTTCTTTCTTCGAGCCCTGCTGCAGGACCCTCCCTCCTTTCCCCAATATCACCTGCCCTTGGGCCTTTGGAGAAGACTGCAACGGGGGAAAAAGGGGGAAACCGAGCAAGAGACCGAGGAAAAACAAAATTCGAGAGATTCTCCCTCGGCAAAAAACGAAAGAGTGAAGGGCCATCCAGAAAGTTGTTGGAGATTTTCGCATCAAGTTTGGAGAGGAGGTCCATCCCCTCGAAGATTCCACTCTGAAACTCCCCGAGAAACCCCAGGGGAGTCATCCCAAGGAGTCAAGTATCTCAAAGAAAGCTTCAAGGATCTGAGGATTCCCCCCCAAGATGGAGATTCAACAGCTCCAATCCCGCCGGAAGGCTTCCTCGAAAAGTCCGTTATTGTAAGGTATAGGACCCCATTCCTTGCGAAGCTCCTCCAGGAAATCTTTCCCCGGCTTTCGGAAAAGCCAACAGAAACCAAACGAAAATGAAACAGAGATTCAATCGAGGGTGTCCCTTTCACTCCCTTCTCCCACAAACCTGGCTCATATCCTTGATCCTGGGGGTTCCTTTTCTGGGGAACGGGCTTCCAAATGCCGGGGCCCAAGTCATCCAAGCCATCAAGATCCAAAAGGCCATCCCGCACCAGGCAAAAAAGAAGCAAACCCAAAAATCCAAGGCGAAAAAGCCTGACAAAGAACCTAACAAAGAAAAAGAAGCCCAACTCCCCCATGCAAAGCAGGGTTCCAAAACAAAAGTTACCCCTAAAAAACAAGTCGATGAGGTCATGGACCTCTTGGACAAGGGGATTGAACTGAGCTACCTGAAGCGGTTACAGCTCATCCCCAAGATTCTTCAAGTCGATCCCGACACCATCGCAACACGCTTTTTGCCCCTCCTCGAGGGAGACCGAAATCGTTTGAGCCTCAAGGTGCATCGTCTGATCGAAGGTCTTGGAGACCCCAGATTCCGAAAAAGAGAAGCTGCCCAAAAAGCCATGATCCAAATGGGCCCCAGAATCCTCCCGATCCTGGGGGAACTGCCGAAACCCAAAGATCTCGAGGTGCAGATCCGCCTCCACTACGTCCTAAAAACCCTCAAGCAAATGGGGAATGAAGATATTGTTCGCCTGGCCCTGCGAGCTCGCCTGATCGCCGAAGCCCTGGCCTACGCTCCCAACAGTCGCAACCTGGTTGCCTTGGCCAAGGGTCTCAGCCACCTCGACCACCGGGTACGCAAAGCCGCGCTCAACTCCATCATCGGCCAACTCCGAACCATCCAACCCGATGAAAGGACTGCAGAGGTAATCCGTACCCACTGCCTGGAACTCCTCGAAGGAGAACAACTCGATCTCCGAAATGCTGCCCTCACCACCCTCGCACTCCTTCCCCAAGGGCGGGACCGCCTTCTCAGGGTTCTCCAGGATCCTCGCTCTGCCACAAGCCTCAGAATCCTTGCGCTTAACCTCCTGGTCCATGTGGATGAGAAATCCCGAACCCAGCTCCCCAGCCTTCTAGGCAAGGAAAACCCCGCCTGGATGGGAGAGATTGCCCAAGTATTAGCAGATGCCCCTCCCACTCCGCCTTCCCCAATCCTGATTAAAGCGCGCATCCGAACCAAAGAGGACCAGGAGATTGCTCTGGACTCCACCATTGAAACTTTGCTCGGGAATATGATCTTGATTGCCCCGCCCAAAGAGCTGGCACCTCTCGGAACCCTCCTATTTCCCCGCGACGCCATCGAAATCATTGACTTCGATGGATCCAAGGCTTCTCCCGAAAAAGGGAAGAGCAAGGACCCCGAAATCCCCCCGAACAAGCATCCGGAGAAAAAACAGGAAGCCCGGGTTCAGCCATCTCTCTTCCTGGTCCTCAAATCGGGCATGAAGCTCGCGGTCAAGAAACCTTCTTTTGAAGAGGGAGTCCTTTCGGTCCAAACCCTGGGACGCAAACTAAAAATCCCCCAATCCGAAATCAGGGGATTCCTCAGCCAAACAAAGCGCAAGTTTCTGTTCGGAGGGAGCCGACTCGGCGATCAAATCCGCTTGAAAACCCAAGCCCACAGCCCAAAAACAGGGAAAATCCTGGCGATCAACGACCAAGGGGTCCTTTTTGGGATCAAAAAAAAGAAATCTCTCATCCCTTGGAATGAGATCGGAACCCTTCAATTCAAGGTAGGGAACAATCTCGGATTGCAAACCAAGCGTGGAAACCTCGCCCAGTTCGTACAGGTAGATCTCAAGGATGGCCAACGCCTGATCGCTTTCTTGGCTGATATAAAAAAGGATCGATTCCTTCTGGCTCACCCACTCTTCGGCGCCCTCTCCTTGAGTTTGGATCGGGTGCGAAGGGTTGAACTCGCAAATTCCGGCCAGGCACTCGCGGGCTTTACTCTGATCGTGGATTATGGGGAATACAGCGTCAAGGAATTGGATGCCGATGGCAAGGTCGTCTGGTCCATGGAAGATCTTTTCAGTCCCATGGATGCAGAGGTCCTTCCGAATGGGAACATCCTGATCACCGAACAGGATGAAAATGCAGTTCGCGAATACACCCGAAAAGGAGATGTGGTTTGGGAGTTCACCGGATGTGAGTCCCCCCGGGAGGCAGACGGCCTGCCCAATGGAAATGTCCTCATCACTGACATGAAGAATCGACGCATCATCGAAGTAAACCGGGAGAAAAAAATTGTCTGGTCCTTTGGAGTCAAGCAAGCTGGAACCAAATTTAAACCTTATGATGCTGATAGGCTTGCGAATGGAAACACCTTGATCGCTGACTTTGGTGGATCTCGGATCATCGAAGCAAACCCACAAGGAAAGATTGTTTGGCTGCAAAAAAACATCCCTTTCCTTTGGGACGTCGACCCTTTACCCAATGGAAACATCCTCGCCACCCTCCACAAAGCTGGAACCAAGGTATCCACAGGGAAGGTCATGGAGATCCGGCCAGACCACAAAACTGCCTGGGAGATCCGCGTAAAAAACCCTTCCGACGCCGATTTGCTTCCTGACGGAACAATCCTGGTAGCCGAGGGGAATGCGGTGAGTCTTTACAATCGGGCAGGCAAACTCCTGAAGAAATGGAAGACCGATTGGTCCGCCAGAGCAAGTCGTTATTAAAAAGACCAGCTAATTTGCAGCTTCTTTTGTGGCGAGGCCAGGGAGTAGCTTTGCGTGGTCAAGCTAACGCATGTGTTCCTGGGGAGGGATCAGATCCCGGTCTGTCTTGTAATGCGCAAGGAGGATCCCTAATCGTTTCCGTTGGATTTGTTGCTCATCCTCATCCCCCTCCCGAAGAGAGCGAAGGAATCTGTAAAGGACGGTTTGGTAAACACTTCCATCACCCCAACGAAGATAGAGGCCCAACCAACCAATCGAAGCATCCAGATCGTTCTGGCTCAAAGCCTTCGCTGCACGTCGATGAGCCAACTTCCTAAGGATGGGGAGAGCCTGCACACCTTTTTCACCCCGAGCCTCTACAAGAAGGCGAGCTCTGGAGGCCTCGTCGAGGAGGGCTAAGAAATCCCTGGTTTCCTGATCCAGCTCCCTGATTTCCGGTGATCCTCCAACAATCAGCTTGGTCCCTTTGACCTGCGCCCCCTTTCCAACTTCCACCATGCGTTCAGCAATGAGATCAAGGAGCTTGGAATAAGCTTCTTCGGGATAACCGATATCCAAGAGATATTTAGGGTAATCCTCCTCCCACCCCGCTCGTAGCCGAGGGAACGATAACCCAAGGCCTATCGCCAAAAGGAGAGCAAGCCCAAACTGAAACTTCTCCATCCGAAGACGAAAGATTTTGGCGAACCCTGGATCCTCATCCACCCGCTCTAAAAACTGGATCCTTGCATTGGTGCTGGGATGACGAAAACCCGCATTGGCTCCACTCCCGGGAACCAAAAGCTCCCCTTCCTCCAAGCTCTCGATCAAGGGTCCGCTCTCACCCAGAAAGCTCCGGGCGCTCAAGTCGGCTTCACATTCCAACATCCGACTGAAGCTCCTGTAAAAAGGAAGGAGCAGAATCAGGAAGATACCAAACAAAACCAGCTGAACGTCCTCACTCGTGCTCGCAAAAAACCAGGGGATCCCAAAAGATAGAAACCAAGGAGTGAGAAGGAAAAAGACAAGGAGGCGGAGCATGTGGTGCTGCCGGACGTGGGCGATCTCGTGAGCATAAACCCCAAAAACTTGTCTCGGGCTCAAAAGATCCAACAGAAGATCCGTGAACATGATCAAGCGAGTCCAGCGAAAAAAGCCAACTACAGCAGCGTTAAACATCCGCTTCCCAGTCGGCAAAACATAGGCACCGGCAACAGAGGCCTTTGCCTTCTCATCAATCTGCTTAAACCCAGATAAAAGATCAAGATCCCTTAGGGGCTTTAAACCAAGAATCAACCTCGTCCAAAGAGGCAGCAAAAGGACAAGGATGAAAATGGAAAGTGCAAGCCCTGCACCCAAACCGAAGCTGAAATCATTCAGGATGGCGCGCAGATGAGGCTCAACACCCATGAGGTCAAAGAGAAGGAGAACGAGTAAAAAGAAGGGAAGGACAAGCCAAGTGGCCCGGACACGAAACCCGCTGCGCACACTCCCAAAAACCCGAAACTCTCCCAGGAGCAGCAAGAGTTCAAACCAAAGGTAAGGGAGGAGGATCAGCATCTCCGAAAGAGCTTCGGAATTGCTCGCAACATCGAAGCGCACAAATGACTCCAGCCGAAAAACGCCCCAGATCACATAGCTGAAAACCCAGGGGAGAAAAGGTAGGGCACTGGTCAGGCCCTTTTCCAATTTTGGCGTCTTTCCAAAGTGGCGAATCACCACCAGAAACTCGAAAAGAAGGAGAATAATGGCTCCACTCAAGGCTGTAACTGCCAGAGCCCCTTTCCCCTCTCCCGGCATTTGCGGGTCGGTTACCCAACTCGCAAGAGCCCGAAGAAGAAGGGCTCCCAAAAACCAAAAAGGAAAGATCAAAGCCGAGACCCCGGGCAACAATCCGCCCATCCATCGGGACCAAAGCGAAGCCTAACCCTGCCCTCGAACACCTTGTGTGCCGGCCCAACCATGAGAACCCCACCATCCTTCTTCCAAGTGATCTCCAGTGTTCCTCCCCGCAAATGCACAGAAATCGCCTTCCCCTTCTCAAAAAAGCCCCGATCCACCGCAGCCACCGCAACAGCGCTTGCCCCCGACCCACAGGCAAGTGTCTCTCCCGAGCCCCGCTCATAGGTTCTCTGAACGATCCCATCCCCATGGACAAACACGAATTCCACATTGGTCCGATCCGGAAAGGCCTCCCCTGACTCCAACCCCGGTCCCCAGCGTTCCAAATCCAGAGTCTCCGGATCGGAGGATAAAAAAACAACGAGGTGAGGATTGCCGACAGACAAAACCGAGCCCTCTATTTTTTCCCCGGAAATTTCCAAGCCAACCCGGATCGGACGGTCTCCACCTCCACCCAAAACCTCCAGATCCTTTCCCGCAACAAAAGGGATCGCAGCCGCGTCAAAGACAGGAACTCCCATCTCCACCACAACCTTGTCAATACGCCCTTCGTTTCCCACAAAACGCAAGGTTTTCACCCCTGAATCCGTCCCCACCTCCAGACGTTCCGGCGGCCCCGATGGATCCCTCTGGGCAAGATATTTCCCAACACAACGCAGAGCATTGCCGCAGAGGCTCCCCAGTGAACCATCCGCGTTGTACATCCACATTCTGGGGCGGCCGGCTTCTTCCCCGATCAGCACAAGCCCATCCCCCCCCACGCCAAAGTGCCGGTCACTCAGCCGTTGCGCAAGAATAGAGACGTTCCTCCGAATCCTTTCCGCATCCTCCACGCAGCTGAGATCCACGTAGATATAGTCATTCCCCAACCCTTCCCATTTCTCGAAGGGAAGCAACAGCTCCTGCAACTCCCGCCCTTTCCGAGATCCCCGATCCTCATCATTGGAGTACGCTCCCATCCTCAGCTCCCCCCATTCATAAGATCGTAGCGTTCTCCCTCTACAGGCACCGTAACCTCAGAAAAACCCACCTTAAGGAGCTTGTCGCGCAAGGAATAGGATGCGTCCTTCTCCCCATGCACCACAAAACACTTCTTGGCACTCCCTGCCAAATGCTTAAGACTTTCGACCAATTCCCTATAATCCGCATGAGCGGAGAGCCCATTCATTGTCCGCACCTGGCAACGAACCTTCACTTCTTCACGAAAAATGTGAACTTGTTTTTCACCCTCCAAGATTCTCCGGCCCAAGGTATAGGGAGCCATGAAACCAACGATCAAAATGCAGTCCTCCTTACGAGGAAGAGACCTCAGGAGATGATGCAGGACACGTCCACCTTCGCACATTCCAGATGCAGCAATAATTATGCAAGGGTGGTCAATGCGATTCAAAGCCTTACTCTCCTCCACCGAACGCGTAAAATGAATATCCTGGAAATGGAAGGGATCATGCCCCCCCTTGATCATCTTCTGGATATCCGCGTCCAAATCATCAAGGTGATTGGCAACCACCGAAGTGGCGGCCCGCGCAAGGGGTGAGTCCACATAGATCGGAATATGAGCGATCTTGCCCTCGCGGATCAGTTTACCGAAGAGGTAAATCAGGTTCTGGGTACGCCCCACAGCAAAGGCGGGAATAACCAATCGCCCGCCGTCTTCCTGCTCCTCACGCACGATCTGGACCAGGTCCTTTTCCATCGTTTTCTCATCGGGATGGAGGCGGTTGCCATACGTGGATTCCGTCACCAGGACATCCACATCGGGCAGAGGATCCGGATCCCTAAGGATGGGCATATTTTTTCGACCATGGTCCCCGGTAAAGGCAATCTTAAATTCCCGGCCACCCTCCTTGAGAGTCACGACCACTTCCGCAGATCCAATGATATGACCGGCATCAAGAAACTCGACCTCGATCCCTTCCTCCAACTCAAAAGGCTGGTAGTAATCCTTTGACCGTAAACGCTGGATTGCTTTGGCACTGTCTTCCAGGGTGTAAAGGGGTTCTATTTCAGGATCCTTTTCCTTTCTGTGCCGATTTAAAAATTCCGCATCTCCCTCTTGGATCCTTGCCGAATCCTCCAAAAGGACTGCCGTCAAATCCTTGGTCCCTGGAGTACACCAAACCTTTCCCCGATAGCCTTCTCGAACCAAAATGGGGAGCGCCCCGGAATGATCGATATGCGCATGGGAGAGCAAAACATAGTCGATCTCCTTAGGGTCAAAGGGGAGATGAAGGTTGGCTTTGCGAGATTTTTCACGCTTCCCCTGGACCATTCCACAGTCGAAGAGGATGCGAACCCCTCTCCACTCCAAAAGATGCTTGGACCCAGTGACATTGCGGACTGCCCCGAAAAAACGAAAGATGGGATGATTCACTTCTCCACCCAGACGCTCTTGGTCCTGATGGTTAATGGGAAGAAGATCAGATTCAGGAACCCGTCCCAAATTGTGTATTGAGTCGTCACTCGGTAGCTGGTCGCTTTCCCGGCGAGACGCTCAGGATCCAATGTATTCAACTTGCCAAGACCGAAGAGCCAGTACCAGTTCCTCCCATGAACCACTTCGATCCCCGTGGGACCGGCCCCAACTGTGTGAACCTGGGTCATACAACCGGAAGACCCAAGACAAAGGGCAAGGAGTAGCGCCCAAGACCATCGTTTCATACCATGCCTCCAAAGGCTTTCATATGTGGGGAAAAGCTCGCTCGCATTATTCATGACCTCCTCCCATCTACCAGGCGTTTTTGCTCCATGATGGGAAAGCTCCGGAGAAAAGCGACTTCATGGTTTTTTTTAGGACTGGCGCCCGACAGGATGATTCTGCATGCCTCCCAATATTCTCATCCCTTTGGTTTTTGTCTGCAGCCTCTTCTTCGCTTGGCTTTTCCTCTTTTTGGCCAAACGAAGGGATCGCCAGGGCTTCCTTTACGAGCGGGCTCCCAGCCTCCCGATCCATGTTCTCGCAGTGCATGATGACGCATGGATCCACGGGACCATCCAGTCCAAGGCACCCTTGACTTGCCCCTGGTTCCAAACCCCTTGCTGTTGGTTCTCCTACAAAATCGAAAAAAAGAAGACTCGGATCGTCACCGATTCCAAGGGAAAGACCAGGACCGAGACCTATTGGGACACCATCTACAGCGAACAGGACAGCTGCCCCTTTGACCTCGTAGGGGAAAAGGAAAGCATTCGAGTCAGGACCAAAGATTTCGCCATCAAATCCACCATCTCCACCGGCTATGACTACGAATGGGGAAGTCGTCGCCACAGCGCGCATCTTCTCCCCCTCGGGCAGAAAGTCACGATTCTGGGAGTCAAACTCGAGGACCAAAGCTTTGGCAAATTGGGGCAGATCCCATGCTTGATCACGTTTCAGACGAGGGAAGCCTTTGTTCGAGGGACCGATCAAGGGGAAAAATGGTACCGCCGCATCGGATTCTTTTTCCTTTTCCTTGGGGGAGGAGGAACGGGTGCTCTGCTTACGAAGGCTCAAAGTGGAAGAGTGGACTGGGTACTCGCAATCACTGCGGGTGCTGCGCTTCTTACTCCTTTTTGGTTCTGGTCAACCTATAACCGATTTATCCAGAGGCGGCAGCAGGTGGAGGCTGCTTGGAGCCAGATCGACGTTGATTTGGGAGTGCGGTTTGATTTAATCCCCCAACTCGTGTCGGTCGTTAAGGGTTATCAGAAGCATGAGAGGCGGACTCTCGAGGAATTGAGTCGCATCCGGGCGGGAAAAACCATCCAGGAAAAGATCCAGGGCGATCAAGCCGCCTCCCGGTTGAGTCAGAGCCTCTTGGCCTTGAAGGAGGCATATCCAAACCTACAGGCAAATGAACAGTTCCAAGCGCTTCATGAAAAGCTTGTGGGCCTTGAGGAGAAACTTGCCACCAGCCGAAGGCTCTACAACAAGGTCACAAAGGAGTGGAATGACCTCTGCCAGGGCTTTCCCAGTGTTCTGCTTGCCCTTCCCTTTGGATTTAAGCCTAAACCCTTCTTTAACCAGCATGATTCATGACCTTGCGCCCAGGAATCAAGGGGACCTGCTATGAAAAATGTAGGCCGAAGGCCGTTTCCGGGTTACAATCCTTCGCTTTTCCCTCTCGCGAGGAGAAAGCATGGAACATAAAATTTTGGGTGAAGGCCTCACCTTTGACGACGTCCTGGTCGTCCCGCGAAAGACAGAAATCCTGCCTCGCGACGTCGATACGAGCACCAAAATAACGAGAGAGATCCGTATCGAAATTCCCCTTGTTTCCGCCGCAATGGACACGGTAACCGAATCTCGACTCGCGATTGCCCTGGCTCAGGAAGGAGGAATCGGCATCATCCATAAAAACTTGAGCCTTGAGGGACAAATCCTCGAAGTGGACCGCGTCAAACGATCCGCGAATGGGGTGATCCGCGATCCTGTTACCCTCTCACCGGATGCCACAGCGAAGGAAGCCAAGGCATCCCTTCGCCAACACAAGATCTCCGGCCTCCCCGTGGTCGATGAAAACAATCTGGTCCTTGGAATCCTTACAGCCCGAGACCTCCGCTTCCAAACCGGGAGCGACACCAAAGTCGCCGACCTGATGACCCGCAAGGTCATCACAGCCCCCCCCACAACGACTCTTGAGGAAGCAAAAGAAATTCTGCACGACCATAAAGTCGAGAAATTGGTCCTCGTGGATCAAGGGGGGCACTTGGCGGGGCTCATCACCATTAAAGATATCAACCTGACCGAGACCTTCCCGAACGCTTGCCGGGACGGGCGGGGACGGCTCCGGGTGGGGGCAGCAGTGGGCGTCCACGACTATGAACGAATTGAGCGTCTGATTGAGGCCGGGGTGGATCTTGTTGTCGTCGATACGGCCCATGGCCACAGCAAGAATGTTCTCGATACGGTCCGGGAAATCAAAAAACGGCACAACCTCCAAGTTGTTGCCGGCAACATCGCCACTGCGGATGCGGCCCGCGATCTGATCGAAGCCGGGGTGGATGGAATCAAGGTTGGGATCGGTCCGGGCTCCATCTGCACGACACGAATTATTGCGGGCATTGGCGTCCCTCAGCTCACCGCTGTGTATGAATGTTCTAAAGTGGCCGAACAATACGGAGTCCCGGTCATCGCGGATGGGGGGATACGGCAGAGCGGAGACGCAGTCAAGGCGATCGTCGGAGGCGCTTCCTGCGTCATGATCGGGAGCCTGTTTGCAGGCCTGGAAGAATCTCCAGGTGAACTCATCCACTACCAGGGGAGGACCTTCAAGGCAGTCAGAGGGATGGGAAGCCTCGGCGCCATGGTCCAGGGCAGCAAAGATCGCTACGCCCAAGAGGACGTCACAGAAAGGGACAAGCTTGTTCCGGAGGGGGTCGAGGGGATGGTGCCCTACAAGGGACGGCTTTCGGGCTACGTCTATCAATTCGTTGGGGGCATCCGGAGCGCCATGGGCTATACAGGAACAAAGAACATCGAAGATCTCCAAAAAGAGGCCAAGTTCGTCCGGGTCTCCTCGGCAGGCCTTCAAGAATCCCATCCCCACGATATTCAAATCACCAAAGAAGCTCCGAACTACTTCGGCAAAGGGCTTTAGACTTCAGGAAGCAGATGGAGACCAAAAACCACAAAGGAGTGCTGATTGTCGATTTTGGGACCCAGTACTGCCAACTGATCGCCCGCCGCATTCGAGAGCAGGGGATCTTCTCGAGGATTACCGTGCCAAGCCGAGCGACCGAAGCTCTTTCGGACGGCAACTTCGGCGCCATCATTCTCTCTGGGGGACCCCAATCGGTTTATGAAGAAGGGGCTCCAAGCCTTGATTCAGAAATCTTGAACAAAGGCATCCCCATTCTCGGCATCTGTTATGGGATGCAATGGACGGTGCAAGCTCTCTCCGGCAAGGTCGCCCCCGCCGCCCTCAAAGCCGCGCGCGAATATGGACATGCCGAACTGAGCATAAGCGATGCACCCGGACCCCTCTTCGAGGGAGTGGAAAACCCTACGAGAGTTTGGATGAGCCATGGAGACCAAGTCGAGATTCTCCCCGAAGGTTTTTCGGTAAGTGGCTCCACTGAAACTTGCGCCATTGCAGCGGCCTACAACGAAACCCAAAGGATCTATCTTCTCCAGTTCCACCCGGAAGTAAGCCACAGCATCGAAGGACAGACCATCCTTCGTAATTTTCTTTTCCAGGCAGCGGGCTTGCACGCAGATTGGACTCCCGGCTCCATCGTGGAAGAGACTGTTTCCGAACTGCGCGCCCAAATTGGGGAGGCAGGAGAGGTCATCCTGGGTCTTTCCGGCGGAGTCGACTCTTCTGTTGCCTCCGTTCTGATCCAGAGGGCCATTGGTAAGCGCTTACATTGCATCTTTGTCGATAACGGCTTATTGAGGGCAGGAGAGCGAGAAGCTGTAGAAACCCTGTTCGCGCGCAATTTTGATATGGACCTCCACGTGGTCGACGCGCAGGCTCGTTTTCTGAACGCACTCAAGGGGGTCACCGATCCTGAACGAAAGCGCAAGATCATTGGGCGCGTCTTCGTCGAAGTCTTCGAGGAGGCCAAGCGGGAGTTTCCCCGTGCCCATTTTCTGGGCCAGGGGACCCTTTATCCTGATGTGATTGAGTCGGTAGCAGCCCACGGAGGGGCTACATCTGTCATCAAATCCCATCACAACGTTGGCGGCCTGCCCGAAGAAATGGAGATGGAACTTGTGGAACCTCTCCGCAACCTCTTTAAGGACGAGGTCCGGGCAATCGGCCACAGCATGGGGCTTCCTCCGGAAGTCATCGATCGACAGCCCTTCCCGGGACCAGGCCTGGCAGTCCGAATCCTTGGAGAAGTGACTGAAAACCGCTGCGAAATCCTTCGCCAGGCTGACCATATCTTCACGACCGAGGTCGAAGCCGAAGGCCTCCACAAATCGCTTTGGCAATATTTCGCCGTCCTCCTTCCTGTGAGAAGCGTCGGGGTCATGGGGGACGCCCGCACCTATGAATTCCCCGTTGTCTTACGGGCTGTTGAGAGCCAAGACGCAATGACTGCGGATTGGGCATCTTTACCTCCGGAACTCCTGCGACGTGTCAGCAACCGGATTATTAACGAAGTACCCCAAGTCAACCGCGTAACACTCGACATCACCAGTAAACCCCCGGGAACCATCGAATGGGAATAAACCTTTCTGAGCCAGCTCTCTCCGAGGGTTTTCCGCAAGGAGAACCTTCGTATGCACTCGAGGTCCGCCATGTTACAAAGCGTTTTGGAGGATTTACGGCAGTCTCCGATCTGTCCATGAAAGTTCCCAAGGGGAGCATCTATGGCTTCCTCGGTCCAAACGGCTCTGGAAAAACAACCACCATGCGGATGATCATGTCGATCTTCTATCCCGACGAGGGAGAGATCCGCGTCCTAGGACATAGCGACGCGGCGGAGGTCAAAGACCGCCTTGGGTACCTCCCGGAAGAAAAGGGACTCTACAAAAAAATGAAGGTCCGAGAGATCGTCGCCTATTTTGGACGACTCAAGGGGCTCCCCAAAAAACAGGCTTTCGAGAGGGCAACCCAACTCCTCACCGAATACGGCCTGGGAGATTGGCTGGACACCCGATGTGAAGCCATGTCCAAAGGAATGGGACAGAAGGTCCAGCTCCTCGGAACCCTTGTCCACGATCCCGACCTCGTCATCCTCGATGAACCCTTCAGCGGTCTCGACCCCATCAACATGGAGTTGATGCGAGACACAATCTTGGCTCTCAAAAAACAGGGGAAAACCGTCCTCTTTTCCACACACGTCATGGCCCAGGCCGAAGAAATCTGCGACTCCATCCTTCTCATCTACAAAGGACAGGCAAAGATTGACGGGCCCCTTTCTCAAATCCGTGGAAGCGGCCATCGGGCTATCCGCCTGGAGTTTGAAGGGGACGGGTCCTTCCTCGCCAAAGACCCCCTTGTCGACCACCTGAACCAAACTCCCAACAGCGCAGAAGTCTTTTTAAAACCCGAAGCAGACCCTCAGGAATTCCTAAAACAAATCGTCAACAAACTCAAAATCCGGCGTTTCGACATGCGAGACCCATCGCTCCACGAAATTTATGTCCGCACGATCGGCCCCGAAGCTGCAAAGGAGTTCGGCCATGTCTAAGCGCAAAGGAAAGGCGAAGCTGGTCGCCCAACGCGAGATCCTCGAAAATGTCCGCACAAAAACCTTTTGGATCGGGATTCTCTCTTTTCCTGTCATCCTGGTTGCCTCCATCCTGATCCCTACCTGGTTTCAGAAGAAGGTCGATATCCGGACTTTCGGAGTAGAGGACCACTCCGGCTGGCTTCTCTCCGCCATTGAAAAACGGCTCGAGATGCCCAACTTCGAAGCCCTCGCAAAACTCCTCCAAGCAAAAAGCCCTTCCGAAGATCCACAAGACCTTTCAAAGGAGAATCTCCCAGAGCCCCCAAAAGTCTCCATCCCCAAGGATCTCCGAGAAAGCACCCTGGGCAAATTCCTGACAGCCTTCACCCAAATGTCTGCGAAAGCTGCCAAGGGTACGAATGGAAGCAATGAAAACGCTGTAGAAAAACAAAACCTCAACACACTTCTTCTGAATCTCCTCGATACCTTGGAATCCACCGACATCGGATCCCTCCTCTCGCATATCCCCATTGCCCTCCCCATCCCCAAGGGCAAAGCAAAGGAGGGCTTGAAACTCTTCCTGCGCAATATGCGAAATGACATCGCAAAGTTTAACGACTGGATCAAGACCCTTCCCGAAGAAGAGGCTGCAAAACTCAAGAATCCCCACAACACGAGCAAATTCCAACTCGTTACCAAAGGGCCGGAAGAACAGCTCAAAGAACAGCTCAAGAAGGAAAAAATCTTCGCCTACTTCGTCATCGGCAAAGACCCCGTCAAGGGAGACGAGGGGAACAAGTACATCTCCAACAACCTTACGGACCAAGGACTGAGACGTTGGTTCAGCAATCTTGCCAATGGCATCGTCGCAGCCAAGCGGATCCAAAAACTGGGCATCTCCCCTGAAAAGGCTGCATGGCTTCAAACTCCTGTTAAGTTTGCTCCCAAGAAATTGGACGAGGCGGGAAACGAAGCCGAAGTCGCAAGCAAGGACATCGCCCTCAAATGGGCACCCGTCGCCTTTGTTTATCTCCTCTGGATCTCGGTCTTCATGATGGCCCAAATGATGTTGACCAATACCATCGAAGAAAAATCCAACCGAATCATCGAGGTTCTTCTCTCCTCCATTTCACCCCTTGAACTCATGACGGGCAAGATCATCGGGATTGCCATCACCGGCCTCATGGTCGTTGGATCTTGGGCACTCTTCTTTGCTCTGGGCATCTACTTGTTACCCACATTTTTCCCACAATCCAGTGGGATCATCTCCTCCCTTGGTCTCGGCTCCATCCTGTCCAACCCAGCCTACCTGGCTTCGTTCATCATTTACTTTGTCCTGGGGTTCCTGCTCTACGCTTCCGTTCTCGGAGGGATCGGCTCTGTTTGTAACAGCCTGAAAGAAGCTCAGAACCTGCAACAGCCGGTCATTCTCATCCTGATCATCCCCCTCCTCGCAATGATGCCCATCGCCTCCGACCCTAATGGGACTCTTGCCAGAGTCCTCTCCTTTATCCCGCCTTTTACACCCTTTGTGATGATGAACCGAGCCGGAGGTCCGCCCGCAACCTGGGAATACGCCTTAACTTCTGTCCTCCTTCTCTTCACCGTCTGGCTCACCTTCCGGGGTGCTGCCAAAATCTTCCGCATCGGCATCCTGATGACCGGAAAACCCCCCAAGCTCCGGGAGATGCTCCATTGGCTCCGTGCCCCAGTGAATCGGTGAAAGGCATGAACATGGATCAAAGAACCAAAAAACAATGTTGGTAAAGGACGACAAATCCAGAACCACTAAAGAGAAAAATTACAACGGGATTGCCTCCACGCGGGAGGAATCGCACAAAGCAGAGACACGGTAAACGCAAGTCCAGCAACCAACAAACAAGCCTTCCATGGGAGAGCGAAGGGGATATCCAGGCCGCTGACCCCGCGCAATCCCCGGACCAAAATCCAGGAAAGAGGTAAGCCCGCAAGGATCGTCAGGAGACCGGTCAAAAAACCGACCACAACGGATTCCACAGCAAGGATGGCGAAAAAACCCATTCGGGTCACGCCCAAGGCCCCAAGAACCCAATTCTCGCGTGCTCGGGAAATCGCAGAAAGAGTCATCAGGTTGATTTGCCCCGTCCCGGCAAGAACCAGGAGGAGAAGGAGAAGAATGTCGAAAAAGATAAAGTCCCTGTCTACATCGCGGAGATGGAAAAGCTCGACTTCTGTCCCGCTGCGGATCCAAGCAATCTTGGCTTTTCCTTTAAGGAAATCCTCTAGCTTGGGTCGGATTTGATCCGGAGAACTGCCGGAATCGAGAACGATCTGGAAATCACCTGAGCGGGATAGATCCAAACAGAAATCTTTTTTGAACCAGCGGGAATCAACGAGGGCGAAAGCGCGTTCGTCCGGGAAAAAGCCGGCCCTGTCACAGAGAGCAAGAACCCGGTAAGGGACAATCTTTCCACCCCCCACGGAAACGGGGACTTCGCTCCCTTTAGAGAGACCACGCAGTCTTGCAAGGCGGGTGCTCAGGATCATGCCTCTTTCGTTTTGCATCCGCTCGATCAGGCTGGCATCAAAGGGGGCTCCCAGTTTCGCCAACTCACGGGTCTCCGTTCCCCGTGTCAAAAAGGGCAGCTCCGCCCTTGCGCTCAAGGGTAAAACAGCCCGCACTCCAGGAATCTTCCGCATTTCCGCCCAACGTTCTTTTGGCAAAGATTCAGTCCGAAGGAATAGGTTTCCCCGCATTCCCATCCGCGAAAAGGCTCGAACCTCCTCCTTCAGAGATCCCGTTAAACCCTTCAGCCCAACCATAGCCAAGGCTACCAGAGTCAATCCAGCCACAGCCGAGGCAACCCGGGCCGGCGCCCGCAATAGGTTTTTGCGCACCAAAAAAGTCGCCAACGGGAATCTCCTCTTCAACAAGCGCAGAGGTACACTCCCCACCCTTCGCACCAATCCGGGAGCAAGCAACAGGACCCCGAAAAAGACTCCCACCACCAGTCCAAGCTCTAGCAGAACCAACCCTGCCCCATTTCCCTCTTCCCGCAAAAGGGGGGTCATTGCGAGGTAAGCCATCGGCAAAGCTAGGACCAAAGTGGCAAACAGAAAAAGGTTGACCCCCCGAAGCAAATCGGCCGGAGGGGCTAGGTCCCGCGCAAAAAGAATGCGCATCGGTGAGAGCTTCCTCACCTTGAGCAAGGGAAAAGACGCTCCCACCAAGGTAAAGAAACACCCAAGGCCCATAATCCAAAGTAAAGGTTCCCATGGGATCTCGAAGGTCACAATTGTTTTCCCAAGGCCAAGGGTCGTGATCCCAGCACTGGCAAAGGTCTTCGCAAGCAGTAAGCCCAGGCCCAAGCCCAAAACAGACCCAAGAAAAGCGAGCAAACAAGCCTCTATAAAAAAGGCCATGGCCACCTGCCCTTTTGTCGCCCCCAAGCAGCGAAGAATCCCCACTCGTTGCATCCGCTCAGCCAGCGCATGGGACAATGTGTGGAAGATCACAAACATCCCCAAAGCCAGAGCCAAGCTTCCCAGCACCTTAACCCCATTGCGAAAAGCCCGCTCATCCGCGTCCTCTCCGATCATCGCGCTCCGCCGGTCGTCAATTAAAAACCGTCCCTCCAAGCTCTTCTTCAAGCCATCTACGGGAAAGCCCTTAGCTCGACTGACCTGAAAGACCGGATTCAAGGTCGGCGAAACCTTCCGCGCCAATCCAAAAGCCCCCAGAATGACGAGACCGCCTTGACGCCTCGCCAAACGGAAAGGTTGGAGGATCCCTTTCACCACCAAAGTCTCCTCCTTTCCCTTCAGATCCGGTCTCTGTTTAGGGGCCAACCACTTCCCATTTTTACAATCCACAGGAGAAACCGTTGGCAAAGAGCGAACCCGAAACCTGGAGCCTGGAACCAAGCTAAAATGTTCTGCAAGAGTTGGCCCAACGAGAACCATATTGGGAGGATCCAACTCATTCAGATCCTTACCCTGGTCCACCATGTAATGCCCAAAGGGATTCCGTCCTTCTGGCATGAGTCCAAAGAGAATGCAGACCTCTTTCTCTGGATTCGTGTTTTCCGCATCTTTGCCCTTCTCGGCAATCACGGTGACCTGTCCAATAAGGCCCAGCTTTCCCACACCATCCTGCCGAGCCAAATACTCCTGATGCTCAGAAAGACGTTTCAATCCATCCTTTGGACGAAGTTCGAGATCGACTCTGCCGAAATCCCCCCGTTTCAAAACCAACTGACTCAAAATGGTGTTGTGGTCCAACACATGGATGGAGGTCACGACCGCAACCCCGAGGAGGACCCCAAGGACGGTCAGGACCTGCCGCAAAGGCTCAGATCGAAAGCTCTTCCAAACGAGAAAAAACAGCAGCCGCATTGAGTCCTGGCCCGGTCAAAGAATGAGAAGGGTCAAGCCGACCATCTCTCAGGAAGAGAACGCGATCCCCAAAGGCAGCGTCCCGTGGGTTATGAGTCACAAGAAGGATGGAGAGCCCATAGCGGTCCCGCACCCGCGAAAAGAACTGCATGGTTTCCTCCCCAGCCTTGGTAGAGAGGTTTCCGGTCGGCTCATCGCAGAGTAGGACAGGAGGCCTTTGGGCGAGGGCCCGTGCAATCCCCACCCGCTGCATCTCTCCCCCCGAAAGACCATGGGGCTGGCGATCCAGGAGATGCGCCAGATCAAGGACATCCACCACCTCTTTGATTTCCTGAAGGTATAGACCAGGATCCTTCCCAGCAATGAGGAGGGGTAGAACAATGTTCTCTCGAACGGTCAGATCGGGAAGGAGCTGGAAGAATTGGAAGACATATCCCAAAAACCGCCTTCGAAGCAAAGTCCTCCTCCGAGTTCCTTTGGCAAAAAGGTCCTCCCCTCCGAGAAGGACAGTCCCCTGAGTAGGCTCTTCCAATCCACCCAGCAAATGGAGCAGTGTCGTCTTTCCGGATCCTGAGGGACCCATTACAGTCACAAATTCCCCTGGCTCCAAGGAGAGGGAGACCTCCGCGAGAACGAGACGCTCAGGAGAGTCCTGCGGAGCCCAAGAGAGGGAGGTCGCAGTAAGAATGGGCGCATCCATAGAAAGGAATCATGCGAGAGCCCATCCCAAGGTCAAGGATCCAGAAGGGGGAAGGACCGTTTCTTTTTTTTGAATCAATCATGCATCCCAATGAGGAGACAATCTCGACTAAGACAAGGGGGTTTTCTCATTTTTGGGACAACCCCACACATTTCCTCGGAGAAAGGATTGTATTCCATCAACCTTTCCATGCAAAAACATTCCCCTTTTTCCCAACAT
The DNA here is from genome assembly GCA_026984035.1 of Planctomycetota bacterium. Classification (GTDB taxonomy): domain Bacteria; phylum Planctomycetota; class UBA1135; order UBA1135; genus HyVt-539. Next base: position 57,165 of record JALSSW010000071.1, read on the forward strand.
TCATGAATATTAACCAAAAGATGGATTCATTTCTTCTCCATTACAAAGTTGGCATAAAGTTTGCTCAAATCCTCCATTCTCAAAATGAACCGAACTGACCCACAGCCCCCGCCGACCCAAGAAGCAAGCGTCCTGATTATTGACGACGATCATGAAATCCGGGGGATTCTTCAAGAGCGGCTCCGCATCGAAGGATTGGATTCGATGGCAGCCCCCTCGGGAGAACTTGGTCTCGCCAGCTTTATCGATCGCATCGCAAGGGGAACACCCTTCCAAACTCTCATTTTGGATATTCGAATGAAGGGGATCTCCGGGATCGAATTGCTCAAACTGATCCGGCTGATCGACCAACAATCTACCATCTTGATGATCTCAGGCCTTGGCGACTTGAACAAAGCGGTTCTCTGCCTTCGTCACGGAGCAGACGATTATCTCAGCAAACCCATCAAAATCTGGGATCTCAAAGCAAGACTTGCCACTGCTCAAGGGCGGAGAAAGGCCATAACCGGAAGGGAAGATGGCCAAAAGAACAAGGGACTCAAATGGGGGACGGCATTCGTCCCCCAAGTCCCAGAAGAGTTTTCCTCTGCATGGAATCAGGCTACCTCGATACCGGGAGACAAAAAACCGGTTGACTCTCTCTCTCATGGGTCTGGAGAAGGGACCCATGAGAATCCCGAGCCGAAACCCAGCCTTCAAAATGAAGAGGAAATCGTGAAAAGTCCGGATTCTCCACTGGATCCCGGGGTTCTCAAGACCGGAAATGAACGAGAAGGGCAGAAGGGAAGAAAGGGAGGATCCTTGGATGATTCTCCCGAGCACGGAATGGGCGAAAACCGTGCAATGACCGCAAGGGAGAGCGGTTCCCTCCAATCCGGTCCTGAGAAAAAGGCACCCCGGGAACCATCGAACCCGGCACCTCATCCGGGGGATGAGGCCGACCTGCGTGCGGTCTCTCCCCTGGATGTTTTTTTCTTCTTGGTGGACCAACTCGAACGCCAAGAAGTGGGGTGGGCGGGACATTCTCAGGCACTCTCCAATTTCCTGAGTAAGGCGGCTGCCCTTCTGATGCGGGATCTGGACTTGGAACCGGTTGATCTCGACGCACTCCGCCTTGCAGGACTCATTCACAATCTAGGTCTCATTCGCGCTCATGGGACCTTGGGACGGGGTTTCGCATCCCCTCCTCCCCCGGCCTCTTCTGAAGCGTCCTCCCCCCCTATTGCACCCCGATCCTTGATCGAAGACCTGACTCTCCCCGCCCGCGTCCTCGAAGGGATCATCCCTTTGATCCAATCCTCCCAGAAGCCCGCGGCCGAAAGAGCCCAAGCCACATTGGAACAAGCGGGGCGTTTTCGTCGTCAACTCCAGGAATTCGGGTCCATCCTGGATCAGACCTCATCTACCAACAACCAAGCTGGGCAGGGAGAGCACCAAAGGAAGACCGAAACCATGGGCCTTTTCTTCGAACTCGCAGATCTTTCCTTCCACAAAGCTCAAGGTCCCTTCTCCGAGGAGGAGTCGACCCCCCTGCCTTCGGACCCCATCTTTTCCGGACTCGAAGCTTACGCCTCCAAGCTTGGATTCCCCTTTCAAAAAGTGCAGGAAGGACTCTCTCGCTTGCTCAAATCCTGAAACTCAACACTGCAAGGGTCTGGGGAGACACCTTCACGGCCTTCGCGGCGCAACAATTCCAGTTTTAAGCCAACACCAGCCCTTCCAAAACGCCCCGGCCCGTTTGCAGCGACAACCCGATGGCAGGGAACAAAAAGGGGGATGGGGTTGTTTCGCATCGCAGTCCCCACCGCCCGCGCAGCCCTTGGCGCTCCCGCTCGTTTGGCAAGCTCCCCATAGGTCACAACCTGCCCAGGAAGGACTGCCTGGAGGGCCTTCCAAACTCGAAGACGAAAGGCTGTCCCGCGTAAATCCAAGGGAAGGGGAAGTGAAAAAACGTGGGAAGCGACCTCAAGGTCCCAATCCTCCACAAAAGAGACGGCCTGCTCCAAAAGGCGGGAGGGACCCTCGGCGAGCCTGGGATCCGGATCCTTGCTGGCGGGAGGGAGTTGAAGGAGTTTGTCCACCACCCCCTCGAAGATCTTCTTACTTGTCCCCGGCAGCCCCAGGGCGAGAATCCCCAGAGGGCCGACTGCCAGGTGGTATTTGCCCCCACCCGGCCCTTGAAAGTCCATGCAAAGCAATCCTCTTTGCCCAGGAATCAAGATCCATGCCTCCTTGGCCCGATAAACCTATTCATATGGGAACTTTGCGTCCAGAAAGCCCCCTCCCCCATCTCACGGTCATCATCCCCTCTTGGAATGGCCGGAAGCTCCTCGAAACATGTTTGGACGCCCTGGAGAAAGCCTACCAGAAAACCGGCCTGCCCGACGCCATCATCATCGTAGACAATGGAAGTGAGGATGGAACCGTCGAATGGATCCAAGCGAAAAACAACCCTCGCCTCTCCTGCGTCCCTCTCGAGAAAAACCACGGATTTGCCTTCGCCTGTAACAGGGGAGTCGAACAAGCTACGAGTGAATGGGTCCTCATTCTCAACAATGACACCATCCCGGCCCCCCATTTCGCAGAGAAGCTCCTTCGCGCGGCAACAAAGGAAAATGCCTCAGGGAATCACATAATTTGCGCTCCTGTTTCCAACTATGTCAAAGGTCAGCAACTCATCCCTCTCCTCGAAGGCGAAGACGAACAGAGCGTGGAGCTCATCGAAAAACGCCTGACAGAAGCCGCAGAAGGAATCATCGAAGATGTCCTCGAGTTGTCGGGTCTTTGTTTAGTTCTTCGCAGGCAGAGCTATCTCACTTTGGGAGGTTTTGACGAACGGTATGGATTGGGGAATTACGAAGATGATGACCTCTGCTTCAAGGCAAGACGCCAGGGCGGACGCCTCCTGATTGCTCGGGATGCCTATGTCCATCATCTCGGCAACCGAACCTTTATGGCTCTGGGGATGGACTACGAAAAAAATCTGAAGGAAAAACAAAACCTTTTCTTCGACAAGTGGAACGGAGATGAACTCTTCATTCTGGAAGGCCAATCTCTTAACCTTTCCCCTCAAGAGTTTCTTCCGATTGTGGAAGAAGCCAGGCTCCCTTCGACCTGCACTCCTTGGCTCCGTCGCCTCCAGGCCAAGGCCTATGAAGGGGTGGGATTGCCTGCAAAGGCCCTATGGGCATGGCGGGAATTCCTCGCCCTCTGTTCCAAAAATACCGAAGCCCGCTCCAAAGAAGCCCTGCTCCTGTTTCAACTGGGAAGGACCCAAGAAGCTCGCCTGACTCTGAGCCATGCTCTCGAGGAATGCTGGTTTGGGCCTATTTTCGCGGCCAGTGTCCTGACTCAAGTTGCAAACCTCCTTCGTAAGGAAGCGGGGGACGAAGCGGCGGATTATCTGGGTTTCGCGCTCGAGATCTGCCCTGACTTTATCCCCGCCCTGAACCTGAGAGCGGTTTGGGCCATTGAAGAAGGACGGTTTCGCGAAGCGGAGAACATCCTCTTGCCCTTTCAACAGAGGGAAGATGCCGATCTTTGGAACAATCTGGGGATCGCCATGTACCAACAGGGAAAAGGGCAAGAAGCCAGGGAAGCCTTTGCCCGTGCAGCGCAAAAGGCGGGACCAGGTTCGCCTGGCGCCCGGAACTTGGCCGCCTTGGGCGGGTGAAAGAGTGGCTCACCCACCCCAGCGGCCTTTAAAGACCTTCTTGGAGGATGGCGGAACGAAAAGCTTGGATACCCCGCTCGAATTTTTTTTGGCGACGGACTCTTTTGGGACCTCGGATGCGCACATCGGGGAGTAAGCCCCAATTTGCATTCATCGGTTGAAAGTTCTCGGGATTGGCACTCGCCAGGTAACGGGCCAATCCCCCCAACATGCTCTCCTTCGGGGGGAGAAATGAATCCAAGCCAAAAACCCTCCGTGCGGCATTGGTCCCCGCCAACCAGCCCGTGGCTGCCGATTCCAGATAGCCTTCCACTCCACAAAGGACTCCCGCCACGAACAAACCCGCCCTCTTTCGGGCCTCCAGGTTTGGGGCAAGAAGAGCCGGAGCATTCAAAAAGGTATTTCTGTGCATCACCCCATAGCGGACGATCTCAGCCTTCTCCAAGCCAGGGATCAAAGCAATGATCTCTTTCTGATCCGGCCACTTCAACCCTGTCTGAAAGCCTACGAGGCTCCACATCCGACCTTCTCGGTCCTCCCTGCGTAGCTGCACCACTGCAAAGGGGCTCTCCCCGGTTCGAGGATTCACAAGGCCCTTCGGCTTCATCGGCCCATGTGCCGGAGTGAGGTAGCCTCGCCTTGCGATCTCCTCAATGGGCATGCAACCTTCAAAAAATTCCAGCTTCTCCCAATCATGAGGAACATGCTTTCGAGCCAGAGCCATGGCCTCGATGAGCCGCCGATACTCCGATTCATTCAAGGGACAGTTGAGATAGTCCGGATCCTGATCGTAACGGCCCTGCGCAAAGACCAGATCATGATTCAAACTCTCCCCCAGAACCACCGGAGCGGCAGCGTCATAAAAAGCCAAAAAAGCTTCCCCCAAGTGGTCCTGGATCTGTTCCGCCAAGGCCTCAGATGTCAAAGGACCGGTAGCCAATACAAGCGGACCCTCTTCGGGAAGCTCCTCGCACTCCTGTATCCGGCGTTCGATCATGGGTTCGGCGTCCAAGGCCTCCTCCACCAACTCGGAAAAAAGCTCCCGATCCACTGCCAAGGCTCCCCCTGCAGCCACGGCTGCCTTGTCCGCAGCCCTAAGGATCAAGGACGAAACCTCGCGCATTTCGGCCTGGAGCAAAGCCTTTGCATTCGTTTCGGCAGTGCCCCCCAAAGAGTTAGAGCAGACCAACTCGGCGGCCTTCCCGCTCCGGTGGGCAGGTGTCATCTTCTCCGGCCGCATCTCCAAGAGCAAAACCGGGACCCCCATGCGCGCAATCGCCATGGCAGCCTCCGTTCCGGCCAGACCCGCTCCTACAACCAAAACCCTTTCTTTCATACCAACGGCCCAACCCTTGACCTCTGTTTTTCCATGCCATCCTGCGGCAAAACAAGCAGGATCTTGACAGTTCCCCGCCAGGGATCTATCCCCTTCCTTCCTTTTCTTTTTCTCCCACCGGCTTCCGGTCGCATACAAGCTACAAAGCACAAGGAACTCAGATGTCCAGCTCCTCCTCCGTTTCAAAAGAATCTGTCCTAAAGGCCCTCAGCCAAATCCAGGATCCCGACCTGGGCAAAGACATCGTCAGCCTAGGCTTTGTAAAAAACCTGGTCCTTGATGGAGGTAAAGTCTCCTTCACAATAGAGCTGACAACACCCGCCTGCCCGGTGAAAGAAAGCTTTAAGGAACAGGCCAATTCTCTTGTCTCGACCATTGAAGGGGTGGAGAGTGTTTCGGTAGAAATGACCTCGAGCGTTGCTGCCGCCAACCCCTTCGACAATCAAAACGCGGTCCCAGGCGTAAAAAACATCATCGCGGTCTCCTCCGGCAAGGGGGGAGTGGGCAAGTCTACCGTCGCGGTCAATCTCGCTTGTGCCCTACACCAGCTCGGCGCCATGGTCGGCATCCTGGATGCCGATGTCTACGGCCCCAACGTCCCCCTGATGATGGGGCTCCAAGGAAACCCCAAGATGGTCGAAAAAAAGATCATCCCCCTGAGCGTCCGCGGCATTCAGGTCATGTCCATGGGTTTCCTCGTTGCTGAGGACCAGCCTGTCATCTGGCGGGGACCGATGCTCCACAGTGCCATGCGACAGTTCCTCCATGACGTCCTCTGGGGTGACCTCGATTATCTGATTGTCGACCTCCCCCCGGGAACCGGAGACGCCCAACTGTCCCTGGCCCAGCAGACTCACCTCATGGGGGCGGTCATTGTGACAACCCCGCAGGCCGTGAGCGTTTTGGATGTACGCAAAGCGATTGGAATGTTTCAGCAAGTCAGCGTCCCAGTCCTCGGGATTGTCGAAAATATGGCGGGCCTGATTGTTCGCGGAGAATACGAGGGGAATCTTTCCAAACTGGTTGCGGACGGACCTGAAGGTAAGGTTGAGGCCCAGTTGTCGGATGGAAAGTTTGAGCTGCACTTGGATCTGTTTGGGACCGGGGGCGGGGATCGCATCGCCAAGGCCTATGATCTCCCGATCTTGGGGAGGATCCCTTTGGATCCGGCCCTCCGGGCAGGAGGGGACAAGGGCAGCCCGGTGACGCTCGATCATCCCGACAGCCCCGTTGCCAAGAGTTTCATTGAAGTGGCCCAGGCTTTGGCCGCCAAGGTCAGCACCGCAAACCTCAGCGCAACATAAAGGTTCGGTTCCTCCCGTTTTTGGGAGGATCGGTTCCCCCTGAATTTTCGTTTGAGCACCAAGCTGGGAACCGGCTTGGTGATTCCTTTGTTTTTTGGAGTTTGGGAGAAACGATGTCTTCAATTGCACTCATTCTTTGCCTGTCCTTCATCGCTCCTCTTCCTCTGCAGGCACAAAACAAGGGAGCAGTACAGACATTCCCCAGGTTCCATCCAAACCGAACGCGGCTTGAACGCTTCCACCGAATGATCACCTCGCGGGTCCGACTTGCCGGAACCAAGGGGGACCTTGAATCCGCAGACCAAGTGAAAGAAGTTTTCCTTGCGGCAGGACTCAAGATCGAAGAGCACAACTATCGTGTCTATCTTTCCCGCCCAAAAACCGCGAACCTCAGCCTCCTTACAGCCAAACCTCAAAAACTCCCCATGGGTGAGAAAGGTTTCGAATGGGACAGTGCTTCTTTTCAGACCAAAGAAGTCATCCCGCACCTTGCCTATACCCCTTCCTGTGATCTCAAGGGAAGAGTTGTTTATGCCAACTATGGACTACCGGAGGACTACAAAACCCTAAAAAGCCTTGGTGTCGATGTCAGGGGGCGCATCGTGCTGGTGCGCTATGGGCACTCCTTTCGAGGCGTCAAAGTGCAGCTCGCAGAGGAACATGGAGCAAAGGCCATCCTGATTTACTCCGACCCCGCAGATGATGGTTTCACCAAGGGGGATCCATACCCAAAGGGCAAGTTTCGCCCCAAGGACGGCGTCCAACGGGGGAGCCCTCTTTATATTTTTGAGTATCCCGGAGACCCCCTGACCCCTGGGGAACCTTCGATCGAAGGGACACAGAGGATGAACCCAGATGCAGCCCTGAGTCTCCCGAAGATCCCCGGGCTGCCCCTCTCGTGGGAAGCAGCCAAACCAATCCTCGCAAACCTGGGAGGCCCAACCGCCCCCAAAGGCTGGCGTGGGGCTTTGGAGCTGACTTATCACATGGGACCAAGCGCGGCCTTTGTGAAGATGAAGGTTGAGAATATCCTCGAGCAGAGGACGATCCGAAATGTCATTGGAGTCCTCCCCGGCAAGAGTGGGAAAAAAGGCGATT
>JALSSW010000072.1 GCA_026984035.1 Planctomycetota bacterium
TCTGATCTATGAGTTTGATGGGAAGAAGTGGCAGGTGTTTCAATCGGCGCAGATCCCGAATTTGAAGGCTGCCTATATCGAATATCATCCCAGCCTTGGGGGCTGCCTGTTTTTTGGAGGGTGGAATGAAACGCGCTATCCCCAAGGAAGGTTTTCCAATGGGAGCACCTGGCTTTGGAAGGGAGGGAAGTTGACGAAGCTTCCCTCTGCCCGCTTACCCGAAGCCTTTGATTTTCCATGGCCCCATGGAGCCTGTTTCGACCCTAAGCGCAATGAGCTTTGGATGGCGTATCGCAAGGAAAACCCTACGGTACTCTGGAAGTTTTTGACGGGATCCTTGCGGGTCAACCGGCCTGCGCTGCGTCTGGGTGAGACGATTACGTTTGATGTGCAGATGCCGCAGCAGGCAAAGCATCTGTTTTTCGGCTTTTTGTCCCTGGGCCAGAGCCCCGCGATCCCAGTTTTGCGCCGTAAGTATTATGGTGTCCAGGCTCTGCCGCTGGCGCCCGATGCCCTGTTTCAGGCGAGCATGAGTTTCGGCCTCCGGGCGCTCCTCTCCTCCAAGGGCAGGGGCCGCTACAGCCTGAGCATCCCCAAAGACCCCCGCCTTTTGGGCCTGCACTTTTTCGGAAGCGGCGTGACCCTCGGCCCCTCGGGCCTGAGCGCCGTTGCCGACCAGGTCAAGCTCAGGATTACAAAATGAGGAGGCGCAGATGAGGATGGGGGGGAGAAAATTATGGCTCCTTTGGGGAGTCCTTTTTTGTACTGGGATTGTCATCCTGGGTTTTCGTCTTTCCTGGTGGGGGAGCAAGGAGCTTGCCCGCTTTTCGGGAGGGGAAGCGAAGCAGGGGAAGGGTAAGGAAACAGCTTCTGCAAAAGGATTTGAGGCTCCGGAAGAAAGGCCTCGCAGCCTCCGCCCTGGGGGGAAGGAGCACCGAAAAAAACGTGTGTCGAAAAAAGGGAGGATTAGAGTCCGAATCCTTGCCCCCGAGGGAGCGAAGGTCAAAGGGAGGGTCTATTGGTCGACGAGCCTGACCGCCCCAATTGCTTCGAGCATGATGGCTCCTGAACATGGCTTTCCCCTTGCAAAAAAAGGAGAGATGCAACGGGCTATGGAGAGGGAAGCGGTTTTGGAGATCCCTGCCGGACATTGGGTCTGGATGCGCGTTTTTGCTGTGGTGGACCAAAAGGTTTCCTCGGGCTATCGGCTCTTCGCTCCCTTTGAGGGGAAAAAAGAATTCGTCTGGACTCCTCAATGGGAGAGCCGGGGCATTCATGTGTTTTTGTGCCAAAAGGATTTGGAAACTCCCGTTCCTGACGCTCTGGTGCGTGTTTTTTGGATGCCGACCAAGACCAATGCTTCTTGGGAGTTGGTTCGAAGATTGAAAACCAATGGAGTTGGTTATGCAAAGGCCGAAGGGCTGAAGCCGGGGCGCTTTCTCCTCTTGGGTCCCGGGGCGCAAATGGAGGAAGGCTTGCCCTATGTGCAGCGCTTCCTGCTTCCGGCATCCGCTCCCATGACGGAAATCCCTGTCACCCTGGTCGCTCCCGAAAAGCGCTTTGATTTGGTTTTAGATGTCCAAGCTGCGATCAAGCGGGGGCCTCATAAGGCTCCTAAACTTTTTTTGAAGCGCGAAGGGGATCTCATGGGGGAGCTTGTTCCGATGAAGGCTGTGCTGGGACCCGGAACTCAAAAAGTGCATTTCCTGCTGCCTTTGGATGACTATGAAGTCGGTGTCCTTCCTCTGGGTAGGTGTTACATTCCACAGGATCAGCGGCGGATTTCTTTCCAAAAGCCGGGTCAGAAATTTTCTCTCTCCGTGATGGAGAGGACAAAAAAGAGCAGCATCGTCCTGAGGGGTTTGACCGGTCGAGATTTTCCGGTTTCGGTTTTCCCTGTTCCACCGAGTCCTGTGTTTGATGACCAAATCGCCCTCATGTTTATGGGGCCTTATCGCTGGAATCTCGCAAAGCAGTGGATCCCGACACCTAAGGGAAGCTTTGATTTGATTGTTTCGGGGAGGATGCAATCCTGGCTTTCCAAGGGAAAGGTTGCGTTTGGGGGGGATCGTGTCGAGGTGGAGCTCATTCCTGCGACCCATATCCAGGTTTTTTGGAAGGGGGTTTCCTGGGCGCTGGGGAAGGGGGCTGTCCTGGAAGTGCGGACGGAACGTCGGATGTTTCGTAGAGTGCTCAGCCGGAGATTGGTGCCCGATGGGGGGCGGATGGTCCCGGCTTTTGTGGGAAACCTGGTGGTGGATCGAGGACGGGTCTCCTTGGTGTGTCGCGATGAAGCAAGCGAGAAAGTTTTGTGGGAACGGCATCTCCAAATGAAAACTGCCAGAAAGGTTTTGGAAATTGTGGGGGCGCAGCCTCAATGATCCGTTCCGGTTTGGCCGGCTGGATGCCTTATTGTTGGGTGAGGAAGCGTAGGATCCAATCGCGCTCGCTCTGCCTCTCGGTGAGAGGGAGGGCGCGACTGTAAAGGCGGCGGGCCTTCGCCTTATTTCCGGTCCTGAGTTCCAGGTTGGCGAGGTTGAGGAGGCTGGGGAGGTGCTTGGGATCCCGGTTGAGGGCGGATTGGTAGGCGATTTTGGCGGCTTCAGGGTCAGAGACGGCGGGGGATTCGAGGAAGCGGGCCAGGTTGTAACGGGGGAGTGGGTCTTCGGGGGCGAGACGGGCGGCTTGGAGGAGGAGTTTTTTGATCCTTGAGCGGAGGGCGGGAGGGGCCTTTTTTTTGCTGGCGATGGTTTTGAGGATGAGGCAGTGGGCGAGGCCGGCCGGGCCGCGGGGGTCTTTTGGGGAGAGATCCTGGAGTTCTCCGAAGGCGCGCTGGGCGTTATCCAGGTAGGTTTTTCGGGAGGCGGGATCCTGATCGCCGGCCTTGGCGAGGACAAGATAAACACGGGCTTCGAGGACAAGGATTCTGGGCCTCATGCCGGGGAGGGTCCTGAGGGCGACGAGGTAACGGGCGGCTTCGCGCTCTTGACCCATGTCGGTGGCAAGCCGGGCGGCGTGGAGGAGGGCCTTTGGGTTCAAGGCGGAGAAGGAGAGGACTTTTCGATAGCTTGCTAGGGCGGCTTCTAAGTGCCCGTCGATTTCGTAGAGTCTTCCCAGGGCCAGGTGGACGGCGGGATCGTTGGGAGAATAGTGGCGGGCTGTGAGAAAGGCGGTTTCCGCTTCTTCGAGTTGTTCGAGGCGGTCCAGGTTTTGGTGGGGGTCGAGCTGTTGCAGGATTCGATGCCCAAGTTCCAGCATTTGCTTGGTTTTGGCTCGAGCCGCTCCCAGGGGGAGGCTGGGGAGGTCCTGGATGCGTTCTCTGGGCGGGGGGAGGACAGATCCACAAGCAGCGACGAGAGAAAAGAAACCCAAGCAAAGAATGAGGCTCTGAGGTTTATGAAGAGGGTTCATTGAAACTCAGGATATCCCCAAAACGAATGGGATGAAGTGTGAGGCTTCGAAGAAAACTCGC
>JALSSW010000073.1 GCA_026984035.1 Planctomycetota bacterium
GGACGGAAGCGCAGGCTTCCCCGCAAAGAGAGTCCATGCAGACGGCATCGGCATCGATGAGCATCTTGCCAGTTGGGAAGCAGGAAGCGGATGGACCCGGAGGAGCTATCTCCAGAATCACCAGGGATCCACGATGAGACTCCTGGACAGTGCAGGAGCGGTGTTGCAGGCCTTTGAGTATGCCGCCTATGGTGCGAGGTATGCCTATGACGGAAGCGGCGCATCGATCGCGATGAGCGCCATCGATGGGGCGGGGGTCTATGGGTACCAAGGAAGGCTTTTGGACGGGGAGACGGGCTTTTATTACTTCAGGAACCGCTACCTAAACGTTAGCCTGGGGCGGTTTTTGACGATGGATCCGATTCCAAGCGGGAGATGGGGAGATGGCAAAGCTTTAGGGAATCCTTTTTCCTTCGTGGGAAATCATGGTCCTTTGGGTTTTGACCCCTTGGGTTTGTGTGGGAAAGAAAAGTGGGCAGGAATTCCTAGTGGTTGGATTGAAGTCCCAGGTGGGCCCAATGACCTTCCTCGTCGACAGAAGAGATTCTTTGTTAAGGATGGCTCATGTCTTTTTATCGTTGGGGAAGATGGAATGCTTGGGTGTCGAGATTTTGGATGTGCCAAGCTGGGAAATACGAAAATATGCCAAACTTCTTTTCGGGGAGATTTTGTTGGGCCAACCCGAAGGGGATGGTCGCATCATAAGTGGCAGGGAGTTCTTTGTGCCTGCAGCTTTGGTCCCGCTGTTTCACCAGAGCCGAAGCCTGTACCCATTTTTCTTAAAAAGCCAAATTTCCTTCCTTCTCCGGATTTTCTTAGAAAAATGAGCTTGCCAGATTCTCTTCCAAATCCAACCAGGGTTCCCAAAGCGCCTGAACTTGGAGTTGTCTTTATTGGAGGAATCCTTGCTGTTAGATTACTGCTATTTTTTACCCCAGTTCCAGGGGCGAGAGTAATTGCCATAACATTATGAGGGATCCAATGACCTTTTCGCCGAAAATGATCGTTCTAGGAAAAGCTGGGGAGATTATCGAGGTTGACCCGAGGTTTAAAAGCGTTGATGAGCTTAAAAGGGAAGAGAAGGAGCATTGGGAGATAGCGGAACAGGCTGCAAAAATCTTCAACCGGGACGACATTGAGCATTTTTTCCACCCTCCTGCCAAGAGAACAGAGCTTGAAGTTGAGGTCTTGCTCCCTTCGGGAGCGATTCACTTGAAGCCTACTCGGTGTTTCGTTCCGGATGGATGCCTTGTTATTGAAAGTTCGAGGAGGATCCTTATTCGGGGAAGAAACCAAGATTCGTTGGATGTTTTGATCGATCCTCAACAAAGAGAAGACGACGAATGTTAAGTCAGGCAGAGTCGAATGTTGTCACTCTTGTGAAAAGGTTTCAGGAACAAAAAGAATCCTTTTCTTTAAGGTCTTCGGGGATCCCGGGCGAAGAAATTGAAGCTAGCGGGATTGTTATTTTTCTTTCCGCGGAAATCTATTTTTATGTGACTTTGAACCCTAAAGGTGATGGGTTTCAGATTTATGCAAATCCAATTCATTTGATGTCCCAAGAATCGGCATCGCAACTGGGGGGCTATGGTGATTGTGCTTCCTTTAGAATCCTTCCAACGAGTTCGGGCTACATTCTTTCTGCATTCAAGGTTTACCTTGTAAATGAAAATGAATCTTGTCCGCAATGAGGTGGTGGTTCCTCCCTTTTTCCCGGGATCGCAATCGGATGATCCAGCCACTTCTGTAAATCCCTAAAAGTAAAGAGGTGGATGCGGAAGATCGCCACCAAGTTGGATGGGGAGAGCCCGATTTGAGATCGAAAGCACATAGACTTTAAGATCAACATTGCTATGAGTGCTGTCCCAATCTGGGTTCCGATTGCGTTCTCCGAAGTGCCCACGAAGGTCTTGACCTTGAGGTTTTGCTTCAAAGCACGGAAAAACGACTCGATCTGCCAACGCTCCTTATAGATGTCCGCAATGGTTACGGGATTCCAGGTTCGCTGATTGGTGAAGAAGTCGATGAAATCGTTCTGCTCTTCATCCCAAATCGTGATCCAAGGGACAGGTGGAAGCTTTGCTTTTTTGGCTTTGACTCCAAGAAGCTGAATCCCTTCCTCTCTGTGGACTTTTACCCTTGAGTTCTTGGGAGGAATCCTGCTCTCTAAAAGCTCATATTCCTGATCCCAGCCCCTAAAGCGAGTCACAATGGCGGTTTTCGTATCGTTTAACCCCCTCCATTTTTTCAGGACACCCTGTCAAAGGTGAGAACGCAATGAGAGGGAAAGTCATTGGATTTGACGGTGCTGCTATCTGCGACCTTGGCAAGTATAAGAGTTGCGAAACGAGGGAGGTGCCCATCGTGGTCCAAGATGAGAGGAGGCTTAATGCCTCCCTTGGAAAGATGGTAATGGGACTAGTCAACTAAGAACAAAGGGTGATGATGAAGTCATCCAGGCTTAGAAGATTGTTTTTGAAGCGAAACTTACGCCCTTTCTTCTTGGGCTTATAAGGGCCGTGTTGTGTTGTGGAGAGGATGCTCTCATAGAGGCAGTAGAAGACTTCCTCAAAGACTTTGGGGTTCCTCTTGAGCTTGGCATGGGCGAGGGTGTTTTATTGGGTGCCCTTTTGGTTCCCAGGTGCCGGATCTTCCCATGCACAGATCCAAGTCCCAGGTTGATCTCTCGTAGGCTTTTGGCCTTTCACAGGTGACAAAACAGCATGGCAATGAGCCTGTCCCTGGCTTTGAACTTATTAAAGTGTTTATCGTAACCTCCTGATGCAACAATCTTTGATCGCTTTTGGCGAGGAATCAGGTGGGCGGCCTGGGAAAACAAGCTGGCTTTTAGTAACATTGCTTTGGCACTCTCCGTGCATGCGGTTTTCGTAAAAACACATCATGCCTGCCGGGGAGGGCTTTTTCATTTTCTCTTGAGAAGAAAAATAATCTTGGACAGGCCTGCCCTCCATGCGATTGGAGAAAGAAGCCAAAAGGCAAGGGGAAGGCGTCGAGAAATGGGCAATTGAGTTTGAGGTTTTTGTTAAGTCCATTCTTCTTCAAAAAGGGCGAAATCCTTTTTGGGTTGGTTTTAGCTTTGTGAGGGACACTCTTTTATCGCGAGGGAAAATAGCAATGAGGAGGGGAAAAAGGATTAGCTTTAAAGAAAAATTAAAAATTAATCTTAAGCCGTTTATATTGTTTTTTCTCGGATGCTTCTTTTCGAATTTTGTAATTTTGCGTTTTCTCCTTGAAGACCCTTTTGCTTCCAGCCTTTACTATATATTATGGAGTAGTTTGGCTGTTTCCTTGATTTATTTATTCCAGCTTATGATAAAAGATTATCCCCCAAGGAAGTGATCTCCTTTTGGATCCTCCTCTTTTCCGTTCTCGAAAACCATTCTTCGAATAGCGCTAGCAGCACGGGCGA
>JALSSW010000074.1 GCA_026984035.1 Planctomycetota bacterium
CCCTTGGCATCGATTCCCGAGGGAGGGCTCCCCCTTCTGCAGTTCTGCCATTTTGATCCACGCCTCGGGCCCTTGCTCGAGAAGAGGCTTTCCCGCTTTTATCTTGTTCCCGATCTCGCGACTGCGAGGGCTTGTGCCGAGTCGGGTGGGCATTCTTCGGACCGAGCTTGGGTGACCTTGGGGGGCGAGGTGTTGGACCAGGGATGGGCCTTTGGTGGAAAGGCGGAGGCGGCCGCAGGTTTGGTCCAACGCCGCGCGGCCATCACAGACCTGGAAAGCAAAAAGAAAACTTTGGACGCTCAAAAGGCATCCTGTGGAGAACGCCTCGCCGGCTTGGACCAGTCGCTTGTGGAGCGGATGGAGCGTAGAGAACGGTTGCGCTACCTCCAAGAGGCCATCTCTCGCAGGATCCATGCTCTCGACCACAAAATCGATTTGTTGAAGCGCTCTCTCCTCGACACGAAACGAAAAATCCAAGATCGGAAAAGGGAGCTGCGTATTCTTAAAGAAGATCAGTTTGAGAGCATCGCGGCCCTTTGTCGTCCATTGATGAATACCCTCCTGGTGGATCGCAGGGAAGAGAATACCAAGGCTCTCCAAGAGGTGTTGGGCAGCAAGGTGCGCGCTTATGAAAGCAAGGTCCAGGAAAGCCAGCAGCGCCTATCAGAATTACAAACAAGGCAGGCCACTGCTGAGGCTGAACAACGTGGGCTCGAAGAACGCCTTCGCTTGGTCAAGATGCATCGAGAGCAAACGCGGAGCCGGATTGATCTCCTGGTAAAGCGGGTGGAAGAGCTTCGATCCGAGGGGGTGGCTTTGAGTGCTCGGGTCAGGAAGCTCCGTTCGAGTCTCGTGGATTTTGCGTGCCGAGGGAGGTTTGTTCAGGAACGCCTTTCCGTGGCATCTCAAGATCTTTCCGAGCGGAACAAGGTCATCGAAGAGGCTCGAAAGCATCTCGGGGGGTTGGAGCGTCAAGCGGACAAGGATCGGGAGGAGCGGGAAAACCTGAGGCTCAAGCTCCGTGAAAAGGAGCTTGAGATCGAAGCCCTGGACCGGGACGCCCGGGAAAACTTGGGTGTTGAGTTGGCGAGGCTTCTGGGGGAGGTCCAAGGTTATGGGCTCTGGACGCCTGAACCCCTCTTTGGACCCAGCGTTCCCGTCACCTTGGAGGCCTATCCTGGGATCCGGGATGCTTCGCTTGCAGGCCCAATGATCCCTCCCGATTTCTATGATGGGGAGCGACTCCTATGCCGCCTTTGGGAGGAGGAAGACTTTGATCCCGAAGAAGGCGAACGAGAGATGGAGGTCTTAAAAAATCGCCTGGGACGCATGGGTTCCGTGAATTTGGGCGCGGAGGAGGAACTGGAGCATGCCACCCAGGAATTTGAGACCCTCGAGAGAGACTGCCAGGATCTCGAAGAGGCACGCCGAAACCTAATGGAGACCATTCGGAATCTGAATGACGAATCCCGAAAGCTCTTTGATGAGACCTTTGCCGAGGCCCGAGGAAATTTCCAAGAGATTTTTCGGATGTTGTTCCAGGGAGGAAAGGCGGACATGAAGCTCGTGGAGAGCGATGACCCGCTTGAAGCCGGGATCGATATCTATGCCAAACCACCGGGCAAAGAGTTGCAATCCATTCGTCTCCTCTCGGGTGGGGAGCGCAGCTTGACAGCCTTGGCCATTCTCTTTGCCTTATTCAAAGTTAAGCCCTCTCCCTTTTGCATTCTCGATGAGGTCGATGCAGCTCTCGATGAAGCCAACGTGGAGCGATTCCTGAGGGTGTTGCATCTCTTTACCGAACAGACGCAGTTCTTGGTGGTGACCCACCATAAGCGGACGATGGCTGATTGCCGGATGCTCTATGGGGTGACCATGCAGCGCAAGGGGATCTCTAGCTTGATGTCAGTCAACCTCGAGGATGTTGAAGAGAAGGATGGCGAAGTGGAACTCCCTTCCCGTTCCACACCTGCCCAGAAAAAACGAATTGCGGGTGAAGAGCGGGTGGGATTTGAATTTGGATAAGTTGGGATTTCCGTTGGGGGGTTCCAATGTATGGGGCTGAAGACCCAGAAGATCAATGCGGCCGAAACCGGCTGGCTGCCGAATAAACCTTGTGACCTTGTTTATACTTCCAATGCAGAGTGACGCGGATCAAATGGAATTGGTTGAAGGTCGCCTCCACTCCGGTTCTTAGGACCACGAGGGCTCGAGTGCCTGG
Source organism: Planctomycetota bacterium (assembly GCA_026984035.1). Taxonomy (GTDB): domain Bacteria; phylum Planctomycetota; class UBA1135; order UBA1135; genus HyVt-539. The sequence continues at coordinate 2,222 of JALSSW010000074.1, forward strand.
GGGGACGCGCTGGGTTGCTTTTTGATATTCTTCGGTCTGAGGATTCCACAGGAGGGCTTGCCGAGCGGGTTTCCGAGGTCCGTGGTCGGTACGGGACCAAAAGTGTCGCCAGGGAAACTCCAGGGCCTTCCCGCTTCGGTTTTCGATCTGGAAGGTGAACTGGAATCCAGGGCGGCCTTCTTCATCCTGAACGATGCTGCCTCCCACGAAAATCTCGACTCCTTCAGGATGGAGCATGAGGGGGGCCTCTCCCAACTCAGCAAGATCCCCCCGATCTTTGAGCGTGGGGAGAGGGCGGAGGGGCAGCTCGGGTGTCCCCATGCAACCTGCGAGGAGTAGGGAGAGTATCAAGATGAAGAGATTTGAGATGTTTTTTTTCAATCGTTGTGGAGGATGTCGTATTGAGAGGCGTTTGCCCAGTTTCCCCTTTCTGACTCCATATTGCAAAGGAACCAATAGATGCACGATAAGAAGCTCCCCTTTTTCCTAACCCCCATCCTCATGGGAGCCTTGGGCCTTTCTCTGAGTTTGCCCGCCTTTCCCAGACCCCAAAAAGCGCAGGCCCCAAAAACCAAGGCAATGCCCCTTGCTCTCTCCTGGGCTCCCAAGGCTGTGAATTCGATTTCAGCCGCTGACCTCAAGAAACACCTGTATTATCTGGCCTCCGACAAGATGGAAGGTCGCTTGACCGGCACTCCAGGCCAGATCCGGGCCGCCGAATATTTTGCGGACAAGTTCCGTTCTTTCGGTTTGCTTCCCATGGGGGACATCGTAAGGGGAAAACGACGGAGCTTTTACCAGGGTTATCCAGTAACTTTCAAAAAACTGCAGCCCAAGTCGGGAATCTTTTTGGGGGGGAAGGCCTTGAGCCATCATGGTTTTTGGAGCCTGCCCAAGAATGAAGGGAAGGCTCTTCGAAAGGTCCGAGGCAAGCTTGTTTTTCTGGGACGAGGGATGCGCTCGGATTTTCGTGGAGTGGACCTTGAGGGCAAGATTGCGGTCCTTTACATGCATCAGAAGCAGGTTAAAGGTGGTGTCATGCAAGCCTTTTCCGAAGGTTTCAGGCTCCTGGCTTCAGTCAGGGGGCGAGGCAAGCTCTGTGCGAAGGCTGGGGCAAAAGGGGCCCTAATTCTGACGAATAAAATGTCCACTGCCTTTCTCTCTGCCACCAACATGATGGGGATTCTCCCCGGGAAACCCAAGGTGAGTCGCAAGGGTTGGGGGGGACGAGGCATGCGGATGTTCGGAATGCGCGGGGGAAGCAAGATCCCTGTCATAACGCTGGGTGGAAAAGAAGCCCAAAACATCGCTGATCTTTTGGGCATGAAGGTCGAGGAGCTGGACAAAATGGATCGCCAGGGACTTGGATCTCTGGTGGCCGAGGAGAGTAAAAAGGTCGTCACCATTCGCTATGGGTTAAAGAATGAAGATGGAAAGGCTCTGAATGTTTGTGCCTATTTGCCGGGCCGGGATCCTAAACTCAAAAAAGAAGCCCTAATCTTCTCATGCCATATGGATCATCTGGGGATGGCAGCTGATGGAAGCGTTTTCAACGGGGCTGATGATAATGGTTCGGGTTCTTCCACGGTTTTGGAAATCGCCGAAGCATTTTCAAAGCTTCCCAAAGGGCTTCGTCCTCGTCGGAGTATCGTGTTTCTGGCTGTCTCCGGAGAAGAGCTGGGGCTTTGGGGCTCCGCTTGGTATGCGGCCCATCCGACCTGGCCCCTCAAGAAGATCGTCGCGGACATTAACATGGATATGTTAGGTCGGTCCACAGCCAAGGTTCCCCAAAATGCGATTGCTGTCACTCCGACATGGCGGATGGACAAGTTCTCTACTCTGGGGCGCATGGCCGCGCAATTCGGAAAGGCCTTGGGCTTGGAGATGCGCAATGGGGATCGTTTCTACCAACGCAGTGATCACTACAATTTTGCAAAGAAAGGGATCCCTGTTGTTTTCTTTTGTGATGATGAGCATCCTGATTATCACATGCCCACCGACACCCCCGATAAGATTGAATACGACAAGTTGGCTCGTGTGGCGCGTCTGGCCTTCCTGATTGGATATCGAACCGCCGATGAGATTGAGCCCCCGAGAGAACTCGGGACCCAAGAAGGATGGTTCTCCAAGGAAAAATGAGAGATCTTCCTGCTTGTTTATGCAGGAAGATCCCTTCTCTCCCTTGAATCCGCCGGAGAGAAGGGAATTATGTCCTTTTCTTTTCTTCACTGGAGAGTGGCATGCAAGCCCCGACATTGATTGAACATATCCTGCGCTCCCAACCCCACAAAGCCAGTGGGGAGCTATCCCGGATCCTGGCCCGGCTGAGTTTGGCTGGGCGGATGATCGCTCAAAGGATTTTGAACGCTGGCTTTCTGGGCGAACATGGGGAAGCAGGTTCCATCAACGTTCAAGGGGAGGAGGTCAAAAAATTGGACCTGCTTTCCAATGAAATCTTCATCCGGGTTTTTGAAACCCTCCCCTCTGTCAATGCCCTGGGGTCGGAGGAAATGGATGATGTCTTTTATTACGATGATGCGGAGAACCGGGGAAAATACCTTGTTCTCTTTGATCCCCTCGACGGTTCAGGCAACATCGATATCAATGGAAGCTTGGGTTCCATTTTTTCCGTCCACAAACGCTCGGGGAAGGAGGGTCGGGCCGATCTCGCTGATTTTCTTCAGCCGGGGAATGAGCAAATCGCGGCCGGTTACATTCTCTATGGGCCGGCGACGGTCTTTGTCTACACCGTCCGGGGACAGGATTCGGTCTCTGTCTTTACCTTGGATCGCTCCATTGGAGAGTTTTTTCTGACGGCGGAAGGTGTGCGCATCCCCGAAGGAAAGGGGAGCTACAGTGTCAATGAGTCCAACGAGAGCAAGTGGGATCAGAAGGTGATCGATCTGGTCCGTTCCTTTCGAGTGGGGACAGCGCCTGTGGGAAAACGGGCAGCCCGCTATACGGGGGCCTTGGTCGCGGACTTCCATCGGACGCTTCTCAAGGGAGGGATCTTCATGTATCCCGCCCTTTCCGATCGGCCCCGGGGCAAACTTCGCTATCTCTATGAAGCATCCCCCCTGGCGATGATCGCGGAAAGCGCGGGGGGAGCGGCCAGCGATGGGAGCATCCGGACCCTGGACTTGCAACCAAGCCAGTTGCATGAGCGCTGCCCCCTTTTCATTGGATCCAAAAAAGACGTTGCTTATGCGGTCCAATCCTTGGGGGGTTGAGATTGGTTCACGGGATTTCAGGCTAGGTGGAACTCAAGTGGGGGCCAAGTTCCGCAGGTTTTAGAACCAACTCTTCCACCTTTGCTTACTGTCCTGTATTTAAGTCTCAGAAAATCAGCGAGAGTGGCGGAACGGCAGACGCGGCGGACTTAAAATCCGCTCCCGGTTACGGGGTGGGGGTTCGATTCCCCCCTCTCGCACCATTGATCCCCTCCCCGAAAAACCGGGCAGGCTCTTAGTAACATTGAAAAACCGTCGTGCTGTATCGGTAGAAATAAGGTTTGCTCCGGTCAGGATCGACCTTGTGGACGGAAGACTGGTAGGTGTAGATCTCAAAGGCATTCACCGTTTTGGGAAAGCCGTTCCCGACGGTCAAGAGATTGCCTCTTGAGAGGCGGAAGTCCACACGGTTGAATCCCGGATCCCAGACGGCCATCTGGAAGGGGAATTGAAGTCCGGCGATGCGTTCCAAGGGGAGGAAGGTCCCCCAGTTCACTTCCAAGCGGCCGGCCCGTTTCGGGTCCGTGAGGGCTGCTTTGACGACGAATGCGTCGTTGTAAACAGAACAATTTGTGGAAGGGATTTGGTAGGGGAGAGGGGTTGTTCCCCAACGGCTCGTGCTGCTCCCGAACCAGATCATCCCAATCCGGACCTTGGTTGTGCGACTGAAACCATAGGTTTTGAGGGGGCCGCTTCCGGGATAGACGAGGGTTGCGTAGGAATAGAAATCCCGCGGGCAGCCGACTCCAAGACTTTTGCGTTGACCAAAGGGGGAGGTGAAGATCCTTTGTCCCTCTGCGTCGGCCATCCAGTAACTGTTCTGGGTGGCTGTGGCGTACACCTTGATATCAACGATCAGGCCCGTGGGATTGGTGATTGTAAAGGGCTTGGCAAAGGGGAGGTCCACGCTGAAGGGGGCAGGGGGGGATTTGGGGCGAGCCAGGCGGGGAAAGAGGATCACCTTTTTGGAGAGGACCAGGGTTTTGTCTTGCCCAAGGTTGCGGTCGAAAGACTCTACACTGGGAAAGCGGAAGGTTTCGGGGGCTGCCTGGGCGGAGAGGGTGATGGAGATGGGATTGCTGTGGGGTTGAAACGTGGTCGTGCGCATTCCGTCTCGGCGGATCTTGAGGCCCTTGACGGTCTTGGTTTTGAAGGGGAGGGTGTTCCCTTTGAAAAAGCTTTGGACCCGGGCAGGGGCGAAGCGAAAGCCTGCCCAGGAGGCGCTGTTTCCTTCTTTCTGGTCCCATCCTTGAGGAAGGGTCCTGCTTTGGGCGGAAATAGAAGCGCCAACAAGGCTGGAGAAGATGACGCAGGTGGAGATGACACGGAGTCCATTCATTGCATTGGTTCCCTGTTCGAGGAGAGAGAGCGAGAGAGGGGAACCGGGGGGCGGAACAACAAGGTGCCTAGCCCGGAGAACCGCATAGAATATGGGACTCCGGGCGATTGGTCAAAGATCGAATACTTTTGGAAGCAAAGTCGGGATGAATGCCCGAAAATCTCCGAAGGGAGCCCTCATCCAAACATCATCGGGGCACGGACTTCACCTGCTTTTTGGGGGCCGACGCAGAGCCCGACGAGATCGAGGGCAAAGTCGAAAGCTGCTCCGGGTCCTCTTCCCGTCACCAGGTGGTCGTCAATGGCTACGGCTTCTTCGACATAATTCCCTGCGAAGGATTCCACGGTTTCGCGGACGGAAGGATGAGAAGTCATGCTTTTTCCCTTCCCCACTCCGGCAGCGACCAAAGCAATCGGGGCGGCGCAGATGGCTGCAATCCAGGCCCCTTCTTGTTCAAAGCGTCGCAGGAGGGAGAGCACTCTTTCGTCTTCCGCGAGATGCTTGGCCCCTTCCCCTCCTCCCGGCAAAACCACAAGGTCGGCGGTTTCGTCCCCACGGAAGGCTTGATCTACCCCGAGGATGATTCCTCGGCTCCCTTCGACACTTGCTTCTCCCTCCAGCCCAAGAAGGAGGGTGTCGACACTGGCTCGGCGCAGGACATCGGCGCAAATCACCGCTTCCATTTCTTCCACACCCTTGGCCATCAATATCAAGGCTTTTGTCATTGCTCCCTTCTCCTGTTTTGTCTCCTATTGGGTCTTGTTTCCGGGCAGAGCCCATTCCTAAGCACTGTCTTTCATGCCTAGTCTGCCCTTCTTGAGGAGGATGTGGCTCTCTTTTTTACGGAAAAAACTGACCAAACAATGACGCGAGCGTCTTCTTTTTGTATGGGAAACAAGAACAGGTGGCTGGGATTTGGTGCTTTTCTTGGGTTGTTGACCGGGGGGATCCTTCTGGGGAGGGCCATGGGAGAACGGAGAGAGCATTCCTGGGGAGACAAGGAGGGGGTCTTTGTGTCTCTGGAGGCTGGGGAGGCCCGCTTTTTTTTGCAGACTCGTCAAAAGGCTGGGCCTTGCCGGGTTCGGGGGCAGGGGGGAAAGTTTTTTGTGGGGGAACTCTGTACTCTGGGGATCCGAGGGTGGAAGGAATACCGAGGGGAGGTCCCCAAGGGATGGTTCCGGATCCTTGGGGGAGGGGGAGGGACGGCTGCGTTTCGAATCCGGGCAAAGCAGCTGCCCCCTGCTGAGGGATGGTCCTATCGGGAGGGCCTTCGGATTCCTCGTTTCCATCTTGAGGGAGGGGGGGAAGCCCTACGATGGAGGGGTGACCTCTACCGTTGGGGAAAAAGCCGATTCGAGCTTTGCCTGGAAATCACAGCCCGGAAAAAAAATTGGGGGGCAGGAGAAACCCAGACTTTGGCCCCATTGCGCATTCCTTTACCTCGGGGATCGGAGGTCTCCTTTTTACGACCCCCCTCCGAGCTAGGCTGGAAAAGAGAAGGCTCATCTTTACTTCTGGATCCTGGGCCCGCGCAGTTGCGGGAAGGGGACAGGACCTGGGTCCTGATTGGTTTGGGGATGGCGGGAAGCTCCCCATCCCGGAAGATTCTCCCCTCAGAGATGAGGGATCAGCTTCGTTCCACCCGGCTTGGTCTTGGGAAAAATAGCTTCTTGAGGTTCGGAAGGGCCGCTTTGGATCTCCAAGCCTTTCCCTTCCTGGTCGGTAAGCTCCTGATGGCCGCCCCCCCTGCCCCTGAAGATCGGGGGGACTTTCCTCGAGTGTTTCCGGATGGGGGAAGGGTTTGGACCCATGGAGAGTTTGACCTGCCCTTTGCTCTTTGGGAGGCGGCTCTGCTTCTCCGTCGTAAAGATGTTTTGAGGCTTGCGCATTTGTCGGCCCGCCACATTTTTGGAAGAGATCTCGGGGATGGGGCGGGGGGGAGGTCGCTCTTGCCCGCGCAGCATTCGGGGCGGCACGGTGGAGATCGGATCCAACCGGGGCATGTTTTTTTGCAGGGAGCTTTGGGGCTGGCGCTCAGCTCGGGGGATCGTTCTTTTCTGGGCTTTCTCCACCTTGTGGCGAAAGAACTCAAAGGCTGGGTTCTCTCGCCGGAGTGGAACCCAAAGGCCCTACGTGATCTTGCATGGCCCCTTCTTGCTTTTGAGATGGCCCAGAGGGTTTGGAAGGCGGAAGGATGCTTTGGAAAATCTTCAGAAGCTGTTCTCCATGCTTTGGACCGAGCCTGGGATGATGTTCGAGGGGGGTTTTCCTTCCCCGAATCTCGGAACGAGGAGGAGCAAAAAGCTTTTCGCCCCCTCTGGATCGAAGGGGGGCTCTTGGTTCCAGCGCTTGCCTTGGCGAAGCTGCGTGGGCATCCCCTGGCCCGAAGGCTTTTGCGGCGGATCAAAAAGGATTTTCACCGACTTGGTCTGCGGCGGGATCCTTTTATACGTGCCCAGGCCTCGGGAAACGGACCCTGGCGCAAAGTGGGTGGCCGTCTCTCCGTAACGCAGGATCCCTTAGCACAGGCATGGGTGTTGGAGGGGATCCAGCGATTGGGGATGGGGGGAGGAAAGGCCTTGACGCACCATGCTCATGAGTGTTTGAGCAACATTTTGCGATCCTTTCGAGGGTCCCCTAAGGCCCGAAAAGCCTCGGGACCCTTTTGGGACCCGGCTACCCGACTGGCAATTGCTCTTCAGGCCTCTTGGATTCGTGCTTCTCTGGAGAAGGGTCTCAGCGGATCTCCAGATCCCCGCCCAAAATCCCCTTTCCGTTTCGGTAGATGAGGATGCGAAGAGAGCGTCCTCGGTTTTGAGCGACTTGTTGCACCAAATCGGGCACCCCCCTTTGGAAAACATGCACGTATTCCTGATCCCAAAAATTGTAATACTTGATTCCCACCAGGATGTCACCCGGTTGGAGTCCGAGATCTTGAGCCTTGCTTCCCCGCTGAATACGGAGAACCTTGAGAGGGGTGAAGCGAACCGAACCTAAGAGGCTCTCGACTTGTCGGTACGCTTTGACAAAGGTCTTCCTTTCGGCACGGGGATCCAGGGGTTTGGCGAGAATCCCAGTCAGCCAGAACAAACGCGCCTTGTCGCGTTCCCAAGGGATGAGTTTTGCCGTGAGGGATCGATTTTTTCTTTCGATCTCCAGGGGGATTTCCTGGTTGGCTTCGAAGGTGATGAGGATTTTGGTGAGGTCCTTCATATCCTGGACCGAACGATTCCCGATCTTTCGAATCATGTCACCTTTGCGGATTCCAGCTTGAGCGGCGGGTCCGTCGGTTTCCACTCCATTGACGATGAGATCCTTTCCTTTGTGCGTGATCTTGAGGCCGGTCCAAAACCGGTCGAAATTGTCAAAGCTGAGGAGTTCCTGGACAAAGACCTCTTTTACTTTGTTGACAGGAATCGCGAAGCCGATGTTTTCGGAGTTGATCTGCATCATGGAGTTGATCCCGATTAACTTGCCTCGAATGTCCAAGAGGGCTCCTCCCGAATTCCCCGGGTTGATGGCAGCATCTGTCTGAAGGAGCCCGTGGACCAAACGAGGTCTGGATTCTCCGGGGGGGAGGACTCTCTCCGTGCGATTGGTTGCGGAGAGGACCCCTGCGGTAACCGTGTTGGCCTGCCCCCTTGGGTTTCCGATGGCCAAGACGGTCTCCCCAATCATCAGGTCATCGGAATCTCCCATTTCAATGGGGGGAAACTGGACATGTTTTTTTCCCTTGGGTTGTTGGATCAAGAGGAGGGCAAGATCATTGGGCCGGGAGGAGCTGAGAACTTTTGCCGGGAACACACGTCCATCCCGCAGGGTGACTTGGACATAGAAATCGGGCCGGATTGCGGACTCGTAGACAACATGCCAATTGGTGATGGTGAGCCCCGAAGCATCGACGATGACTCCCGAGCCTTCTCCTCTTTTGTTGAAGACCTTTCCTCTGCGAGTCAAGACTAAATTCCCAACCTGGATGTTGACCACCGATGGAGCTGCTTTTTGAGTCGCCAGCACGACAGGGGTGATCCGAGGATCCTTGGGGTCCCGAAGCCTTTTGACGCTTTTCATCCGCTTTTGGGGAGCCAAGGTCAAGCCTTTTAGGGGCATCGGTTTGGAATTCCTGAGAAGCAGGAGGCCGCTGAGGAAACCGCCCAGAAAAATCATGAGGAACAAAAATGTTTTTCGATTCATATCGCGCTCTCGAACCTTTGAGGTCTCTTGCTACCCTAGCAACTACTCGTTTTCTCACGATGAAGCAGGTTCATGAAGAAAGCGGGTAACTACCAGATGGTAGACCAAAACGGATGGGATGCAGCCTTTGCTTCCATCTTCTTTGATTTACCCATATGAACAGGGAGATGGCCTTGCCATGAAAAAGAAAGAAGGATATTCGATGCGTTCCCAGCTCGTTCATGGGCCGGGATTTACCAGCCGCTGGGATTTTTCCCACCATGTGGTGCCACCCCTTTCCTCATCGACGACTTACCGCTTGGACTCTGTTAAGAGAGGCGCAAGGGGCTTCAGCGAGTTTGGAGAGCCGATCTCAGATTTGGGAGAAGCGCCGGTATATATTTATGACCGATTGGACGAGCCCACAAGGTCCCTTTTGGAATCCGAGCTGGCCAGTCTGGAGGGGGGGGATGATTGTGCAGCCTTTAGTTCGGGGATGGGGGCGATCTCGGCAGCCCTGGGATCCTTTCTTTGTACGGGCGATCACCTGATTGCCCATCCTCTCCTTTATGGTTGCACCCATTCACTTTTCACAAACTGGTATCCCCGCTTGGGTATTGGGGTCTCCCGTGTGGATTGTAATGATCGGGCAGCAGTCCGGGAGGCTGTGAAACCCGAGACTCGGGGGATCTACATCGAAACTCCGGTGAACCCGACCTTGGAACTCATCGATATTGAGGCTCTGAGGGAGCTGGCTGATGAGATCAACAAGGACCGCCCGGAGGAACGAAAGCTCCTGATTGTGGTCGACAACACCTTTGCAACTCCCTATGGGCAAAGGCCCCTTCTCTTGGGAGCGGATATGGTCTGCCACAGTTTGACAAAGAATTTGGGTGGATTTGGGACCGAGATCGGGGGGGCCGTGATTTGCCGGGACGAGGAGTTTCGCAGTCTTTTGATGTTCCGAAAAGATTTTGGGGCCAGTCTCGCTTCCAAGTCTGCCTGGGCCATCCAGGTTTATGGTTTGCCGACTCTTGCGGTTCGGTTGGAACGGCAGCAAAAGAGCGCAAAAAAAGTCGCCAAATGGCTCGAGGAGCAGGATGTTGTGAGCCGGATTCATTATCCCGGTTTGGAATCCTTTCCTCAGAAGGAACTTGCAAAAAAGCAAATGAGAAACCCTGATGGCTATTTCATGCCGGGGAGCATGATTTACTTCCACCTGGACGAAAAGAAGGCTCCTCCGATCCGTTTTGTAAACTACCTGGCCAAGAATGCCTATTGCATCACTCTTGCTGTCAGCTTGGGGCATGTCAAAACGCTGATTGAGATGCCTGGTGCCATGACTCACTCTGCCTATGGCCCGGATGATCCCACAACCCAGGATTTGGGGATTCGCTTGTCTCTTGGGTTGGAGGAGCCGGATGACATCATCGAAGAGTTGCAAGCAGCCTTCGAGGCGGTGTCACGGTGAAAGTTCTCATTTCTGTGGATATTGAAGGAGTCACGGGAATGGCTTCTTGGGATGAGGCAACTCGCTCCCATCCGGACTATGGCCTCTTTCGGGATCGAATGCAGCTGGAAGCGAAGGCGCTTTGTGAGGGGGTTCTTGCGGCGGGTGTGAAGGATGTTCTTGTGCGGGACGCGCATGCGAGCGCCCGCAATTTGAACGGTGAAGAATTGCCTCGGGGTGTTCGTTTACTCAGTGGTTGGGCACGTCATCCCTTCAGCATGGTGCAGGGTTTGGATGCTTCTTTCGATGCAGTTCTCTATGGAGGCTATCACGCAAGGGCGGGGAGCGAGGGAAACCCTCTTTCTCATACCATGTCCTCGGCAAAGGTCGCCGAGGTTCTTCTGAATGGTGAGCCCCTCTCCGAATTCCGCCTTCATGCCCTGGCAGCTGCAACCATGGGGGTTCCTTCTGTTCTTGTCAGTGGGGATCGGGCGATTTGCGAGGAGGCGAAGGCCTTTTTGCCGGGGATCCGGACGGTTCCCACCAAGGAAGGATTGGGAGCTTCGGTTCTGAGCCGACATCCCCTCGAAGTGCGCGAGGAGCTTCGAACGGAAGCTGAAACTGCTATGCGAGGAGATCTTGGCGCTTACCTTCCGACCCTTCCCGATTTTTTTGAGATGGAGGTTATTTACCACAAACACCAGGACGCGCAAAATAATAGCTTTTATCCGGGGGCCGAAAGGTTGGGAGCGCGAAGGCTTGGCTTTTCCGCGAAGGATTATTTCGAGATCCTTCGTTTTGTTCATTTTTGTGTGTAGGAAAAGTCGGCGGATTTCCCTCGTGATCGCTTTGGCCAAGGACCGGCCTATAAACCTTCTAACTCATAGAGCACCACCCCGGTGTCTGCCCGCACAAACAAACCTCCTCCACAGTTTAAAAAACCGGCTTCCTTCAAGTTTGTCCGATACCAATCCCCGGCCCTTAAGTGCACATTGCCATCCGTCCGCTCTTGGTCACAGTTCTCCTTCCAATCCTCTTCGGTTAGGACCTCGAGATAGAGTGCTCCCTCGGTGATTTCCGAGAATGCATGGATGGACATCTCAGTCTCCTTGTCCCCAAGATATTGGAGTACGCCCTGGCAGATTAAAAGATCGCAGGGAGCCTTCGGCCGGTAGGAAGGGAGCTTTCCTTGTTCCCAACCATATTGTTCACAAAGAAATTTTGAGATCTCCACCCCCATGTAATGGATCTTTGGATCCAGTGTTTGGAGAACGGTCTTCCAATGCCCGACTCCGCAACCGAGATCCAAGACTGTATCGATTTCCAAGGAGAGGAAATCAAGATAAGCAAGGAGGAAGCGAGCCAATCGGTAATAATCCTCAGGTTCGGCAACCCTCGTTTGGGGATCCAGATAGAATCGTTCAAAATACTGTTGGTCGAATGGCTCGCTCATGGGGGCATCCTCCCAGAGGATTGAGCCTGGTCCAAGGGAGAAGATTTTGAGGTGCAAAGACAAGCAAGTTTGGGGGGCGGTGGACTGGATCGATGAGCGGTCCCTTGGGAGTAGGAGTTTGTCGCAAGTACTCTCTTTCCTTGAGAATGGGAAGATTGAGGAGGCTGTGTTGGTTTGTAAGCAACAGGGACGAAAGAGGCGATTCCTGGATCCTTCAGGGAACACGGTTTTGGAGTTGGAGTTGCCCTTTTGGTCTGCCAACTTTCAGGAAAGTGAGTGGCCGATAGAGGGCCGCGATGCCTTTTTTTTGTTTCGGGCTGGATCCTCAGCCCTTGGGCTTTGCGAGGATGCTGTTTTTGTGGATCACAAATGCTTTCAACGCTATGTGGTTCGAGGAAAAGGGAAGGCCCAGGCAAGTCATTTAAAAACCAAAGGCAAGTCGCGCTATGGGTCCCGGCTTCGCCTCCAAAACTTTGATCGTTTGATCCATGAGAGCATTGGGCGGCTCCTGAACTGGGAAGCCGAAGGGCCGCTTCAGCGGGTTTTTTACTCCTGTCCGGACCGTCTCTTCAGCGATTTGCGGGCGTCGAACCCCCCCTTTCCCTTTGCCAAGGAGGATCCTAGGCTTCGCAGGCTCCCGATCCATGTGCATGAACCTCGATGGGAGGAGCTGAAGAGAGTCAAGGCTTGGACGGAGAGGGGGTGGATGGGGTATTCCAAGACAGCCCTTCAATACCCGGAACTCATAAGTCGGATTGAATTCCTTGTGGAAGAGGGGGAAGGGAAGTGTTGAAAACTTCTGGGGAACCAGGAAAACAAGCTGCGGAAGTTCCAAGGACAAATCGGGCCTTGTTGGGCTTCCTGCTCTTTGCGCTTTTCTTAGTTCTGGGCAAAGCTCTTTTGGTGTTTACCTTGGAGGGGGAGTCCCTTGGAATGGAGAGTTTGACTTCGACCCTCATCGAGCTCCTCCCTGCGGGTGTCCTGTTCCTCCCTCTTGTTTTCCTTCAGGCTCTTCCCTGGAAGCCTCTTCGCTGGATTTCCGGCTTGATTCTTGGTTCTCTTGCTTCCTTTTGGGTCTTCGCGGGTTTGACTCTTTTCAAAACCGGAAGCCCCCTGGATCCAGGTGAGATTCTTTTTGTGCTGCATTCGCCCAAGGAGGTCTTGCCGGCTGTTCTTGCGGAGACTCGATGGGAACAAGGCCTCGTCCTTTCTCTCCTTTTTGCTCTCTTCTTTTTCCTTGGATCCGGGCGCCCAGCGAAACTTGGCCGGACTCTCTTTTTCTGTCTTCTCATGATTCTGGCCGGTGGGTTGGCCCAAGTCCTGAGCCCCCTTAGACCAAGCCATCCTGAGGTCGCGGCATCCCTTCTTCATCGGTTTTTTCCCGGGAAGGGTGCGGATTCTGGCCAGGTTTCGTTCGATTCCTATCCTGCGCTTCTTCCCCCACCTCAAGGCTATTGGCAGGCCTTCCGGCGATCCAAGCTTGGAGGGACCAAGCATGGCGCCTCCAGGCCCAACATCCTTCTTTTTTTCCTC
>JALSSW010000075.1 GCA_026984035.1 Planctomycetota bacterium
GACTTCCTGTCCGGATCCAAAGGGGAACTTCCGAGACCGCGCCGATCCCAAGTTTTGCCTTTGATTCAGGGTCGGGACAAGGCGTCTAGAAAGGGGTCCCGAAGGAACGGTTCGGCCCCGCCACCCGTGGACAACCCGTAGAAAACCCGTGGAAAACCCGTCCGCGGGTTTTGTGGTAAAAACGCTTCTAGCGTTTTTGAGAAGGGCCTTAACTATCGGGGAACTTGGGTCTTTGGTATGCCAAAAGCCCGGAGGGCTTTCGACCGTAAAACCCGCGGACGGGTTTTCCACGGGGTTTTCCACGGAGTTTTCTGCGTGGTTTTCTACGGGGTCTTCTACGGGTCTTCCGCTTTCCCTGCCCGGGAAACCAAGGAGGAAGCAGATGGTCATGATGCAGATGGGAGTTTGAGGGGAAGGAGGACCTCTTTGAAGGATGTTTTTTTCTGCTCAGGCCCCGCTGCTCAAAAAAAAAGCCGAAGCCCAAAGGCTTCGGCAGGAGGAAGGACCCCGAGGGTCCTTCCTAGGGAAGAGAGAGAGAGTTCTTTCGGGGTTGGTTTAGAAGTTGTGGGTGGCCACGTTGGTGAAGGCGGTCCGGAATCCCGAGCCAACTTTCTTGAACACAAAGGCCTGCCAGTGGATCTTCTTTCCTTTCAAGATGCTGCGGACCGGTGAGGTTTTGGGTCCGAGGGGGATGGTCATCTCTTTGACGCCTGTTGCCCCAAGAGGAAGGACCGTGAGCACCTGGACAGTGGTGCTGAGTCCGTATTTTCCGATGATCCCGGAGATGCCGATCCCGGGTCCACGACCGGTGTCCCAGAGGATGGCTGCAAGGCCGGCCTTGGAGTTTCCATCTACGACTCTCAGGGAGAGGTCATCGAAGCGGCTTTTTGCTGTGTTCAAAATGTCGGGATAGATGCCGCCGGAGGCGTAGTTGGGGCTGCCCTTGGGGGATTGACGCGTGTTGTTGGGATCGACGCCACCCTGCTGGAGGACGGCACCCGCAGTGAAGACCCATTGGCGGAGCCAGCGGCCGGAGGGCTGAGAGACGACGGGGGGGGTCCCATGGACGATGCCCCAGGCGGGGTTCGGGACTCCGGCGCGGGGGTTGTCACCTTTGGGTAAAGCGGAGAGAAAAGATGCACAATGGTTAGATTGTCCGTCTTGGGGCCATTTTTTTGGTCCCGTGATTGCAGCGAATTCCATGCCTACGTAAATGTCCACATTGGAGGGGACGACGACGGGGGTTTTGAAAGAGGTGGTCAGGATCCATGCCTGGATCCCGCTTGCTTTGGGAGTCATCGAAGGAGCGCTTCGGAATACAAGCCCGGCTGTTGTGGCATCCGGTTTTCCGGCTTTGTCCTTGCGCACGATGACGCGCCATGCTTCTTGAGTCGCGGCATCCTGATCCTGGGCAACGCGGCGGAAGGCCCCGATGCTTGCCGAGCCCCCGCCGACCTTGCCGTCAAAGAGGGTTCCGTAACCCATCTTGGGGTAGCGGACTAAGACTTCGAGCTCTTTTTGAGCAGGAGCAGTGGCCTGGAAGCGGGAGGTGAAGGAAGTCGAGGATCCATTTCCCGTGTCGGGGTAAATGGAAAAGCTGTTGAGGACAGGGCCTTGAGCGATGGCTGCGCCGGAGATCATCCCGGCGGCAAGGAGAAGGGAAAAGGTTTTCATTCGGAAACTCCTGACAGATTTGTGGAAAAGAGAAAATGGGAAAAAGCCGCAGCATTCTGGATTTCCTTCCAAGGTGCCAGCGTGTTTGCGTCAGGACCCAATAAATCCTTGGGGTCTTTTCCTGGTGGAAGAATCCCAGAGGAAAGCTTCCCTATTGAAGGGACCATCCTGAAAGAACACCACGTTGATCGATTGTTCATGCAAAGTCTTGGTTGGACTGTGCAATCCCTTGGAAGGATTTCATGAATGGAACGGATGAAAAAAAGAGGTAGAGAGAAGAAAAAAGGACAACAAAGTGGAATGCCTTTGAAATCCTTTGCATAACTATGGTCCTTTCTCTCCCTCAAGCCCCTCCTTGTCAAGCCTGGAGCCTCGGATGAAACGAACTTTGTTAGGAATTTTCGCCCTTCTTCTTGCCGCTTTTTTGGGGATTCGCTTCTTTTCCGGGCCCCCCAAGGGAGGAAATAAGGGGGGGGCGCTTTCTCCAAAGGTCCTTCCCAAGGGAGATTCAGGAACAAAGGGGAAGGATCTTTCTCTGAAGGCTCCCAAGCAGAAGGCAGCCCCTGCTTCCTCTCTCTCTTCCAAGGAAAAAACGAACAATGCCGGGGGGATCCCTATTTTTCACAAGGTAGATCGGCCTGAAAAGTTTTTGAAACTCCCTGACGGGACCTTTGTGGCTCCTTTGAATGGTGTGAAGGAACCGGCCCCCTTTGTGTGGCCCATGACGATTCCCTTTGCTCCGATTGTGGGAAAGGAATTGGATGATCATGGGAGGTGGTGGTACATCCACAAGGATGGAAGTCGTTCGACGACCTACATGGCTTTCCATCCCCAGACGGGCAAGCTCGATGCCAGGACGGACATCGCCAATCCGACGAGGTCCCTCCCGGTGGGCGGAGGGGATTCTGCGAAAAAATGAGCGAGGAGTAACCTTGATTCGAGAGGGGAGGAGTAAGGACCTGGGTGCCCTAACGGACATTTACAATTACTATGTGGCCCATGAGCTATGCACCTTTGATACCGAAGTTTTCGAGGTGAGTGCCAGGAAAGCTTGGTTCTCGCGTTTCGCGGGGAGGGGTCCCTATCGATTGTTTGTGGTCGAGGAGGAGGGGAAGGTTTTGGGCTACGCCTGCAGCGGACCTTTTCGGCCGAAACCCGCGTACCGGACTTCGGTGGAAAGTTCGGTGTATTTGGATTCCCGATCGCGGGGCCGGGGCCTTGGGAAGGCCCTCTTGGAATACCTCGTCAAGGCTTTGGAAGAAGAGCCTGGTGTGCACCGAGCCTATGCGGGGATTGTCCTGCCTGGAAAGGTTTCCGTGCGCCTTCACGAATCCTTGGGATTCGTGAAGGCGGCCCATTACCACGAAGTGGGTTTTAAGTTCGGAACCTATCTTGATGTGGCCTGGTACGAGAAGGACCTTTCAGGGAAGGAAGGGGGTTCCCCGGAAGGTCCAAAGGAATGATGGAGGGAAGAATTACGAAGAAGCGAATTCAATCTCCAGAGCGTTGGAAAGACCCAGGCCGAAGGAAGATCCGCTCACGCAAAGGATGAACCACTGTGCTGTGAATTTTCTTCCACAGAAGGCCGGATTGACGGGGATCTGCAGGGAACGTGTTGCCTTGCCTCCGCAGGGACCGGGACCGACGAGGGCAGTGGCTGCGAAGGAAAAGGCGCTCGGGAAGGCGAAC
>JALSSW010000076.1 GCA_026984035.1 Planctomycetota bacterium
CACTTAGGGGATATGAAACCGGTTCCGGTCGCTCCTGTTTGCAAGGATCCCTTGGATGCCCAGAGACTTGAGGATCGTTTTGGGGAGGCGGAGCGTGAGAGGCTTCGCAAATGTGTCAAGCTGTTGCCTTCGAAAGAGCCTGGTTTGTACAAGCTGGATCTTCCGGGGGCGGATTGGGCCAGCGTGGGAAGGGTTGAGAACGATTCTGATTCGGAGTAAGAGTCGGAAAAGAACCGGGAGAGTCTTTTTCCATATTCAAAATGGTTCGGTGATCGAGGGCGGGAATACGGTCGGGGGTTGGGAGGATGAGCGTATTTTGGTTCGCCAACTCCCAAGTATGATCGACGAAGAACGGCAGGTGTACAAAATTGTTTTTGAGGACAACCAGGGGACTTCATGACCGCGGAAAGTTGGGAGGGGCAGGACCTTGGGGACCTGGTTTTGGATCTGTTGGGGGCTTTGACTCCTTCACCTCGGTTCTGTTCTTACGGGACGGAGGGAATGGTTTTGCCGGGCCTGGAGGTCGAGGGAGTGGGGGAGTTTGGTCTTCCGATTGAACCGGATGTTGTAGGGAAGCTTTTGGAGGTGGCAAAGAGGGCTCCCTATGGAAAGGGGGAGAAGACCTTAGTGGATACGAAGGTCCGGGATACTTTTGAAATCGAACCCGAGCTGCTTCAGTTTCACAATCCTGGGTGGAAAGGGTGGATGGAAGATCTTGTGGATGCGGTGGGGGAGGATTTGGGAATTGAGGGAAAGATTCGGTCTGAGCTTTACAAGTTGCTGATCTACAAAAAGGGGGGATTTTTTCTTCGGCACCGGGATAGCGAAAAGAAAAAGGGGATGTTTGGGACTTTGGTTCTAGGACTACCTTCGCGCCATGAAGGGGGAGCGCTTCTGGTTCGTCATCAGGGGGAGGAGCAAAGGGTTTCCTTTGATGGGGATGAAGGCCTGTATGGGCTTCGTTTTGCAGCTTTTTATGCGGATTGTGAACATGAGGTTGAAAGGATTCGGAAGGGGTTTCGGATTTGCTTGATTTACAATCTTTTTTTAGTTTCTCCCTCCTCGGAGGCCAAGCCACCCTCTCTGAGGGGGAAAGTGAGTAAGTTGGCTTTCCTCTTTGCGGATCTTTTGGAAGAGGGGGGTGTCCAAAAGATCGCTGTTCCTCTTGCACACCAATACACCAAGGAGGCCTTGCGAGAGATGGTTCTCAAGGGGCAGGACCGGACTCGGGTCGAGGTGCTCCGGCGAGTAGCAAAGACTTTGGGATACGATTGTCATCTGGCGACTCTGGTTCGTTACCAAGGGGGGCTGCCTTCACCAGAAGGTTTGCAGAAGTACCACGCACCCTACGATAAGGAGGTTTTTCCTGAAAGCTCGGATGTGTTGGATTGGGAATGGCTTGAGGAAGATCGCACTGTGTTGGAATCCTTTGTTTCCCTGGAAGGGAATTCCTTTGAGGGTGGAAGTCTGAGGCTGAGTGAGGAGGAGATGATCCTTCGGGGCAAATGGGAGGATCTCCCCCTTACCCAGCAGTTGAATGAGAGGACGGGAAACATTGGGGTCACGATGGAGCGATGGTATCGCCAGAGTGTTGCTGTTCTCTGGCCACCGGCGTCGTTTCTGAAGCTGCTGGCTTCCCAAGGGCTGTCCGTTTCCATCCCCATCCTTGATCGGATGGTGAGGCGGTGGGTGGCGGAGGGAGAAAGCCAGGAAAAGAGGACGGAACTCTTGCATTTGGCTGAAAGGATCCTGGATACATGGGAGGATTTATCCCTTGGTTTCACTTCTTTCCAAGAGTGGGATGGAGGGGAGGGGGAAAAAGGGCTTGGCTCTTTAGAAGAGGGTCGGACAAGCTCCTTTGTGCGAATCCTTGCTCATCTTCGGGCGAAGAATCTTCTCCACAGGTTTTTGCGGGAGGTTTTAACTGAGGATTGTTCAGGGAAGGAGGCTCGCCCTTTGGCTGCTTTTTTGGAAAAGGGGGGTTGGGAAGAGTTTTACCAAGATCTTCGTCAGGTTGTGGCCAGCCATCGGCCAGAGAACTCTAAAGCCTCCTTGGGGACCGTGTTTCTTCTGGTGATGGGTCTGGTTCGCTCTGCAAGCTCCAAGGGGGGAAGAAAAGTCTTGGTCTCCCTGATGTATGAACTCCATGAAACTCTCATGGTCTGGGATCGCTCCTTAGCCGAGAACCGATTCTCCTCGAAAGATCCGGGGAGGGAGGGAATGTTGGAGAGGCTTTTCGAGGCTTGGGCAAGCTTGGATCGTATAGAAGGCTTTGAAGCCTTCTTGGAATATGCCCTGTGCACTCCAAGCCATTATCCTCTCAAAGAAGTCTTAATCCCCTCGGTTTTTGCCATAGGGAAAAGTCCATTCCTACCTTCGGCAGTGTCAGGCAGTATCCCCCTGAGGGCTTTTCGGCGATTGGGAAAATGGTGCGTGAAGAGTCTCGAGTCTCTGACGGAAGACCCCGTTCCTGAGCCTCAGCACTGGGGGCAGGTGATTAAGCTCAGCTGTCCATGCCCAGAATGCAAGGCCCTGGAAACCTTTCTTCGAGATCCGAAAAGCCGGAGCCTTCGTTTCAAGGTGAACAAGGAAGTTCGAAAGCATCTCCGCATGGTGATCGATTCAATGGGCTTGGACTTGGATTATAAAACGGAACGTATCGGTTCCCCCTTTACGTTTGTCTGTACTAAAAATCGCAATTCCTTTGTTCGGCAAAGAAAGGATTTCAAGGAATCTCAGTACCTCCTTGAAAGGTTGAAGGAATTTATGAACTGTTTCAGTTGATCCCCAGTTCCTCGACGTTTTTGGGCTTTATGGAAACAGGTGTTCTGTGGGCCTGCAGTCAGCACAAAGCTGGCTCTTGTATCGATTGGTTGGATTCGAGGACTCGAGGGCTGTTCCTCAGCATCGTTAGGTCTAAGAATCCTTCTGTGCAGAAACCGAGGCGAGCATCCCATGGAGAAATCCCTTTGTTTCACAAGGACTAAACCCAGCGTTTTTAAGGATTTCTTTGATTTCATGAACACTCTTTTTTGGGGCGGCCTTGTGCCATGCGATCAGTGCGGCCTCTGAAAAGCCGGATAGGTTGAGTTTCCTTTTTGTTTTGAGCAGATCTTCGTCTGTGAAACCCTCCACCGGAAAAAGAAAAGTAGCCCAGCCCCCAACCTTGCAAACACGAAAGAGTTCCCGCGTAATTTCGGGAGGATTGGGAGTAATATTGATAACTGAGGCTGCCGATATCAGGTCGAATCTTTCGTTTTCGAAAGGCAGGTTCCTTGCATCTGCAACCAAGAAGTCCAGAGAAGAAGCTCTTTTTAATGCTTTCTTAATCATATTTTTTGAAAGATCCACACCT
>JALSSW010000077.1 GCA_026984035.1 Planctomycetota bacterium
AAAAAAGCCCGGCTTGATCTCTAAAGGAGATCAAGCTCAGAACTTTGTTTATTTTCTTTGTTCGAGGGCACGTTTTTTCAGGAATGCTTTCATCTCCCTTCTTGCCTTACCTTCAATCCCCAGGTTTTTGGCTGGAGTTGTACTTTCTCCTTGGAAGGACTCCACTGGAGGAACATCCGACTCAACCGTCAAAAAGGTTTGTAAATTGTTTCTGGGAACTCCAATTTGGGTCCAATAGGCATCATCGGGAGCGACAAGTTCCATGTTGATGCGGAGTCCATGCCAATCGCTACCTGTATAGAAAGGAAGGGGGTCAGGAGCAGAGACTCCGGTTGACAGAATCGTGTAAGTATGAGTGGTCCCGGGATCCCACCAAAGCCAAGCGTGAAGGCTGTTAAGGAACAAGTATGACTTGGTTGACGCAAGCAAGGTGTTTTGAGGTAGGGTTAGAGGTGGAGCAACATGCCCTAAAAGGTTCCAAGTCTTAGTATTTTGGGAATCGTAGAAAAGACTCGGATTGTCCGTCCACTGAGCATCGACGTTGTAGGTGTTGTTAAACCAGGGATTGGCTTTGAATATATCATCGTAAACAGGAGAGTGCGGGCGATATCCAGGATAACCCGATCCAGGACGATGATGATCAAATCGCTCCCCCCACCAGATCCACCACTGATCCGGATTTGAAACATTGGGTGGGAGATCATGGACGAGATGAGGTGAAAGATCACAAGCCAGATTCCTCATGAAAGGAGGTTGCGGTTTCCTTGGATCCAAGCCTCCTGAAGGGACATAGGTTTGAAACCATAGCCTGAGGTTTTCGAGACCATTGTTCCCCGAATAAGGCCGAGTATCAAAGCGACCATCTGTGTAATTCCCCAAAACGCTAGAGGTTGTCGCATAGGGATTGACCAGGATCTGTTTGAACCATTCCGAGCCCGGTAGACGAGGAAAAGGAGTGGTATATTTAATATCTGCAAGAAAGTTGTACCAGGGACGATCGTAAATATTGTTGGGGTTTCCCACGCCATGGTAGATATTGAAGAAATAGAGGCCATCACTTTTGGGAAAACCCGCAGTGTTTGCCGCCACCGAAATGTGCTGCCTAGAAAAAATCCGTGTATTGGTTAGGAAACCGCTGATGGTGAGTTCCCCGGATTCGTCGGCACCCAAATCAATGCGTGAATCGCTGGGATTACTGGGTCTTTTTGTGGCGAATCTTCGATCTGCAATCCGGGGATTTCCATGGCCATCCATATCCCAATCCCAGCCATTAAGTTGGGCGATGTCCTCGGGACCGGAGATGGCAGCAGCAGGAGGCAAACCGGGAGCTTGGGTAAGAGAACGACCATTTCCAAAAATAATCAACCCAGTCCAAATGGGCTGGCGAGCTGCCGAATTATACCCAAAGTCCACCCCAGCATTGATCAGCGGGTTGACCCCCCAACCGGAAGTGGATTCCGCATAGGGAGCAATCCTGAAATCACTTTGGGAAACTTGGCGTACATGTGGAAGGACGTGACGCCAAAAAGCATCATTGATGTAAAGGACTCGACGACCAGCACTAGGGGATCCATAGGCTGCTCCAGGTTGGGTATAAGCCTGAATCTGAACAACCGGGTTATAGGGTCCCCCTGAAGACCTTGAAGTCGTCCTGGGCCAAGAAAGGGGGGGGGCTGTGAGGATATCACCTAAATTCGTCCGCCTGGGAGTTGAAATTTCGTAAGCATTGGAGTCCACATTCAAGGAAGCACCATTGCGACTCGAAATAAGACGGTCGCTCACATCTAAGCCTTCAAAGGCAGAAACACCTATGATTAGGTTAAACCCCGTGGTCGCACTTGCCCGCACTGAGTCTACTGCGGTATCAAAAATGTTATTGATCACAATGGGCTTGTTGCGACCCTTGCTGGGCGTGTCGTAAGAAGAGCCATTCCATAGACCTACTTGATTCCAAGCAAAGGTGTTATTCGCAATGATCGGCTGATGAAGAATCATATTCGGCTCTTTACGATCCGACCAAATCCCAATTCCGACGGTATTGTCTGTAAAAATACAATTCGTGATCGAGGGGTTCGCGGGAGCTTCATCGTCAATTAAAATAGCCGCTCCGGTCCTAGCACCCCCTGCACCGATGGTCCCGTCTCCCCTAGCTCCCCTAAGGGTCAGATTGTCTACAAAGGTGTATTGAAATTCATGACCATCCAAGGGATTGGTCCAATGAATTCGAAGAATAGAGGTATTGGTTCCTCCTGTTTCTTTGCTTCGGGCATCAAAAATGGTATCCAAAGCCGAGGCCCCTTGGAGAGAAACCCTTTGAGGAATCTCTAAGGGGAAAGTTTCGCCATTCCAATTCATTCCCGAATAGGGATCCGTGACCAAGCTGGGACCAAGGGTTGGACCATAAAGACCTGGAAGGCATTGGATCACAAGATACTGAATGGTTTTGTTGGTTTGGGGGTTGGTCCAGGGGAGGTATTTTCCGGAAGTAGAAGGGAAGGTAGTGCGAAGCCAATTTAAGGCTTGGCCAACCGTCTTAAAAGAATAGGGAGCATGCTGCAGGTAGCCGGGTAACAGCGTAAAATTACTTATGTGTTGAGAAAGAGGACGGTTCCCCACGGTTTTCTGGGGGTTGGGGTTTTGGGACATTGCCAAAGTATCATCCCCATAGTTGGGATCAACGTAAACGTAAAAGGCGAAGTTCGTCCTCTGTGTTTGAGCATCAAGGGGAGGTTTCAGGGCAAACAGAAGCAAAAAAAGGAAGAGAAAAAAGGAAGAATTTAGGAAAGGATACTTTTCCTGGGCTCTGGGCTCTGGGCTCTGGGCTCTGTAGAAGAGACTAAGGGGTTGGATACCATTTCAGGCTCCTTTTTTGGTTAAAGGTGAATGGGAAATGGGAAAGTTCTCAAAAAGAGAACTCAAAGAAAACTACCATGGTTTTTGTTTATTGAAAAGTGGGGTAACAAGGATCTTTAAAGAAAAAAGTGATTTCTCGTTAAATCATTTCCCATCCTGAAATCTTATCTCTGTATTCTTTCGACCTTCGACAACAGACTCCTGAAAGGATGTAAGCCCCACTTACACCCCCCCCGCTGCGCAGGCCGCGAGCCCTTGGATGCGGGCCGCTCCGGCGCCCAAGAGGATGGAGGCACAGGCGCGCATGGTCGCGCCGGTGGTGATCACGTCGTCGATCAATAGGATCCTGCGGCCTTTGACCGCCCAGGTGCCGAAGGCGCCCAGACCGAATGCGCCCCGGAGGAGGGATTCGCGTTCTTTCTTTGTGCCCTGGCCGAGCGGGGGGGTGTCGCGGAGGCGGCGGAGGGTTTTGGGGCCGAGGTCCCAGCCTAGGCGGGGGGCGAGGAGGCGGGCCAGTTCTTCGGCCTGATTGAAACCGCGCCTTCGTTTTTTTCGGGGACTGAGAGGCACCGGGACGAGGAGCCATGGACCCCGCATCGGCCCGCAGGGCATGGCAGAGGCCTTGATGGAGCGGGCCATGCCCTGGGCCAGAAACCCCAAGGTGCAGGGAGCGTGGGCAAACTTGGCGCGGCGGACCATCCGGCCGCCGGTCCCCCTGTATTCCCAGAGGGCATGGGTCCAGGGGAGACGCCCCGGGCCTGGCCCTGAACCTGCGTCATAGACATGGAGCCCAGCCTTGCAGAGAAGGCAAAGCCCTCCTTCCCCTGGCCCTCCCCGAGTCCCACAGCCCGGGCACACCCGCACAAACAGGAGTTCTTCCAAACTTTGACGCAGCCACCGGCCCCAAATTCTGCAAAGTCTCCTATCCATGGAAGAGGAGACGGAGAAAGAAGCACTTGGGCAGAACTCTTTTGGCGTCTTTTTTGAGCTTCTTTGAGCTTTTTTAGACTTCTTCCTGCCCTACTCGGCTGACTGCCGGGGTTCGGGGGCCATTTCTCGGATCATGCGTTGGCGGATGGAGCGCTCGGGTCCCTGGCCCTTGCGGTCCTTGGGGTCGATGCCGAGGGCGCGGGCGACTTTGGCGGCGTAGTCCTCGACAGAATCGTCGGGGCTTTCTTCGATTCCGAAGACGCGGCCGATCTGCTTGGTCAGCCGCATATTCTTTTCAAAGGGGAAGGGGTTTTGTCGAAAGAACTCGCTCAAATGTTTCCGAAAGGAGCGGCGCGAATAAATCGCCCCGACAAAATAGACCCCGAAGGCAAAGGCGACCAGGGCGCCGCAGATCCCAAGGACGAGAGCGGCTTCTTCGATCTGGGACCAGGCCCAGAGGCCTTGGAGCAGAAACCCTGCGGTCAAAAACAAGAAGCCGATCACGACCTGGATTTTGTTGAGGATGTAGTCGCGCAGGGGACGCAGGGAGCCGCGGTCCACGCCGAAGAACTCTTCGATCAACCTCCGCGGACTCCTGAAAATGATGGAGTTCGCGAGGAGAAAGATGCCGACCAGGTTGCAGGTCAGGCCGATGACGACGAGTTCCGGTGTTGCTTCCATAGATGTGGTGCCTGCGAAATGCGGCAGCGGCGGATTCTACCCCTCAGCGGGGAGGACCGAGAAGATTCCCTTGGCCTTTTTTCGAAGATCTCGAATTCTCGGCCGGAAATCCCCATCCCATGCTCGAAGCAGCTCTCCACTTCGCTATGATCTTCCGCTCGTTTTCCGGGTCCCTCAGAGGCCCGGCAGGATCTGGACCCCGGAGGCCCGTTTTGGACAAGGTCGAACTTCCCCCTATCGAAAAGCTGGCCGCGCTCGCCCGCCTGGAACTGGATCCGGGCGAAAAAGAACGGCTCGGCACCCAATTGACCAAGATTCTGGCCTATTTTGAGAAACTTTCCGAAGTCAACACGGAGGGTGTCGAGGCCAGCCCCTACGCGGTCGCCCTAAAAAACCGCTTCCGTGAGGACTGCCCGGCGGATCCTGAGGACGGGATGCTCCGGGGCCAGGACCTGGTCGAGCAAAACGCCCCCGAGAAGGAGGACGGATACTACGTGGTCCCGCCGGTCATGGGAGGTGAGGAAGCATGAAGCTGCACCAACTCAGCGCCAAGGAGATGCGGGCCAAGGCTGTTTCAGGAGAGGTCTCCCCCAGCGAACTGGTCGATTCCTGCCTGGAAGCCATCGGCCGCCAAAACGACCTCCTCGGCGCATTGATCTCCGTGGATGCCGAAGGGGCCAAGGCCCGGGCCAAGGATTTGGAGGCCGCCCGCGCCCGCGGGGAAACACCCGGCCCCCTCTTCGGCGTCCCGGTGGGGCTCAAGGACAACCTCTGCCTCGAGGGCCAGCCGATGACCTGCGGCTCCAACATCCTCAAGGGCTACCGAGCTTCGTATACCGCGACCGCCGTCAAGGGTCTCCTCGACGCGGGGGCGATCCCCATCGGCCGCTGCAACATGGACGAGTTCGCCTTCGGGTCCTCGACCGAGCATTCGGCCTACGGGCCCACCAAAAACCCCTGGGACCTGGAGCGCATCCCGGGCGGCAGCAGCGGAGGTTCGGCCGCCGCGGTGGCCGCGCGCATGCTGCCCCTGACCCTTGGGACGGACACGGGGGGGAGCATCCGGCAACCGGCGGCTCTCTGCGGGATCGCGGGGCTCAAGCCGACCTACGGGCGGGTCAGCCGCTTTGGCTTGACAGCCTTCGGGTCCTCCCTCGACCAGATCGGTCCTCTTGCTCACCGGGTTTCGGATCTCGGCCTCGCCCTCCAAGCCATGGCGGGGAGGGACCCCAAGGATCCGGGGACTCTCGACAACGCAGCTTTCGAAGCGGGAGATCAGGCCCCCTCCAGGCTCGAAGGCCTGAAGGTCGGCCTCCCCAAGGAATACCTCGATGATCGAGTCGCCCCTTCCATCCTCGCCCGGATCGAAGCCGCCCAAAAAACCCTCGAAGCGCTCGGCGCGACCCTCGTTCCCCTGAGCCTTCCCCACACCCAATACGCCATCCCAGCCTACTACCTCGTCGCCACCTCCGAGGCCTCTTCCAACTTGGCCCGCTTCGACGGCGTCCGCTACGGCAACCGGCAAAAGGCCAAGGATCTCGAAGACCTCTACCTCGAGACCCGCGGAAAGGGCTTCGGGGAGGAAGCCAAGCGGCGCATCCTCCTCGGCGTCTTCTGCCTTTCCGCAGGGTATTACGACGCCTATTATCTCAAAGCTCTCAAGGTTCGGACCCTTTTGCGGCAGGACTTCGAAAAGGCCTTCGCCGAGGTCGATGTCATCATCGGTCCCACCACTCCCTTCCCCCCCTTCCGGCTCGGAGAAAGCGAAGCCGACCCCATGCAGCTCTATCTCTGCGACCTCCTGACCGCCCCGGCCAACCTGGCCGGGATCCCCGGCCTCTCCCTGCCCTGCGGCTTTGACGAAGATGGCCTCCCCGTCGGACTCCAGATCCTCGGGCCTGCCCTTGGAGACGAAACCATCCTCCGCGTCGCTGAGGCCTTCGAGAATGCCACGGACTTTCATTCCAAACTTCCTACTGAGGCGGTCCAATGAGCAACGATCCCAGCAAAGATCCACGCAGAGATTCCAAGGACGGCAGCGACCACGACAGCATTTCCGAACGCTACGAAACCGTCATCGGCCTGGAGGTCCATGTCCAGCTCGGCACCAAGACCAAACTCTTCTGCGCTTGTGAGAATCGCTTCGGCGCTCCTCCCAACACCCTGACCTGTCCCATCTGCTCGGGGCATCCCGGCGTCCTCCCCGTCCCCAACAGAGAGGCGCTCCGCTTCGGGATCCTGGCTGCCCTCGCCTTAGAATGCGACATCCAGGGACATTGCAAATTCGACCGCAAGCACTACTACTATCCCGACCTCCCCAAGGGCTACCAGATCAGCCAGTTCGATCTGCCCTTTGCCCTGGGCGGGGGGGTGCGTCTTCGCAGCGGCAAGACCATCGCCCTCGAGCGCATTCATCTCGAAGAAGATGCCGGCAAAAACATTCATGCGGAGGGTCACTCTCACGTGGACCTCAACCGGGCCGGCGTTCCCCTGATCGAGATCGTGGGCATGCCCGAGATCCGCAGCTCCGAGGAGGCCCACGACTACCTGGAGAGCCTCAAACGCAGCATGCGCTACGCCGGAGTCAGTGAATGCGACATGGAAAAGGGCAGCCTCCGCTGCGATGCCAACATTTCTCTGCGCAAACACGGAGCCCCCGAGTTTGGCACCAAGGTCGAAGTCAAAAACCTAAACTCCTTCAAGAAGGTTGTCGCCGCCCTCGAATACGAACGAAGGCGCCAGGCGGCCTGCCTGGACGAGGGAAGGGCCATCCACCAGGAAACCCGCCTCTTCGATGACCAGGCCCAACAGACACGCATCATGCGCAGCAAGGAGGAGGCGATGGACTACCGCTTCTTCCCCGAGCCCGACATCCCTCCCTTCGAGATCACGGCTAAGGACATCGATGAAATCCGTCCACTGCTTCCCGAACGCCACTGGGAGCGCAAGGCCCGCCTGATGGAAGAAGCGGCTCTCAACGACTACGACTCCATGGTCCTCACCCTCGAGAAGGAAACGGCCGACTACTTCGAAGCCGCCTGGAAGGCTCTAGGGCCCGGCCAGGAAGAAGCCAAGCTCACCGCCAACTGGGTCATGACCGAAGTCCTCAGGCTTTCCAACGAAGAGAATGTCCCGCTCAGCAAGCTCCCCATCAGCCCCGAGGACCTCGCTGCCCTCTGCCGCCTCATCCAGGAGGGCAAGGCCAGCAATCAGGCAGGCCGAAAAGTTTTCAAGCACATGGTCAAGACCGGCGAGCCCCCCGCAAAGGCTCTCGAAGCCCTGGGTCTGGCCCAGATCTCCGATCCCGCCGAGCTTGAGCCCCTGGTGCGGGCCGTTCTCGACAAATCCCAAAAAGCCATCAAAGACTACTTTAAGGGCAAGAAGAAGGCGCTCGATGCCATGAAGGGGGGCGTTATGCGCGAGACCCGCGGACGCGCCAATCCGGGTCTTGTCAACGAGATCCTCCTCCGGCTCCTCGAAGATCTTCGGGAGGACTAAGAATGGAACGCATCCTCTGGGTGGCCGCCGGGGGCGCCATCGGCGCCGTGCTTCGCTACCTCGTCTGCCTCCCCCTCCAGGGCTATTCCCACAGCCACTTTCCCATCGGCACTCTCAGCGTCAACGTCCTGGGCTCCCTCCTCTTCGGGCTCCTCGCGGCCCTTACTCAAAAAGCCTACCCCCTGAACCCCGAACTCCGCCTCCTACTTTTCACCGGCTTTCTGGGGAGCTTCACCACCTTCTCCACCTTCGCCTTTGAGACCTTTGCCCTCTTGGACCAAGGCCGCTACCTCCTCGGAAGCCTGAGCTTCGCCGCCAACAACGCCCTATCCATCCTCTGCGCCTTCGGGGCTTATCGGTTGGCCCAAGGAACCTAAATTCATAAAACACCACAAAGAACCCCACAGAAACCCCATGTCAAACCCAGTGTCAACCCGTGGAAAACCCCGTGGAAAACCCCGTGGAAAACCCCTCCGGGGGTTTTATGGTTGAAAGCCCTCCGGGCTTTCGGGAATACCAAAGATCCAAAGTTCCCCAATAGCTCAAACCTACCCCAAAACGCTAGAAGCGTTTTCACCCAAAAACCGTAGAAAACCCCTCCGGGGGTTTTTTGGGAAAACGCCGTAGAAAACCCCTCCGGGGGTTTTGTGGGAAAAACGCTTCTAGCGTTTTTGGGGTAGCAAGTGCTCTTGGAAGAGGAGGGGCTTTGGGGTTCCCGAAAGCCCAGAGGGCTTTCGACCATAAAACCCGCGGACGGGTTTTCCACCAGGGTTTTCCACCAGGCCCTCCACCAGGGTTTTCCACCAGCCCTCCACCTGACAGCTCCCCCCCTACTCAACCCTACGGATAGGACGGAACCCCACACCCATGTGCCCAAAATGGCCTTGCCTCCCCATGCGGTTCCAGGAACCGGTTTGTTGCGGGCTCGAATCGAAGCGCCCTCCCTTGATGACCCGAAGACCGAGATAGGGAATCTTGCGCACACCCTCGCCCGGAAGAAGGGGGGCCTTCAGGTTCAGAGAGAGAAGAAAGGGGTCGCGGCACCATTCTGCAACATTCCCATAGACCTGGTGGAGGCCAAAGGGGTTGGGCTGCCCTGCGTCCACCGGCGCCAAGAGAGGAAAATGGTCATTCCAAAGGAGCCGGGTTCGGCCTTTGAAGAGGGATACAAAGGAGCGATCTCGAAAGTTATCGGGAGCCTTCTTCGCGAGAAGAGAGGGGCGGGCATTCCCCCACCACCATCGGGTAAGCGTGCCGCCTCTGGCCCCATACTCCCATTGGTATTCAGTTGGAAGATCGAGACCATAGCTGGAGAGGAGGTCTTGCGCTTGATCCCAGGAGGCGGATTCAACGGGGTAGCTTTCTCCTCCTTTGGAAGGCCAGTCCTCGAAGAGAATGGATTTGGGATGGGCGGTCCAGGAAAGGCGCTCCCATTGGGAACGGTTCAATTCGTAGGCCGAGAAGAAGAACCAATCCAAGGAAACTTTCGGCCCCGGAGCGCTGGGGGGACCGGTTTGAAACTCCGCCGCCGGTAGAAGGATCAGGATCAGCCCATGGGACGCTTGTAGGTCAAAACTTCCCCGCTCCTGATCTCGTTGGGGAAGAGGGAAGGGAAAAGAGCAAGAGCGTAGATGCAGGAATTCTTCAAGTCCGGTTTTGGGGTTGAGACCCAGGGGGAGGAGCCCCTCCTGGACCCTAAGCTCTCTGCCCTGGTAACGAGGATTGTTTTGGATGCGTTTGCGCACATGCCTCCAGGCCTCCGCGAAGCCGGGAATGGGATCGAGAGGATTCCGTTGTAACCAATGCAGATGCTGGCTCATCCGAAAAAAGGTCCCCCCCTTCGAAGTGAACCGATCGAGGTCTACGACCAATTTCTGCAGGGCTTCATGGGCAACCCGATCCTCGGAAGAAACAAAGGCAAAGCTCCGCTGCCGATCCAACTCAAGGTGGAGGTTTTGGATTTTTGTTTTGTCGGCGCGCAGCTTGGCCTGGAGAAAACGTGCCTGGGGTCCGTTGAGGGTCTCCTGAAGCTTTTGCTCAAGAAAAGGGACCATCTCCGAAAGACGGACAAACTCTCCGTAACGGGGATGGCTTTGGCGATCTCTCTCCCTGGATTTCTCGTCATAGGGAAGGGCTCGGGTCCGAAGGGCGACCAAGGCCCGCCGATGCTCAGGGAGCCGGTCGATCAGGCTTTGGGCTCGGGACATCCAATTTTGGATCTTGGGCAAAAGCGCAGCACGCACGGGGCGCAAGCCCTTCGCCTCCTTCACCAAGGTTTCCAAAACCACCCTGTCCGAGAGTTTTTCAAACGCAGCCCTGGCCTTTTTGGTTTCGGTCAAAAACAAAAGACTGAATCCAAGCGCAGCGCAGAGGCTCAGGAACACTCCGGCGAGACTCAAAGCGATCGCAGGATTCCGCCGAGTCCACCTGTGCAAACGTTGGAGGGGGCGCAGGGGCCGAGCGCGGATCGGTTCGTTCCGCTGGAGCCTTTGCAAATCTTCGGCTAGATCCCGGGCCGTTTCGTAGCGCATCTCCCTTTCTTTTTGCAGACCAGTGGCCAGCAGCACCTCCAGGTCACGGGAAATCGCGGGGTTCAAAGAGCGGGCAGGGGGAGGCTCAGAATGCAGGACTTGTTGGTAGAGCTGATGACGGGTCGCCGCATCAAAGACCCGCGACAGAGTCAGGCATTCGAACAAAGTCGCCGTCAGCGAATATACATCCGTCCTTCGATCCAACACGACCCGGCCCGAGGCCAACTGCTCGGGAGAGATATAGGCCGGGGTCCCCACCAGGTCCCCTGTCGCCGTTAAAGAGGAGTCGGACTCCATCTCCCGAGCCAGTCCGAAATCCACAACCACCGGTTCCCCCTTTGCATTCACAAGAATGTTGCCTGGTTTCAGATCCCGATGGATCAAGCCCGACTCGTGCGCGACATGAAGAGCCTCGGCCGCCTTGGCGAAGATCTCCAAATAGGCTTCGATCTCCACGCGCCCCGGAAGGCCGAGCCCTTCCTCAAAGCGCCTTTGACTTGAGGCGATTTTCTCGGCCAGGGATTGGCCTTCTACATAGCGCATCGCCATGTAGGACACCCCTTGGATACTCCCCCGCCCGTAGAGGGTGCAAAGACCCGGATGATCCAGCTTGGAGGCCAGTTCCGCCTCCCGGGCAAAGCGACCCTTGTATCCCCGGAAAAAACCGCGGTGCAAAGGAAGGAGCTTGAGGGCCACCTTGCGCCCCAGTTCCACTTCTTCGGCGAGATAAACCGCCCCCTGCGCCCCCCGTCCCAATTCCTTCAAAATGAAATAAGGGCCAAAGCGCCGCCCCGGACCCGGAAGGTCATCCTCATCCTCTTCCCCCGCATCCCCTACCTCCCCAATCTCACTGAGCCTCTCCCACCACTTTCGGAAACGATCCGCATGCGAAGGATGCTCTTCGCAAAAAGCCTCGATGCTCTGGCTCCCCGGCCCCCCCTCATGAAAGCGCAGAAGAAAGGCCTCGAACAGGTCCAAAGCCTCGGAGGATTCTCTTTCGTCCGGTCTCTCAGGCGGACTCATCTTCTTCCTCGAGAAGGACCGCGAGCTTTGCCTGCGCCCGCGATAAAAGCGCACGAGCCGCCCCCGGCGAGACAAGTTCCATCTCCTCCCGGATCTTCGCCGCACTCCAACCGAAGTAACGCCGAAGCACAATCACCTCCCGCTCCCGCTCCCCCAGCTTCTCCAGACAGGCCCGAATCCTCTCTTCCAGCTCCCTCCCGGCCGCCTCCTCCCAAGGGTCCGCCATCTTTCCAATCGGATCCCTCCCCTCCCCCAAGATCGATTGAAGATGCCCAACTCGCCCTCCATCCCTCTTCAAACGCCCCCTATGACGCAGCCGCATCAGCACCTTTCGCTCCGCAACTCTCAACAACCAAGCCAAAAAGCTCCCCTCTCCCCGATATTCGAATTGCTTAAGATCGGCAAGAGCCGCCAGGATCCCATCTTGAACCGCATCCTCGCTGTCCAGCAAACACTCCCGATACCTGGATCCCAGGCTCTTGCGAAGAGCCCGTCGCAGCGGCTCCCTGTAGCGCTCGAAAAGAAGCCCCAGAGCCTCCTCATCCTGCAGGCACGCCCGCCGCACAAGGACCTGGGAAGAGAGAAAATCAGTTTCGTCAGAGGAAGGTGCCATAAAAAGGCCAAAAGAAGGGAAGAGGCTCGACCGCCATCATTTTAGGAACTCCCCCGACGAAGGCCCGTAGAAAACCTCTCCGGAGGTTTTCTGGTCAAAACCCCTCCGGGGTTTCAGGAAGGCATATTCTCTCGGTTTCATTGGGGATCTTGAGGTCCTCAAAAAGGCTGGAAGCCTTTTTACCAAAAAACCCGCGGACGGGTTTTCCACGGGTTTTCCACGGATCTTCCATCTCATTCTTGGCCGGGGGGCGTAGAAAACCTCTCCGGAGGTTTTCTGGTCAAAACCCCTCTGGGGTTTCAGGAAGACATATTCTCTCAGTTTCATTGGGGATCTTGAGGTCCCCAAAAAGGCTGGAAGCCTTTTTACCAAAAAACCCGCGGACGGGTTTTCCACGGGGTTTCAGGATGGCATATTCTCTAGGTTTCATTGGGGATCTTGAGGTCCTCAAAAAGGCTGGAAGCCTTTTTACCAAAAAACCCGCGGACGGGTTTTCCACCGGGTCTTCCACGGGTCTCCCATGCAAATCCCCTACTCCGCCATAAGAGCACGAGCCGCCTGGCGGAGCCCTTCGTCGAAAAGTTCTTCGATATCGGCCAACGAGAGGCGATTCGCAAGAGAACCGGGATCGACCGCGCGCAGGCAAGCCCGTTCCTGTTCTTCGCGGGGGAGCATCGAAAACCAAGGGCCGAAGCCGAGGAGTCTGGAAAGGGGACGGACCGAATCTCGGGTGAGAAGGCGAAGGGTTTCGGCCTGGCTGAGCTTGGAGGGGAAGTCCTGGTGGCCGCGCTCGAGGGTCAGGCCAAAGGCAAGGCCACGGCCCGGTTTTTTCTTGGCATAGGCTCCCGCTCCCCTGTGGAGGAGGAAACCATGGACAGTCCCCAGGCCATGCAGAAAAAGGCTTTGGTCTTCGCCTTCGATGCGATAGATCAGCCCGGGGTCCAGCCCCATCCAGGAGAGCAAGTCCTGGGCGAGGGCAGAGGGGATGGGAGGCGCGGGGCGGGCCTTGAACTTGGCCGAGGCGCGGACATTCTTGCCTGGATCTGCGAAGACCTTGCCGTCCCCTCCGATACGAAGGCGATGGGCGTTCCCCCCGAGAAGGACGCTGTCGTTTTCCAGGGCGGACTTGGAGACAGTCCCAAGGCTCCGACCGGTGAGTTCTTCGAGGACCTCAACTTCGCTTTCGCCGCCGAAGTTCCCATGGATATTGCCGATGCGGTAGCGCTCTTCCAGGTCTTCGGTGGCCTGGTAGTGGCCCGGTCCCATGCGACGAAACAGACGGTCGGCATGCGCGAAGGCTTCTTCGAGGCGTTCCTCGCTCCAATACTGCCGCTGCTCCACGGGCAGGCGCTCGAGGACATGGGCCGGAGCGATGGCCTTGGCCGGATTTTGGAAAAGCAGGCTGACTGCTTGCTGAAGAGCCGTGCCGGGATCATAGTGGGCGCGATCCACCAGGAGCTTGCCCTCGCGGGCGGCCTTCAACATATGTTTGAAACGAAGGGTTTCGCCAGGGTCACGGGCAATGGCCAAAAAATCCACATCCCCCACCCTTCGCCCTGCACGACCAAGCCGCTGCAAAAAAGAAGGGAGATCGGGGGGCACGCCATAGAGCGCCACATAGTCCACATCCCCAATATCGATGCCCAGTTCCAAGGTAGAAGTTGCCACGCAAAGACTCGTGCGAGCCGCTTGGAAATCCCGCTCCACGCGCTCCCGCACCCGCTTGCTCAGGCTCCCATGGTGCGCAAAAACCCGGTCCCCAAAAGGCAGCTTTCCACGCATCGATTCGGCGAGCCACTCCACATCCGCCCGGGCATTTGCAAAGACCAGGACCTTACCCCCACGCTTGCCTTCGGGGCCATCCACAAGCTTTTGAAAGGCCGCACTCGGGACTTCGCCAAAACCTGCCTTAGCCATCCGGGCGCGGAGAGGGCGCTTGCGCGCATCCCTGACCAACACAGGATCCCGCGCATAGCGAGCCCCCAACTCCTCCGGCCTATCCACCGTCGCACTCAAAAGACAAGTCTGAAGACTCCGATCCTGGACCCGCAAAACCCTTCGGAGCCTTTCGCAGAGCGCAGCGAGCTGGTCCCCCCGCGACGTCCCATCCAAAGCATGCAACTCATCCAGGATCAGCGCATGCACCGGAAGCAAGCGCCGCGTCGCCCGCGCCAAAAGCGAGTCAAAAGACTCCGGAGTCGTCACCAACACCTGCGGCGCCACCTTGCCCAAACTCTGGTGGTCCGAAGTCTTCCGCCCCACCGTCACCCCCAGCCTCTCCAAGGGAAGCCGAATCCGCCGAAACACATCATTGACCAAGGCCCTCGTCGGAACAATGTAGAGGACAAAAGGACCCGTCAACCTCCGCCCCTCCCGATCCAACAAACGCTGCATCAAAGGCGCCAACACCGCCTCCGTCTTCCCCGCCGCCGTCGGCGCCCCCAAAATCACATCCCGCCCCTCCAAAATCGGCTCAATCGCCAAATGCTGAATCTTCTGCAAATTCGGAAAACGATCAAAAAAAGGCCCAAAAGTCCTCGGCAATCGCTCCCGCGCCCTCCGCTGTGCTTCTTCTCCCATGGCCTCGTTTTAACAGTTCCTCCGAATCCATGGCAGGAATTGAAAAAAACGATTTTCGTTGGGGTTTATGAAGGGACCGTATCTTGGACATCACCAACAACGCTTCTGAGGTGGAGACTTTGATCCCGAGGATGTGGAAGGAAAGCGAGGCGGCGAAAAGGCGGGTCGGGGAAGAGCGGGAGAGGATGCAAAGGGTCATGATGCAGATGGAGTTTGAGGGGAACTAGGGGTTGGCTGAAAGGGAACAAGGGGGAGGATCAAGGGGTTTTTGGGATGGAAGGGGTGGGGGCGCCGAACAGATACGTTGGGGAAGGGGAAGGTGGCGGGGCCGAACAATTACCATTGAAGCATGGGCTCAGTTTACCTCA
>JALSSW010000078.1 GCA_026984035.1 Planctomycetota bacterium
ATTATTACCCATGCCGGTCGCCTCTCCGTGGAAGCAGGTTCCTCTCATGGATAAGAATTGGCTTCCAGGCCCAAAAAGCAAGCCCAAGGCTTTTGTTTGGGAGGGAGTCTATTCCGGGACAAACACTAAGGTTCCTGAACCCCCGTCTTTAAAAGCGCTTCGGAGTATGCAATGGGGTCTTCTAAAGGATTCTTCCGGTTTCGGCTTGAAAAAACTCAGACATGAAGCACCGAGGCGATTCCGGTTGGCAGCCAATCATTTGAGACCAGGGGCTAAGCTTCTCCTTCTCACCTCTTCAGATCCTAAGAGCCCTCCCCCAAACCTCAATTTAACTCAGTTGACTCCCCTGCTTTTGAACCTTTTTCCGACGGGTATGAGGACGAAGGATGGGCGGTCGATCTATGAGACTTCTGCAGAACTTGGGCCAAAAGCCGTTTACACCTTAATGCTTGGTGGCTCGGCTGCTCCGGGTGTCTTGTCGGCTCTTGAGGGGCGTTTGCCCGAGCCTCCCCTTAAAGGGACCTTTGATCCTATCCACTGGAATAAGCATTGGGTGTGGGTTCTCCAGGAGGATGGAAAGATTTCTACCGGAGGTTGGCAGAGGATCCGCATCGAATAAAACAGGATCAGGCTTATGATGAATCCTTGATGAAAGCAGATCTCATAAAAGCCTTATTTCCCCTTTTTCTTCTTGGCTCCTGCCTGGTCTCCAATCGGCATCCCCCAAAAGGGGCCTTGTCTGGAATTCAGGTTCCCCCCGAAGCATCGACCATTCTCTTGGTCGAGGGAATCCCTAGCCTGGGAAATGAACTTGCGGGTGGAGGTGCGGGCTTGGCTCTCCTCGATGGAAAGATTTTGGCGGTGAGTTCGCCTGACGCCATTCTTCGATTTCGGGGACCTAAAACCAAAGTTCTCGAGTATCCCGGTGCCTATTTGTTTCCTGGCTTGCAGGATGCGCATGTTCATCTGGCAGGCCTTGGGGCTTCTCTGGAAAGAGTGAATCTGAGAGGGAGTCGTAGCTTGGAGGAGGTGATAGCCCGACTTAAGAAAGGGGCCGCAAAGATCCCAAAGGGGGCATGGATTTTTGGGAGGGGTTGGGATCAAACCCTTTGGGATCCTCCCGAGATGCCCTCCCATACTCTCTTGAGCCAAGCCTTTCCAGACAACCCTGTCTTGTTGAGGAGAGTGGGGGGACATGCTGCCCTCCTCAATCAAAGGGCCTTGGCTTTAGCAGGGATTCAGGCGGCAACAAAGGACCCCGAAGGAGGAAAGATCTACCGGGATTCCAAGGGCAAGCCTTCAGGCGTACTCCTGGATCGGGCGTTGGATCTTGTGTATGCAGTGATCCCAAAAGCTGATGGAATCTCTCTTCAGCGGCATCTCCTCAAAGCTCAAGAGCGTTGCTTGGAGGTAGGGCTAACGAGGGTTCATGAGGCTGGGGCTTCCCCCTTGGAACTCGATCTCCTTCGATCCTTGGAGCGTTCGGGAGCTTGGAAATTGGGCGTTTATGGGATGTACGGAATGCCTGAGAGCGGAGCTGCAGTTCCGAGTGGTTTTGATCCTGGGCCACGGGCGAAAATCCGATTTCGAGCTTTAAAGCTTTATGCGGATGGAGCGTTGGGTTCGCGGGGGGCAGCTCTGCTGCAACCCTATTCCGATCGTCCTGAAACTCGAGGCCTTTTTGTGACATCCCCTTCCATTTTGAAGCATTGGATCAAGGCAAGTGCTGAAAGGGGCCTGCAACCCTGTGTGCATGCCATTGGGGATCGGGCCAACCGCCTGGTCTTAGACCTCTTTCAGAATCTCCTTTCTCCTTCTCAGAGGGCACAGTTACGACCGAGAGTAGAGCATGCACAGGTTCTAACTATGAGAGATCTCTATCGCTTTAAGGAGCTTGGCGTGGTTGCAAGCATGCAACCTACTCATTTGACTACGGATATGAGGTGGGCCGAAAAGAGGTTGGGAAAGCAAAGATTGAAGGGGGCTTATGCCTTTGGAACCCTGATGCGGATGAGAGCAAGAGTCTGCTTTGGATCGGATGCGCCCGTGGAACCGGTTTCGCCCTTCCGTGGGCTTTTTGCTGCAATTACAACAATTTCACCTGATGATCCCTTGTCTTCTCCTCTCAAGGAAGGTCAGGCCTTGAGTCCTGCACAAGCCCTTTCTGGCTTTACCACCGAAGTTGCTTATGCGGCAGGTGAGGAGGCGGTTCGAGGACGAATCCAGAAAGGACAGGAAGCGGATTTAATGATCGTAGATCGAGATCTTCTTTCCGTTCCTCCAGAAGCCATCCTCAAAACTCAGGTTTTGGCGACCTTCATCTCGGGTTCTTTAGCCTTCCAAAAAAGTAGCGTTATCTCTGGTGAATAGGGAGGTATTGGAAAGGGAGACTGAGAGTGAGGAGATTCATGGACGTTGCGTATGCCTCCCCGTATCTGCGTGAGTTCCAGGTTCCTCTTGTTTTAGATCTTGTCTTCTCCAAGCCTCGGAGCAGGATGGGATACCAATGGCGAAAAGGTTTGGGATCGCGGCAAAAGAAAAGGGCTTCACCTAAGTAAAGACGTTCATAAAAAGGAAATCGGCTCCCATTCTCGTGATCAAAAAGTTGAAACATTTTCTCTCCTCCACGAACTTGAGGTGAAAGCAGAAGGAATTCCAAACCCTTCTCCAATGATTTTGAATCATAACGACCGCTTGCATCAAGGGTTGTGAGGGCCGCCGCAGTCAAGGCTAAAGAAGAACGATCGGAGCCCAGCTGATAGCGAAAACTCCCATCGGGTTTTTGAGAACGTTCCACATAGCGGACGGCCCGTTTGATACAAGCGGCGGAAACGGGAATCCCGGCATTCCTAGCCGCTCGAAGAGCTTGGACCATGCATATGGTCATGGACCCTTCGTGGCCTGTGGGAGAAGGAGTGTAATACCAACCACCGGTGCGGTCCTGGGCTTTTTGGATGAGCTTAACCGCATCGATCAAACCTTTTCGGAGTTCCTGTCGGGAGACAAGGGGAGATTCTTCATGGGGGAGTTGGCCCAAGACTTGAGCGAGGGCCAAGGTGGCAAAACCATGACCGTGCATTTTGCTATATCGGTCGGAAGGATCGGATATGTAACCATGCTCTGGTCCTCCACTTCGGTCTTGATTGTCCAAGAGATAGCGAATCCCCTTTTCGATGTTGGGGCCGAGAGGCGTCCTCCCTGGGATCTCTCCCAAGGATAAGAGAGCAAGAGAAGAAAGGGCCGTTACAGCGACCGGGGCGGGGAGTTCCGTGTTCTTAAGCGAATACTTTCCTGAAGGACCTTGGAGGGCTGCTAAGGATCTCCCTGCTTCCTTGGCCAGAAGGTTCGCTTTTCGAAGGAGGCTTGGAGACAGGAGGCTCGTTGCCCTTTGGCTCTTGAGTTCTCTACTTTTTGTAAAAGGGGGACTCGGAATTCTTGGAGTTCCTTGCCCCTGATGTACCAAGTCGCATTTCAAAAGGTCTGTTTTTGCTGGGAACCGGGGCAGGAGAACGCAGGATACAATTAGAATCCGCTGTGAAAGAAGTTGTAAGAAAAAGGGACTCTGCGAAACCTTCATTTTTTCTTGCGGTCTACATTGCGGTTGAATTCTTCCGCCCATTTTTCATATTTTCCAGGGACCTTGGGGCTTCCCCCTTTTCGGAAAAGAAATTGCAGATAGGGGGGGAGAAAGCCCCACCTACTGGATCCCTTCGCATTGTTTGGATCGCCGGTTTTCCCCGAATTGGGTTTCAAATTCCCTTTTTTGAGCTTCGCTTTTTCCTTTGAGTTCTTTGGATTCTTGGGATTTTGAGAGGCGGACTGTTTTTTTTGTTTTTGTAAGTCTGGAGAGTTCCTTTCTCGATTGTCAGGCTTGGGTTTCTTCTTGCCTGAAGGTTTTCCGGAATCTTTGGGAGGTTTCATGGAGCTTCCGGAGGAAGAAGAGTCTCTCTGTGCCTTGGCAAGGAGTTGATCGATCAATTTGATGACCTTGCTATTGCTCGAGGAACTTTCTTTGAGAAGTTTCTGAACCTGTTCCTTTCCGGACTGCTTCCCTTTGGGCAGAGAGGAACCGGAGATACCCCTGGATCCAGTGCGGGACTGATTGGCTGCCTGGTTTAACAGCTCATCGATCTTGCTCATCTCCTTTTGGATTTTTTTCAGGAGTTCTTTGGTCTCCGATGGCTGCCCATTTCCCTGCAAAACGCGGGGATGTGCGGAGATGTTCGAAACCGTAATCATCCCAAAGAAGACCCCTCCAAAAAGAAAGGAGAAGAAGGTCATCGAAAAAACAGTTTTAATTTTAGTCATCAGTCCTTTTTCTCCTGTTTTCCGGAGGCTCGCTTTCCGTCTTTCCCCTTTTTGCCATGGGCTCCATTGGGTCCGTTGAGGAGTCCCCGTGTTTTTAAGAAAGTTTGGAAAAGGTCTGACACTTTTGCATGCCGAAGGGCCAGTCTCTTGAGAGCGTCGGTTTCCAACTCTCCTAATCCTCCGGGAAGGCTTTGTTGAAGCCGGAGGAAATTGTCAATGCGCCGTTTGGTCGCGAGTTCAAGTCGTTTGAGCATCCGAAGTTCCGCAACATCGGGAACGAGCTTCGGTTTTTGATCCCCTTCATTCGTGTTCGGTTTGCTTTGGTTGGGTTTCTTGTTGTTCTTTTGTTTTTTTCTCTTTTGCTCTTCTTCAAGAGAATCCTTGAGCATCTTCAAACGAGTCAGCACTTCGACCTGAAGGCCTTGTACGAAGGAATCGACTCTCGGGCGGCGGGCGGAAAAAATACGGCCGATCTCAGCTAGGTCGTCGGCGATGGATTCCAGGACAAAGGTAAAAACCAAAGTTCCCTCTTTTTTGAGGTTTTCCGCCAAGAAGCGGGCCCGGGCTTCTAATTCTTTTTCACCACGACCAAGAGCCCGGATCCTTGTCCGCAAGCGCCGAGGAAGTCGTTCGGCATTGGCGGCTTCTCCCACAAGGTCAAGAGTTTTTCGATTGAGTTCCCTTTGTTTTTCTATCAGGACTTGAACTTCTTCACCCATGCGAAAGAGCAACTCTTCTTGGCGGAGCCTCCAATAGCGATCTCTTTCGTCCTCCAGGTTTTTTCGAGCCTCCTCCAATTTTTTAGCAGCTTGATCCTGATTCTGTTGAGACTGTTCCATCTGTCCCGATTTCATGGCTTTTCTAGCCCTTTTGGCTGCTTGGGCGGCCTCCTCAAGAGCTTGTTTGGCCTTAGCATTTTTGCGGGAGTCAATACGCTGGGCCAATTGAAGGATTTCTTGTTCCAATTCTTCCTGCTTTTTTGCCAAGCGGCTCATCTCGGCCTTTGCTTGTTCTCCAGGTTTGCGAAGCCTGCCGAGATCCCTGGCAGCTTTCTCTAAATTTTCAGCCGCTTTATTTTGGTTGCGAGAGGCTTTGCTTGGTGAAGCGTTTTGAAGATTGGTTTGGGCCCTATTCATTTCCGATTTTGCTGCTTGAAGGCTTTTTTCTGCAGCTTTTGCTTGGTCATTGGAGAGAGAGCCCTTGTCCTTTGCCTTTTGAATCGCCTTAGCGATTTTATCCAATTGCTTTTTTAAATTTTCCTGGTCCCTGGCCCCTTCTTCAGCCTTTCCCGCCACTCGTTTCTTCAGGATCTCTAAAGATTTTTTTAGGGACAACGAAGCTTTATCTAAAGCCTGGGAAAGGTCCTTTGCCTGGGTTCCCCAATTTTTTGGGGGGGAAGCTTGGGCCATTTTGTCGGCTTTACGGGAAGCTTCTTTCAAGGCAGCCATAGCCTTCTCAAGGTGAAGCTCTTTCTTGGGCTTTTGCATCTCCAGCCCGTCTACCAGGGTCTCGGCTTTCTGCTTCAATTCCTCTGCTCTTTCTTTAACGGGTCGGATGGCAGAAGCAGCAAGGGCGTCCATAAGTTCTTGGAGAGCTTTTCCTGTCTGGAGAAGGGCTTCTTTCTTCGATACATCCTGTGCTGATTTTCTTAGGTAATCGGATGCATTTTTTAGGGCTCGTTTGACCTTTTTCCTTTCGGTTTTTTTGCTTAAAGATTCCGATCTTCGTGAGAGTTCATTTCGCATTTCCCGTGATTGGTTCGCAAAGCTTTCTAAAAACTGCCGGAGTTCTTTTCGAGTTTGCGCTGAAGGCTTACCTTCCTTCTGCGCCTTGGAAAGAAGAGATTCCCATTTTTGCTTCTCTTGCTTAGAGAGTCCTTCTGGAAAGGATTCATCTAGGTTCTGCATTTGCCGGTTTGCGGATTGCAAAGAAAAGGGGATGTGGCTCCCAGGTTTTTGAGGCTGCCCGGCAAGATCTTTGATCGCCTTCTCGAGACTCCTTGCCACTTCCAGCCTCGCGATTTCTTTTTGAGTCTTTCGAAAAAGTTGGATGGCATTGAGGCCCGACGAGTTTTTACTTTCTTCTTGTGGTCTTTGAATCTGCTTTTGGATCTCTTGACTTGCTTTTTGCATGTTTTGGACTTCGTCCAAGGCTTGTTCTAAAAAGCGTTGAAGAAAGCCCGCTCGTGCTGCGTTTTTTCGGGCCTCGTCTCTTTCTCTCTCTGCTAACTCCTTTAGATGCTCAGTGATCCTTGCCTCTTCTTGGGTTTGGGAAGCATCACGGAGCTTTTTCATGGCCCTTTTGAGTTTCTCCTGTTTTTGTTGGAGGCGCTTCAGGGTTTGAAGTTGTTTCTCAACACCCTTTGTTTCTTTCTCCAAGTCTTCGATGGAACGGCGATCGAGGAGGATGGAGAGAAGCTTGTCGATGTCTCCAAGAACCTTTTTTGCTGCTTGAATGGCCTTTCGCTCTTTTGAAGAAATGGCCAAGGAGGTTTCATTCATTTTTCGAATCAGCTGGCTCTCTGAAATCCAACGGAGCCCTTCATCGAGGAGAACGACATACTCTTTTTTGCCTTCTTTCTGGTAACGGACTTTCATTTTTTCCATTTGCCGCTGAAGACGTTCTGCCCGTCGGATTAAAGCTTCCTGCTCATTTCTCCCTTGTAAAACTGCTAAGGCGGGGAGAGTGTTCGCGGAAATCGCAGCCAAGAAACCAAGCCCGAAAATCGTTGCTTTAATCATGAGGTTCATCTGTTCCTTTGGATCTTTTTCTTTCGATGAGGCTGTTTGCTGTCCAATCGTTCTAGAAGATCCCTTTGCGCATCCCGAAGGCGCCTTGTCATGCGCACAAGATCTTGGTAGTCATTCCAATCTTCCAGGAGGGAGAGGAGTTTGTCCAAGCCCTCAATGATTTGACTTTGGAAGGTTTGGGCCTTTTTTAGTTCTTCGCGCATCCTAGAGCTCGAGATTTCCCCTTGGGCTAAAGAAAGGGCCTTTCTGCAAGGTTGGTTACTACGGATAAGAATGGATTCGGAAATCTGGAACATGTCCGAGAGTTTTCCTAAAAGTTCCAAGGGACCCAATGTGGCATTTTGCCTTGCCTTTGCCAGGCGGCGATGAAAGCCCGGATCGGTGGAGGGAGCCTTAGGGAATTGGGTATAATAGTCCTTATACATCTCGATCACGGTCGGAATACTGGGAGATGTGTCCAAACCATTGAGAAGATGGGCTTCAGTGACCTCAGCAAAGGTTTGCCGGATTCTGAGAAGAAAGGCTTGGATTCGTTCTTGGCCGATCTCAGATGCGCCAATCCCCTGGCTCCAATTAGAGGTTCCTGGATCTTCCCCCTTCCCCAAAGAACTCAGGAGATGTTCCAGTTTGATTTTTTCCTCGAACTGGATCTTTCGTGCTTTTTCGACCTTCCTTCTTACCTCTCTCAATCGGCTTTGCAGGCGTCGTAACAGTTCTTCCCTGTCTACAAGATCAATTCGAAAATCAGTTTTTTCGGAAATCTGAGGATTAGGGCGTCTGTCATCCCAAGCTTTTATTTTGAAGACGATGCGGTCTCCTTCCCGAGGCTTTCTCTCGGCTTTTTTTAAATAGCTTGAAGGAGTGTTGAGGCGAAGGAGGGAAAACTCTTTTTTGGGCGAAGGTGAATGTTTGGATGGGTCCATGACTCCAGAAGATTCCCAAAGGCCCGAAGATTTCCAAAGGATTGTGGGAACTCCTTTGGCTCCGTTCCCGAGAATGGCTGAGATTTCGATCTTGGTAAGTCCGAAATCATCCTCACAGAAAAGCCGAAGAGGGAATTGGGATCCGGGAATCATGGAGGATAGGGCTGCTCCTGGGCTGTAAAGGCGAATTGTGGGGCGTTGATCTGGTTTTGGGATGAGGCTATGGCTCTCGCGGTCCCGTTCTTTAAGGCCATTTACCGCGACAAGGTGCAGTCGGTAGCGATCAGGGTGCTCGGGCATGACGAAGGTTGCGCTCCAACTCTTTGCCTTGGCTTTTCCTCTGGCTTCCTTCCGAGAATCCTCAGGATTAAGGTTTCGAGGCCAGATGAGAGATTCTTGCTTCGGATCCAGTTTTTGGATGGGGATGGTTCTTCCAGCCTCTTCGATTTCCAAGCTTCCGGTTTTCAGTGCTTGTGCGCAATGAAAGAAAACTTGGACCTTGCTGCCTGGTAGGGCTTGGACCAATCCTCCCTGGGTGAGCCTGGAAGGAAGGCCTGTGTAGGCAGGGGGAATTGTTTGCACACGAAGATCAGAAGCGACAGGAGGTTCAAGCACCTCAACTTCAAAAAAACGGGTGGGGAGTGCATCTCCACCAACTGCGCGGGCTTGAAACGGTTCCAAGATGTGTCGGAAGACTTTTCGGAATCGATTGTTTCCTCGTGCATCCATGGGGAGGGACTCAAAGGCCCCCCGGTTCGTTTGAAACTCAAGGTAAACAGTTTCAGGGACTACGCCTTTTATGTGGGCGAGAACTGGAAGATCGGATCCGCGAGCTAAACGGATGTGAATAGGCTTTTGAGAATCTTTGGGAATCTGTAACTCATAGTTCCCGGAGGATTTTGGGATTTGAAGAGAGATAAAGGTTCTACGGGGATAAGAAATCGAAGAGCCGAGAAGCCTTTTGCTCCAAATCAGAAGGCCTGCCCCATCTTGGAATCCGGCAAGGAGGAAAGCAAAAATAAAGACGGAAGCCAAGCCCCAAACCCGCCGAGTCCGATCCGAGCGAAATACTGTGGAGGGTTGAAAACCTTGGATTTGCTTCTCAGCCCTCTGGACGACCTTTCTCAGCATCGAAGCTGACACCCCTCGAAGGGGATGGGGTTGAGGGCCAGCGTATTCAACGGCAGTAATAAAGGCTTGGTGAAGATCCGGCCTTTGGCGCTCTACAAGGAGAGCAAGATCGGTCCAGGTGAGTTTCCTTCGGATGGGGTAAAGAATGCGCCTTCGGAAGCCAAAGGCAAGGTAAGTAATGATACCAATAAGGAGAACAATTCGGACTGGGCTTGGGAGGTCCAAAGCTCTGTCCAAGACATAGTCTACAAGGAGAAGGCCAAGGAGGGCCGTGGTGAACCAACCTAATCCATGAAGAAGAAACCTGCGACGGATCTGCTTTCTAAGGTTTTTAAGGAGTGGCGTAAAGGCGGTTTGTATATTGGTTTGGTTCACTTTTTTTCAATCAGCGTTGAATGATTGGAAGGTAGCGGTAAGGGATGGCGAGAATCAATGTTGCAACCGCGGTTCCAAAATTGGACCCGGGGCCGATATCACAGCTCCAGCTTCCATCGGGTTCCTGCATTCCGCGAAGAAGCCGTTGGACCCCATCAAAATATTTTTTCCAGCGGCGACCTCCCGCAAAAAAGAAGGCTTGAACCGCATAATAGTTTCCATAAAAAAAGAAATAATGACCGGCCCAACGGTTGTTAAAGCGACGGACTTCGGAACTCATATAAGAAAGTCCTCGGGAGATCAGGGGATCATTATACACACCTGCCCCG
Source organism: Planctomycetota bacterium (assembly GCA_026984035.1). Lineage (GTDB taxonomy): Bacteria > Planctomycetota > UBA1135 > UBA1135 > HyVt-539. The sequence continues at coordinate 9,817 of JALSSW010000078.1, forward strand.
TAAAGAATGGTGACCCCTGCAGCCGTTAGAGGAAAGGTCGCGCGGGCTTCCGCTCGCCTTTGGTAGGCGAAGACTCCTGTTCCAAACCGAGGAGAAAACCTTCTTTGTCCCCGAAAGGAACGAGGTTGTCTTGCACTTCCCCTCACATAGCGGACGGCTTTTTCGATGACGGCTTTGGGAACCCGAATCCCGGAATTGCGGGCAGCCCTAAGAGCCATGACCTGGCAGACAGTAATCGAAATATCAGACTGTTGGGCAAAAGGTTTATACCTCCACCCACCCTCTCTGTTTTGGCTTTGAATGATAAGATCGATGCTGCGCTGCAAGGCTTTCCGGACCCGACGATCCCTGGTCATCCCATAGACTTCTGCCAGGGCCAGGGTCGCAAAGGCATGGCTGTACATTCGGGTCCCATTCAGGGTTATGTAACCATTTTCTTCTGTGTGAGCCGCAAGAAAATCGATGGCTCTTGCAACGACCTTTCCATACTTACCTTTACGTGGAAGTTCTCCGCAAGCCATGTAGGCCATCGCCGCCAGAGCTGTGACTCCAATATGGGCGGAATCCCGCATGGTTGGTTGGTAGCTGTTGTTGATTTTGTAACCGACATGACCGGTCCAGTAACCTTCGGGGTTTTGGGTTTTTGCGAGGTAGGCTAATCCCGCATCCGTAGCTTCCTGAATCTCACGTGTGACTTCCCAATTTCCTCCTCCGATTGCTCGCACCGGGGAGGGTTTTTCGGTTCCTTGCAACTGGGCAAGGCAAGAAGATGACAAGAACCCCAGGGACAAAAGGAAACCTCCCAAGAAGCAGCTCAGGCCTTTCGCTTTCAGGAATTTTCTTCTTCGGATCCAGGATGGATCCATACCCAATCTCTTCTGCATGCCCAATCTCTTCTGCATGCCCAATCTCTTCTGCATGTTTGTGGGGGTCATTTTCCTTTTTCCTCTGTTGTTTCTTTTCTTTTCGGCCTCTTTTTGCCCCGAATCCAGGTTTCTCTCCAGCTGTGTCCGACCAGGGAACCATTCCAAACTGCTAAATCTACGAAACTTGATTTCCGAAGGAGAAGACGTCGGACAATTCTCCCACTTGAGAGATCAAAGGAAACAAGGTGAAGACGCCCTTGCAGCCCTCGGTTCCGCTCCCAAGCAAGCAGCACAAAATCCTGCCCGAAGAAGGGCATTCCCCCCTGGAGATCTCTTTCTAAATCTGCAGGAGGTGAAGGAAGCGGGACTTCCCAAGAAGGGAGCCCTTGCTGGGTTTGAATGAGAGTAAGGGCCGTTCCTGAAGAATGTTTGCTGAGATAAACAACGGGTTTGTTGGGAAGCAAGATGGATCCGGAGAGATCTGTTTGAGGAGAATAGGCGCCTGTACCTAATTGGATTCTTGTCCCTCTTTCCCCGGTTTCTCGTATGAGGGGAAGAATGGATCCTGTCCGTTTTCGCCCAAAGTCACTTTGGAGAAGGACTTTCTCTCCGGAAACGATAAATGTATCGGATGAGCCAAGTTTTAGGGAGTGAACGGACCATTTGCGGACTCCATCCCGGCTCAAGGCAAAGAGTCCTTTTCGAAACCTTTTTCCTGGAGAGAGGGTAAGGGCGAAAACTTCATGATCGGTTACGACAAGATTTCGGGGACGAGGAGGCTGGAGAATCGGCAAATTGCGCCCGTCAAAAACGAGAGGGGGGGACATGGTGCCCGTCCAGGCGTCCAGGATTTTTAAGGAGACAGGTTTGGACCGCTTTGAAGAGACTTGTTCGGTGGATAGCGTGAAGAAATATCCGTTTTTCAATTCTGGGATGACGTTTCCGGGGATGGTCCGACGAAATACTCTTGTTCCTGTGAGAGGTTCGAGACCATGTAGGATCAGAGGGGCATCCTTGGTTCCCGGATCGCCGGATACAACGAGATAAATGCCGCCATTGAGAGCGCCAGAGAGCAAGATCTCCTCTCCTTCAACCTCTTGGATCCCGGAAGCCTGTTTATTGTATTCCCAAAGGACCTTTCCCGTATGGATGTCAATCCCTCGCACTCTCCCACGCTCGGGAAGAACGAGGACCTTTCCATGGATGGTGGCAGAAAGGGGACGAATGCTTGGTTCGTAGGGAAGCCGATATCCAGCCTTTTGGAGGTTAAAGCTTTTGTTTTTTTTATTTGGGGGAAAGGCCAGAAGCTCATAACTGTCTGAGTGGATGAAGAGGAGAGGAAGATCTTGGGTTTGTGGGAATCCCCTGATTTTGGTTGGGGTCAAAAGGGAGGTTGTGAGGTCTCCGGCTCTTCCCCGTCGTCGATCCCAAAATTCGTCCAAAAGGAGGGTCTCAGGGACTCCTGCCAGGATTGCTTCGAGTTGAGGGGGGAACTGATCGAAATTTGGGAGAGGTGGGATTTCCTGTTGAGATGTTTTTGTGAGGTGAAGCCGACCTGCGCGGGAGAGTGGAAGATTCCCTGAATTCTTGGCGACCCGGGTTAAGGATTGGAGAACGGTATCCCTTTGAGCGGAAATCCGTTTCCGGGAAAGGACCCAAGCCTCCAGGACGCCTCTAAAATCTCCTCTTGATTCAGAGGCTTTGGCGAGTGCAAGGATGGCTTTTCCAGCCACTTCGCTCATTGGATAGGAGTTCAAAATCCGTTTTAGAGTTTTCCGGTCCCCTCCAGCTTGGGCGAATTCCTCTTTTGCTCGTTTCTCCAAAACTTCGTAGATTTCTTTTCCGAACCTACGAATGCGTTTTCGCATTTCAGAAAGAGCGAAATCCCGCGAAGGAACCCCAGCAATGCTTTGAGTTCCATATTCTTCCACGATGCGTTGAAGAAGTAGCATTTGTTCCCTCGCCTCAAGCTTGTTGTTCGGGATGTTTTGGATCCGAACAAGCAAGGCAAAGAGACCTGCGGGAAGGGTCCCATATGCGTTGAAAGCATGTGGAACATGCGCCAGGGGTCCGCTGAGGAGGGTAAGAATCCGGTTTTTTTGGGAAAGCGTCAGTTCCCCTTTGGAGAGGAGAATTTCGCAGAGTTCTAAAAGTTGAGAGTTTGTTCGTTCTGTTTTTGGGAGGGAACTCGCAATTTCCAAGGCTTCTAAGAGATACTTTCTCCCCGATTGGGGGGAACGTGCCAGCATCTCCCGCCCCGAATCGAGAAGGAGACGAAAAAGGCCTCTTTTGGTTCGTAGCCCAAGAGGGGAGTTGAGGCTCTTTCCAGCCCTTTTCAATAGGTGCAGGACTAAGCGGTAGGCGGAGGTGGCTGCTTCCCGACTCCTTGAGGATCCATCAGGAGTTGCAGCCAATAATTCCGCCAGGCGAAAGGCCGCTTGGAGATCATTGGGGTGGTTTCGGAAATCCGCCCGTGCTCGTTTCAGAAGGGCTTGGAAGGAGAAAAAGCCTCTAAGAACGAGGAAGCGTCTCTGATAAAGGGGGCGGGCCGAGAGGAGGACCCCGCCTGCGGAGCAGAGGTTGCCATAAATTCCTTCCTGGCGTTCTCGCCAACCTCTGTCATCGAAGGTTCCATCCAGTTTGAGACGGCGCAATCCCAAGCCACGACTGGCAAAAAGAAGATGCGTCTGGGTAAGAACGGGGCGAGGTTCTTCGCTTAAATCTCCACTGTTTCGGATTCCTAGTTGGAGGCCCGATGTTAGAACCTTGGCTTCAGTTCTCCGGTCGAGGGAAAGACCTCTTGGAGCCAATGGGATGGTTGCAAAACAATCTCCGGAAAAGTAGGCCTTGTTCTTTCGAATTCCGAGAAGCCAACGGAGAGGGTATGTCCGTCCGCTTCTTGGGTCTGAGGCGATATAGGGCGCTTTCCAACGTAGTTGTCCATTTCGCCGATCGAGAGCAAGGACCCAAATTGAATCGGTTGGGGTGAGGATGACAAGGTCTTTTGAGGTGACCGGGGGATTGTTTGCCCAAAATACTTCTCGAGCGGTTGGGATCATTTGGGCTTGAGGGATGGGGATGATTTCATACGGGGACAGCCAACGGATGGATCCGTCCAAGGCATCAATGGCAAAGGCAACTCCTAAGTTCGTCGTTCCAAAAAGACTTCCATCCGAACAGGCCAAAGGGGCTCCCGGGTGTTCCCAAGAAGCATTTCCAAACATGTTGACTTCGATCTGAGAAGAGCAGATCAAGGTCTTCCATTTCAGTTTTCCGCTTAGCAAATCAAAGGCGGAAACATAATAAGCAATGGTCCCAAGTTGTTTGTGGGTGGCGACGTAAACTGTATTGCCGACGATGAGAGGAGGGGCGGAAATGTCCAGGGCTTGATTTTGTTGACGACCTCGGCTGTTTTTTTTGGCGGACCAATGAGCCCAAAGGACGCGGCCCGTTTCCAAGTCGAAAGCAAAGAGACGGCGTACCGGTAAGCGTCTCATGACAGGGATGCCATTAAACTCAGTATTCTCTTTGGCAATATCGGGAATGACAGGAACTTGAATGGCGGCAACAACGATGTTGCCTTTGAGTGCCGGAACGTGGATCTGGTGGGGAGAGATGCCTCCCAGAAAATCTCTGGGCCGTCCTTCAAAGTGAAGGGGACCCTCGAAGGACCATTCCATCTCCCCGGTCATTAAATTAAAGCAGTGTAGATCCGTTCCATTGGCGATGAGAGCCCGTCGGCCATCGCTAATGGGATGAATCCCCCAATTAAATATGGAGAGAGTTGGAATCCTCCTTTCCCAGAACAGGGTATTGGGGGAAACTGGAGGGCTGGGAATCCCATTCCCTTCCGGATTTCCCCCATATTCGGGCCATGGGTTGCCGGGTTGGGGGATCGACAGCAAATCTTGAAGTTTTTTCGCCAGGATTTCACGGCCGATGGTCTTCCCTTTCCAGGAGTAGCTGCCGGGGAGCAAGCTCTCCGGGTAAGTGGGGAGCCCTAATAACTTGCGGCAAAGGAATTTTCCGGCGAGGGCAGATAGGGGGATGGAGGACTCGGATTTTCTGGAAACCGAAGGATTGGAGATGGATGAAAAGGCATTCCAAGCCCCTGAGATATTTGCTGATTCCAGAAAAGTGTCTGCTATTTGGAGCTGGGCTTCTTTGGCGAAACGAGTTCCGGGAAAACGCCTGCTGAGCTCAGCG
>JALSSW010000079.1 GCA_026984035.1 Planctomycetota bacterium
CCCACGGAATAATTTTTTCCGGCTTCGAACCAAAATTGACCCAAGTGCACCCAGCGCCGATCATCCCGAGACTGGTCCACAAAAACCTCGCTAACCCCTCCCGAGTGCCGGATGACATATCGGGCCCTTGTGCTTCGATTTCCCCCAGCGCGATAGAAAACCTGCACAGGGTAGCGCCCCGAAACAGGCACCTTGAAACTCCAAATCGCCCGCGCGCTCTCCTTCGCACTCGTCCCCGTATATTTATAAGTTCCGCCATTGTATCCACTCGAGGAGGAGCGAAACCAAAGCCCGCTTTCCTTGTAAACGCTCCCTCCCTGATCATTGTCCAAGATCAGCTCCCGCGTGATCTCCCCACGTTCCCTCGCAGAGATCACCCGCGCCCCCATGTTCTTGAGCGCGGGGATGAGATAGCGCATCGTGATCTCGTTGGTGTGAATGTCCTCGATCAGGCCGCCAATGTTGGGACGCTGCGTCGTCCAACCCAAAGTCGAGTGACGGTAATAACCATGGCCGGGAGAAACGAAAATGGTCTTCCCAGCCAAGGCTCCTCCATTGCCCATCGGCACAGGCCCCTTTCGTCTCTGCCTGCTCAACCCGTTAGGCAAAACAGGTCTTTTTTTGGAGAAGTCTTCCCAGAGGCTGTCCAAAGATCGCAGCGCCCCCTTTGCATCCTTCACCTTGATCTCCACCGAACTTGCCCGGGAGGATCGCAAGCTGGTCTTAATGATTTGTTCCAGAGCCTGTTCCAGCCCCAAAGCTTCTTGGGTTTTCGCTTCAAACAAGCGGAGAAAGGTTGGACCGAAAAGAAGCGTGACCCTTCCCTTTTCCTGCCGAAGCCCAAGCAACTTGAGTCCCTTGGGAAGTGCCGTCCTGATTCCCCGAGCCCTCTCAAGCTCACTTGGGCCGGCAACGAGTGCCTCCAAGGCGCTACGGAGATCCCCTGCCTGCGCTGAACCCAGAACAAGATCCCCCTTCGACAGAAAAAGAGGGCCAGGCCTGATCGGTTCCTGGGCGCTGAGGCCCAGTCCAAGCAAAAGAGGGAGAAGACGGACAGTCAAGGGAGCAACTTTCATCATCATTCGGAAGGGGAGAGGAAGGAATCAAGAAGGGAAAAAGAAATCCGAGGGTCTGACCGGTCTCATTTATGGGCAGATGCGGCCAAATGGATCATGGGGTTTTGAACCCTAATCCGAACCATTTTTATCATACTTGCCCCTTTTGAGGTAGACCTATACAAGACAAAGGCCTGAATGCAGAAGTGCTTGGAAATTATAGAAAAGTCTGCTCCATATCGTTTAACCTTGTTTTTCTCTTCTGCCCCCTCCCCAGGGATTTCATTTGAGGTGGGATCCATTTGAAGCCAATCCTGAGTGTCACCGCCATCGTTTTGTTGGGAATCCCGCAGGGTAGGCCCAAGGCTCTGAAACCTTCTTGGGATATTCCCAAGGAAGCCTTTGTTGAATACAAGAGAGAGCGGGTCCAGTTTCTGTTCAAAGGGGATCGGCGCATTCTTCGGGGCAAAGACTCCGCTCCGGGTTTCATGGGAAGAGAACTCAACCGAAAAGGACAGCTGCTTTATCGGGATGGTAATATTCTGGACCTGATCCCCATGGTCGCTCTCAGTCCTTCGAACTCAAAGTCCAAATTGGAACTGGGAAAAAAAAGAGCCCTACGGCTGCTCATCCCCCATTGCGAGAAACTGGGAGGAGTGGAGATCCGTGGGTTCTTCCGAACTCAAGAGATGCAAAACCCCAGAGCCATCCAACAAGAAGGTGTGTTTACCCTCCGAGTGAACAACACCCTTCTCCCGGATCTTGCCTCTCGGTTCCGATCCGAAGCCTTGTTCCGCGGCTCTTATGACTTAGCTGACACCAAGCTTTCCCTCCAAAGGTGGTGGAATCTCCCGAAAGGAAGAGTCTCCCGCTTTCACGCCCACCTCAAGGGAACCATTGTTCCAAGGAATGGGGGAAGAAAGCGCAAGTTCGAAATCGAAGAGACTTGGAGCTTTGTCGGCATTCGTCGGAGGAATACTCCTTGGTTTCGCCAAGCAGTGCGCGAGGGGATCAAACGGGGGACGAGATTCCTCATGAACCGAGTTGCCACCTGGGAAAAAGATGGGAGCTTTCGGGACACACCGAAAAACCGATTGCAAAACACCTATGGATCCGGAAGGCTCGCCCTGGTGCTCCTGACCCTCTTGAAGCAAAACCCTGACCGGGACACCCCTGTTATCCAAAAACTAGTGGACCAAGTCCGCAAACGGCTCCCCAATGACTCCTATTCTCTGGGGCTCTCTTTGATGGCCCTCGAAGCCTTATACGAACCCCCAAACGAAGCGCAGCAAATTCGGGACGGCCTCATCCAATCCCCCTCCCAGCGCAAACCCCATTCAAAAGATCTCATGTTGATGAAGAAATGGGTGAAACGCCTGCTCGAAAACATCGACACAAGGAGCGATCCTTCCTACAAGCTGCGCTTTAATTACACTCGTGGAGGACGCTATGACAATTCCGTCACGCAATACGCCGCATTGGGACTCCGATCCGCAGCCCTTTGCGGGATCTCTCTTCCTGGCTACGTCTGGCCGGGGCTCTTGAACCACTTCATCGCCGACCAAAAAAAGAAGGAACAAGATCGCCCCCTTCGTTTCCGGCTCATAAGCTTCGCTGAACAAGCAAAAATGAAAAGCCAAAAAGACTCTTCAAAGGCCACTTCTGCTTTCCTTCGGGCGAAGGCTCGCGGTTTTGGCTACTCCACAACCGGCTTCCCCTACGGGAGTATGACCTGCGCAGGGATTACAGGCTTGGCCCTCTCTGAGTCCATGCTTCGGCGTAACAAAAGGATCAACAAGCGCCAACGTTCCAAAACGGACAAGGGACTACTCTCAGCCTTTGCCTGGCTTCTCGATAATTTTTCCGTCCGCAAAAACCCCCGAAGAGACAATGATCATTATTTTTATTACCTTTACAGCTTGGAACGGGCATGCCAACTTTCGGGAATCGCCCTGATTGGGCAAAAGGATTGGTATTTCGAGGGAGCCATGCAAATCCTACTCTCCCAACAGGCCAACGGCAGCTGGGGCAATCTCACGGACACTTGCTTCGCAATTCTCTTTCTCAAGAGGGCCGTTGCTCCCGCGAGGACGGGACGTTGAACCGACCATCCCTCCAAGCTCCCCTTTGGGTCCTTTCCTTTCTCCTCCTGTTGGGCTGCCCCT
>JALSSW010000080.1 GCA_026984035.1 Planctomycetota bacterium
GGGTCAAGGTCTCCATATCCTCAGTGGGGGAGAAGCCCAACGCCTCAAGCTTGCCGCCGAACTCTGCAAGCGCCCCGGTCCCGGCCGCCTTTACGTTCTCGATGAACCCACCACGGGACTGCACCGCGCCGATGTCGAAAAGCTCCTTCGCGTCCTCGATCGTTTGGTTGAGCAGGGGGCCACCGTCCTCGTGATCGAGCACCACATGGCAGTGGCCGCCCGCGCCGACTGGGTTCTGGATCTTGGCCCTGGAGCGGGAGAGGCTGGTGGAGAGATCGTGTTTGCCGGCACTCCCAAAGATCTCAGTCGTCATCCCAAAGCCCCGACGGCAAGCTATTTACGCTGACAGCTTGGGTCGAGCCAGATCCTATGGAAAACGAGTCCTCCGGGTTTTTGCCCCAAGCCTCAAAGAATGCCTTTCTTGAAGCCCCCTTGTTGCACCCTGACTTTTCAGGCCACAATAAAGTAATCTTCAACTCCTTGTCATGAAGTCCCCACTTTTCAACCATTCTAGTGATGCCTCCTCATTCCCTATGGAATTGCGGCGGCGATCTCTCGAAATCTACCTCTCTTGCCTTCGAGAATGGGGGGATTGTGGTGTCGATCTGGAATCCTGGCTTTTGCGTCTTGAGAGTCAGCTCCAAAAAAGGGCAAGCTCCCTGGAGCAAACCGATCTCCAAGAACACTACCTTGCAGAAGGTTTGCTCCGGGGAAATGACAACGCCTTTCGGATTCTATTTCGGGAAAAGGTCCCTGGGATTCTGAAAGCAGGGAGGCGGGCAGGATACCGGCGAAGCCTGGTGGAAGAAGAATGGCAGGCGCTTGTCGCTCAGCTTCCTCAAATGGAGAGCCGATCCCCTTTACTTGCTTACACGGGTCGGGGCAGCTTGGGAGGTTTTCTCCGAGTTGTTCTTCTCAGGCGCTTAGGAAGAAGGGTAGCGAGAGATTCCTGCCTGGAAGATCGCGTAAGGGGACACTCCAAGAGGGTGACTTTTATTTCACCTTCAGTGGAGGCCCAAATCCTTGAAGCGGAGCGCCTTCGGCTCGCGACTGATTTGGTTCATTCTACCATGCGTCATTTTTCCAGGGGGGAGCGTCTGTTCTTACATTTCCATCATGCCTTAGGGCTTCCTTTGACGAAGGCCGCTGTTCGAGCCAAGGTCCTTCCTCCCGAACAGTCCCATCTTCGCACCGCAGCTTCAAGACTTCATCAGCGTCTCTTGAGGCGGTTTCGAGAGTGGGTCATAGAGGTCGCACAAGAAGAGTTTGATCTTGATCCAGGAAGTGTTGAAGGGCTTTTGGAGTCGAGCTTGAAGGAAAGAGACAGTGTCCTCAAAAGAGGTGATCGTGGAGGAACAATGGAATGAGCTTGGATGATCAGATCGTGCAGGCGTTGAAGCGAAACCCCTGCCCAGAAGCGGACTGTCTTGCAGCTTTTTTGGAGGAGAAGCTATCGATCGAAGAGAAAGAACGGGTCGAAGTTCACCTTCAGGATTGTCAAGCGTGTGCCCGGATTGTGAACCCCTCAAAACCCAACCGGAGTCTGGGTTTCATGGTCGGAATCGCAGCCTCTTTGTTGTTGATTACAGGAATTACCTTTTTCATGGATTCGGTTTTGAAATCTCCTGCAAAGGTTTCGGATTCTCCGAGATTTCGCGGTGGTCCCAAGCTTGCTGCGCTCAGGTCACCCCATGGGAACAAGGTAGTTCCCCGACCGGTTTTTCGCCCTAATTCTCAAGATCCGGTTTTTGTTGAAATCATTCCCCTGGATGCAAATGGAGCTCCTGGTGATAAGAGGTTTACCCTTCAATTGAAGGGTAAACCCAAACCATGGCCAAAAGCCTATCCCAATCTAAAGGAGGGGGCCTACCTCTGTATGGTTGAGGGACCCAACCTAGTTTCCTATTCCTTTGTTTTCCGTGTCAAAGACCCTGAGAGGGAGCATTGATTTCCGCCTCCTTAGCCCTGATTTGTTTGTTCCTTCCTCTCCTGCAAGGGAAAAAGAAGGAGATGGGACAAAACCCATCCAAATCTGCACGATTTCAAGAAGCGATGGAGAAAAACAATCAGGGCTTGGTTCTTATGAAGCAGGGAGGGGATTTTGAGAAGGCTCGTAACCATTTTTTGGACGCAATGACCCTTTTTCGAGAGTTGGGTCGGGAGGAACTTGCCCTCCTTGCTAAAGGGAACCTTGGCCGTCTCCTTTCTCTCCATGGCCAGTTTAAGAAAGCCCGGATTCTCCTTCTTGAACTACTCAAGTCCAAGAGCTTGAGCCCTCTTTCCCGAAGAGAAGCCCTTCTCACCCTTACCGAGGTTTATCGGAGGGAGGGAAAGCCCGTTAAAGCGCTTCAATCCTTGGAACAAGCCCTTCCTCTTTTAAGGAAGGGGGGAGCAGAAAAGCGTTTGCGTTTTGCCCGACTTTCTTTAGTGATCCTCCAGAGGGAAGCGGGGTGGAATGGAGAAGCTCTAAAAAGTCTTTGGAAATTTCTGGAAGAGGTTGGGGGGATTCCTGGGCTTAGTCCCAAGGAGCGGGCGTATCTCATTCCTATTTTGGGAAGGCGTCTGGCGGGCTATGATTTAGAGACCCTCTTTGAAGAGGCGAAGCGGCTTGAAAGGCTTGGAAAATCGCATACAGCGGCCAGCCTTTACCTTGTTTCTTTTGATCGCCTTTTGGGAAGGAAGGAATTTGCAAAAGCCAAAAAATACCTTTCTAAAGCGAGAACCTGTTTGAAGCTTGTCGGGGCATCTCCTCTCAATAAAACTCTACTCCTCAAGGAAGCGAGTCTTCTCTTGGCCCAAGGGAAATCCCAGAAGGTTCGCTCCCTTTTACTACCTCTTTTATCGGCCCCATCAGGAAATCGGGATCGCGTGTTTGCGTTGACTCTTTGTTCTCGGGCGGACCGAATCCAAGGAGATTTTAGGAGGGCTGCCCAAGGTTTTTTGGAGGTCGGACGTTGGTACGAAAAGGGGGGAATGATCCCCCAAGCTCTTCGTTTTTTCTGTATTTCTGCTCTGGCTTTTGTGGATGCGGGTCTTCCCGAAAAAGCCATACCTTTGGCCAAGCATGCAGATTTTCTTCTTCCCTTTGCTCGAGGGAAAGCACGCAATCCAGGTCTTTCTAAGCAAACAAACAAACTTCTGGATCGCCTCTATCGAACCTGGATTCGCTATCTCCTGAATCCCAATAAAGAAATCAAAGGTGCTGAAGAGCTGGCCTTTGCCCTTGCGGATCGGAGAAGACAGGGAACCTTGATTGCTGACAGTCTCGAAGGGCTTCCCCGGGCCAAACAGTTGGAAAGAGTTCGTCGTATGTTGGAGAATGGAGGCCTGGGTCTTTCTCGGAAACCTTTGGAAAGAATAGCCAGAGATCTTCGTGGGAAGAGGCAGAGCTATTCCTTTCCCGATGCGATCCCTAGAAACCTACAAGCGCACCTGCCTAGGGGAGGCATTCTTCTGTCCTTCTCCTTCCAAAAAGGCCGAGAGCGTTGTTGGCTTGTGAATGGGAAGAGTTTTTTTTCATACCATCCTTCTCATCCTAGGAAACTCCGTAGGGACCTCCAGCTCTGGGGTCGGTTCATCTCCGCATATCCGGGAGAAGGGAGTTCTTTCGTGTTGAAGGCTTTGGGGCGCCGGCTTTCCAATGAGCTCTTTGGACCTCTCTCCAATATGATCATCAAGGCCCAGGACATCCTTTTAGTGGGGGATTCTGACCAAGAAGTCCAAATCAGTCGAGGAGTTCTCGCCTGTCTCTTTTTGGACGGGAGCCTGTCTCTTCCAAGGATCAGATCTCTACCCTGTGCTGCTTCCCTTCTTGTTCAGTTTCCTGAAAAGAAGTTCGAAGGAGCCTTGCTTGTCCACCATCCTGAGCTTGAAATCCTCCCTTCCCTCCTCAAGGAGTTACCTTCTTCTTTGGGAAAAATCAAAGTCTGTGAAGGTCGTCTTCCCTCATTTCCGGTTAGACCCCTGAAGCTGTTCTATCTAGGAGCGCATGGTCGAAACCGAAGGGGGAGACTCAGCTTGGACCTGGGTTCCCAGGTTTTGACAATTCGTAGTTTGCAGTTTCCTTCACCTCAACTGGTTCATCTCGCAGCTTGCTCCTCTTTAAAGGAGGAGGCTTCTTGCTTTTCCATGCAGGAGAGTTTTGCGAAGGACTTTCTCTCCCAAGGGAGTCAGTTTGTCCTTGGGACCGCTTGGGAAGTTGAAGATAGGACGGTCCAAGCCTTTGACAGGGAGTTTTATCGGGCTTGGCCCAAGATGTCAGTTCCCCAAGCTTTTCAACATGCAGTTGAAACGCTTCGGAATAGGAAAGGTTTTTCCCAACCTTTCCAATGGGCGACTTTCTGTCTCTATGCCCTGCGTTGATATGATTCCAGGAATCCATTTTCTTGGGCCTTGAGAGTGTTGCACTTTTTCGCTTGAAGGCACAAATGGGTGAACCCTCAAAAATGGAGAATGATATGATGAAAACCGGGCGAACCCTTCAGGCCATTGCCGTTCCTATGCTTGCAGTAGGACTCCTCAGCTCTGTTTCTTTTTCTCAACGTCCCACCCTCAGTTATGGGGGTAAGTTGGGTGTTGCGGGGCCGGGAGTGAAAACTACCTACCTTGCTCATCCCGATCAAAGCCTGATCCAAGTGGCTGCAGGAATGAAACGAGGAAAGAATCTTGCGGTTCTCCTCTATTCTTTAAAGCTCCTTCCCAAGGGGCTCCCCTTCGGGCCGGATTCCTTGGACATTGATCCAGGGGGCTTGTTCCTTACCGTTCCGGGTCTTTTGGACAGCCAAGGAAACTGGAAAAGCGGTTTTCAAGTCCCCAGTTTGGTCCCAGGGGGAACCCACTTTGCTGTTCAAGCACTGGTTTGGGCGAAAGGCGAAGCCGCCCCTCTCCGCCTCTCAAGAGGGAAACAGGTAAGGGTGATAGATGGGGGACCCTTAGATCTATATGTGGACGGGGATGCCACAAAGAAAGGAAACGGCACACCCCTTCTTCCCTTCCAAACCATTGTGGAAGCCCTTCAGGTTGCAGCCATAAAAAAAGGAGGCCGAGTCCACATCGAACCCTCAAAAAACAATTATCAAGGAAAGGTCGTGAATGGGAGTGACCTACGGTTTTCCATTGGGACAGGAACGTCCCTTTTGGGGGAATCCTGGTCCGGGACGCGAAGCGGGAAGCCTACCCTCCAAGGCACAGTAAGTGCTACAGGGAGTTCTTTGCTTTTCAAAAACCTTCGTGTTCTTCTGCCCAATCCCGGGAATAGGGCAAACGCGAAATGCCTTTTTGTTTCTGGAGCCAAAAATGTTCTCGTAGAAAACTGTCTCTTCGAGGGGGCTACGAGTGGAATGGCCAGCGGTGTCCGGGGGATTGTCTTTGGAAGCTCCGTGCAAGGAGAAATCCGATCCTGCACGATCCGCAACCTGAACGTGGGAAAAACCACGCCTAGTTTGAATGTAGGTGCCTACGGGATTGTTTTAGGCCGGGGGATTCAGGCTACGGTGCGAAACTGTCGGATCTACGGCTTTTTGAACTCCCCGCCGAGTTCCCCTACCAATTTTTACTATGTCAATGGGATCTCTTGCGGTCAGAACAAACCGGAATCCGCGCAAAACCAGATTACAATTGCAAACAATGTCATTGGCCCCTTCCATTTGAAAGCCCCGACTGGGAATCAAACCCATACAAGTGGAGATCTCTTTGGGGTCATTATGAAGTTTGGAACGCAGGGTTCGATCCGCAACAATGTTTTTCACGGCTTCGATTTTTCCGCACTCACGAGCCAAACTCAGCAGATCTTTGGGATCAGTCTCTATGAGACAGGCAAGGCTTTGGAGGTTACGAACAACATCTTTTGGGATTTTAAGCTCGGAAAGGTGACCGGGATTCGATGGAATGTTGCGATGGAATCCAGTTTGAAGACGAGCCAGAATTGGACCTACAAAGCGAGCCATTCCTGCATCTGGCAGGTTCAGAAGGACTTCCTGGGAAAGGTAACTGCAGGATCGATGATTTTGAAAAAAGACCCCCTCCTCCTTCCTCCCGTTTATCTTCTCAAGCCTGGTTCGCCTTGCTTGGGGACCGGGAACCCCCTGTATCCTCCTAAGAACATGGGGATTTTCGGCGGCAGTTTTGCGGGGAAAGCAGGGTCGAATTAAGGGGGAAGGTGGGGGGGTGCTTCCTACTTCCCCAACTCATTTGCCACCACCGAGGCCACCTTTGCAAAGGGAGCATTCAGTCTTCCTTTGCACCATTTTAGATATTGGTCTGTGGTTCCTCTCAGTCTACTGATTTTCTCCATGTTGCGGTCATACGCGGTATTGACCGCTTGGATTTGTTTGTTGGGATGGGCGAAGAGGGGGAACTGGATCTTGGGAAGTCCCTTTTTGATTTCTTGGAGGAAGGGAGCAATCTTGAAATCTTTGAGTCCCAGAAGCATCAAGGATTCTTCGCGAGTAAAGTATTGATCCCCAGGATTTTTAGGGTCGTAACGCTCCAGGTTTTCGGGAAAAGAGTCTTCCGGGCGAAGGAGCAAGCTGAGTGCCAGGGCTTCTCGCAAACCTCGATATCTTCGGTAGGAGATGAAACTTTTAAACAGAGTGGAGCGCAGCTCAGCCATGCTCTTCTTCCGCAATTGTTTTTGAAGGGCCGGCTGATCTTTGAAGCAGTATCGGATCCATGCGAGGATCATGGAGTCGTAGTAGAAGAGGCTTTGTTCGTTCCTGCTTGTTTCATCCATGGCCTGGTAAAAATCAAAGGACTCCTTGCTGTATGTCTCCAGGAAAAAGGCGAAACGATCCAATCTGTGGTCTTGGTCCAGGTCCTTGAGAAGGCCTGCCAGGCTCAGGTCCAAGTAAGGAGGATAGCCTCGGAGAAGGGCTCGCAGAGCAAACTCATCGGCTTCGAGGGAGAGCCTGGCTTTCAGAGCCTTTTCCCCAGAGGTGCGAGGTTTCCATTGCTTCCAGGAAGGTTCGAAGGGTTCGACCCTTCTTTTCCCAAAGACATATCGAAAACAGTAGGGGAAAGGCAGTTCCTGGAAGGGGTCGTACTTGGGCCTGGGCCGTCCCGAGCTTTTCTTCTTTGCCTTCTTCTTTTTCTTCTTCTTTAAGGCTGGGAGATGGCTTGCCCCATTTTTTTTCCTTGCCAGGCTGGCCCAATTGCGGAGCTGGTTCAGGTAGGGATCTTCGACCTTTGTGGCTGCTCGCCTCAGTTTCAAAAGCAGCTTTGTCCGTTTTCCCTGGGGAAGTTTCCGAAACCAACGGATTTTTTTCTCTATGAATTCCGTGGAAGGAAAGAGAGGTGTGGAAAGGTCCTTTGAGGATTTTATTTCTGCATGGTTTTTCGGGACTTTTTGGGCTCTTTGCGCGACTGCGGGGGGAGGGGTTAGGCAAAGCAGGAAAAAGAAAAAAAGAACCAGGGAAAAAGATACTTTCATAGGGGTTCCTCCGAGAGAGAGCATACTGGGAGAAACGGTGAGTAGGGAAATTTATTCCCATCTCTTCATAAATTTTCCGATCATTTTCGGCGTCTCTTTCTTGCGGGGGAAAGAAAGAGGAGCCAACAGGCAATGGTCGCGATGAGGGCTCCCGCCCCTGCTGCTACTCCGAGGGCCAAGTAAAAATCCTTCGCGATGAAGAGCCCTTCCTTTGTCTGGATGGGAATCTTGAATCCTTTGATCTCTACAATGGGATCGTGCTTGAAATGCAGGGTGATGAAATAGCCGATAACGGCTCCGGCGAGACCGGATCCAAAGAAGGTAAGGAAGAAGCGCTTCATAGAGAGAGATCATAGCCGAGGGCTCTGGAGGTTCGAGGAATCCCTTTCTGTCTTCAGATGGGGGAGTACACCACTCCAGAAAAACCGCTGATCCGCCGATAAGAAGGAGGTTTTGCGGACCTCTCCTGAGGACCCTTTGTGCCATTGATGGCAGTGAAAAAGGTTGGAGGATTTACGGCAGGACAATGATCGAGGAAAGGGTAGGTGAGATTCTCCGCCAGGTGGATTCCTGGGTGACGGAGCGGCCGGAGCTGCGGGGTCTTGGCTACCACAACTCTCAAAAGGAAGGTCGCTATGACCCTGCGATGGAACAAACGAGGGGTGTCCTGGTCGAGTTCTTTCGTGAACTCTTGGCCCGAGGCTTAGAGGGGCGGTTTTTGCAGATCGGTTTGGGGCGGCACGGGGGGATGCATTTTGCCTTGGGTTTGCTGGCAGAAGAGATGCTCACCGTCGAGAAGGATCCCAAGAGGGTGGCTGCCTATGTTGCCGGGCAGACTTTGGATTCTTCCCGGGAGTACTTGCTCCAGGGGGACTCTGGTGTTCCCGAAACTATTGCACGGGTGCGAGAGATCATGCCTGAGGTGGATGTCCTCTTTCTCGATGGGGAAGAATCCTTTATGCAGATGCGAAAGGATTGGTTGAACTATGCCCCCCTTGTGCGTGCAGGAGGGGTGATCGCTTTTGGGGATGGAAGCCAGGCCTTTCCCTCCCTGCGGGAGCGGGATGATGTGGACAGCTTCCTTTTCCAAATGGAAAAAGATTACCTGTTTCCTCGAGGCAAGAAACTAAAGGTCTGCAACGCGGACCGGGCAATCCTGTTTTATGAACAGAGCGAGCAAATGAAGGAAGAATGGGCTGGTCCCGATTCTGTCTGTCTGCCGCTTCCGGAGGGTTTTGAAGAATCGAAGGTAGCCCGGTGCATTCAAAAGGACCTGGGGGGCTTTGCTCTCTTTTCATGGAAAGGAGGAGTTTACGGGATTCCGAAGGAATGTCTCAGTGAGGGGGAAGCCTTGTTTTATCCTAAAGAAATCCCCAAGGATTCCTATGAGATCGTTTTGCAAGCCGACTGTCTCGAAAACATGGAATCTTTGATTCAGGAGTTTGAAGAGCTTGAGGCTCAACTGGCCCAATGCAGGAAACTCCTTAGGGAAGGTTTATTGGACGAGGCTTTGGAAAAGGGTTCTGCCCTTGTGCGAGGGAAACAAGGGTTTCGAGAGAGACTTTTCCCTTCCCTCGCTGCTTACCCGAATTCGGACCGCTTGTTGTTGGTCTTGGGGACCTTTGCCCTCTTTGCGGATGCTCCCCGCGAAGGTTGGCATCTCCTGCACAAGGTTCTGCAGAAGGACTATTGCAACCAGGATCTGCTCCAAACCCTTGGGGTGGTTGCTCTCCAGATCCTCCGGGATGATGCTTTGGCCCAAAGGCTTTTGGGGGAGGTTCGAACCTCTCTGCGAAAGACGGAACTCGCCAGGATTTGCGGCGAAGAGTTGGAGGGAAGCCTCCTTTGGTCCTATCCCGAATTCCTTCTGGGGATCCATGGGGTGTTGCAGGTGGGAGCCGGAAAAGGGAAGGAGGTTGAAGCTTTTTCGCGCTTGGGTCTTCAACCGCAGGTGTATCTGGAACCCGAGCCCCGGGCACGGGAAGAGTTGATCCGAGCCTGTTCGAATAGGAATCCCGAGGCTTTGGATCGACGTATTCTAGATCTTGCGGCGGGGAGAAGCCCTGGGGAGGCCCGATTGCATCTGGGCGCGAAGGCTTGTGTGCATTCCCTCTCCCTCCTCCAAGACTCCTTCCAGGATCTGTTTGGTGGCCAGAACACGCCAAGCCAAAAGGTTTCCGTTATCTCCCTGGACAGCATGCTCCAAGATGGATCCCTCCCCATGGACCAGCTCAACCTCCTTTGGTTGGACGCAGGTGGATCCGAATTGGAAGTCCTGCGAGGTGCCGAATCCTACCTCAAGCACGTGGACTTGGTCCGCGTCAAAGTATTCTTTGCACCGGTTTTTGATGGGGTACCGGAACCCGAGGAGTTGCGCATCTTCATGGGTGACCAGGGCTTTTGGCTGCGCGCCTACGAACCCGATCCCCATGGTCTTTGGGGTGAAGCCATCTTTCGGAGAATCAGGCAGCGAAGACGATGATCGATCTCTATCTCTATAACAACGGTGGCCTGGCCGACCTCATGCTCTCGCGCTTGCTCTACAGGAAGATCCTCGAGAGGGGGGATGTCTCCCTCCAGATTGGACTCTGTGCCCAGGATCAAGGGCTTTTCCAAGACCTGGAAACTCTCGGCGTCCAACTGCACCTTTCCCCCTATCCCCGCCTCGATCAAGGCGCTTCCATCGACTTGGCCTATCTCTGTCCACGGGATGCTCTCCCTCTCTCCGTCAATCTCGCGGATTATGAGGACACCCATGCGTTTCAGTTTGAGTTTCAACTCGAAGTGTTTCGACGGCGCATGGAAGAGAACAATCTCCCCTTGGAAATTCCCTTTGATGAAAACAAAATCCCCCTGTTGGACTTCGGAGCTGTCGTGCCTTCTCAAAGGCTCAAAGAACTTTGCGCTTCGGGAGAACCAGGGGTTTATCTGGAGCTGCGCCGCAGTCGCGATTGGCGCTGTCGCTTTTATTTCGATCTCGAGAGGTTGGCACAGATCTTTCCGGAGATTCACTTCTATTGCACCCAGGCTCCTCGGCTTCACTTTGAGAACCTCATTGATGTTTCGGACCTTGGTCCCCTTCAACTCTCAAAGCTCAGCGACCGCTGCGATCTTCTCCTCGGGAGAACCTTCGATCCCTTCGTTCTCAGCATGACCGAAGCCAACCGTTTTAAACCCAAAGCTCTTTGTGGCTATGACGCCCGGAGCATCCCTCGTTTCTATGAATATCCAGGGAATCCCTGCGAATTCCTCGGGAACATGGACGAACTCGTGGATTTCCTCCAATCGGCCTTTCCTGTTTTCTCTGAAGGTTCGGAGCTAAATTCCCGATGAACCAGGTCCTCCGGCAAAAACTCTTGGAGTTTCGCTCCAAACATTCGCTCGATACATTGGTCCTTTTGGGTCCAAGGACTTCCGGGGAGATTCGGACTTTCGCCGAACCTTTTTCCAAGATTCTTGTTCCTGTTTCCTTTCCGGAGACCCTCCAATCCTTCAAGACTGAACTCCAAGATCTTGGTGATTCTCTTTGCCTTGTCCAAGGCCCCCCGGGAAGAGTGCTGGCTGACTGGAGACGTAGGATCCCCAGTGAGCGCTGCCTGTTCTTGTTCCAAGCAGGCGAGTTTTCGACCGAGGCCCTCCGCGAAGCCCTGTTCTTTGTCCCCCGAGGGAAAGGGGCTTTAGCCTTTCATACACCCTCGGGAGAGCCGGAGCTTCGGCGGCTCTTGGCAGATCAAATCCTTCGATGGGAGCCGGACTGCAGGGAGGAAGAATGGAATCTTGCTGAGGGCAAGCTAAGGCTCCTTCGACCCGCAGAAA
The DNA here is from genome assembly GCA_026984035.1 of Planctomycetota bacterium. GTDB lineage: Bacteria > Planctomycetota > UBA1135 > UBA1135 > HyVt-539. The sequence goes on from JALSSW010000080.1 coordinate 11,243, forward strand.
GAATCCATGTGACCTTTTGTATCGAAAAATACTCACACGGTTTCAAAAACTCAGGGCTGTCCATCAATCTCGACAATTTAGTCCAGCCCTTGGAGCAGAGTGGACTGGCAGACCTTTCTCTGGTGTTTTACGACGAATACCATCATCAGGGGCGCGCCCTTTGTTTGGAGGACCTGCAACCTCCACCGGGTGTTCAGAAACACATGATTGTAAGCACCTACCACTACCACAGCCCGGCCAATCCAAGCGTTGCCCTTCTCAAAGCTGCCAAGGAGCAAGGAAGCAAGATTGTCTATATGTGGTTGGACAAAAAAACAAGCCAACCCAAGCCCGAGTATGCCGAGGTTTCGGACATCAATGTCCTCCTGGACGGAACCGATTTTGAACTCCCCAACTCCTGGCCCATATTCACCCCAAAAAACCCGGCCTATTTCCATGACCCCGGCTTGGAGCGGGACCTTGGTCTGACGCTTGTCGGGGAACTCCGCCGTTTGAAGCAGCGCCAAGATCTGATTGCTTTCCTCGAATCCCAGGAGGGCCTGGATCTTCATGTCATTCGCACAAGCGCAGTCGAACCTGAACTCATGCGCACTGTGCCCGAATATGCGGAGCTTTTTCAAAGATCGAGGATTTCCATTGCTTTGACCCAGGATCGCGTGAAGCAACTCAAGGGACGCATTTTTGAAATCGCCCACTGCGGGGCCATGCTTTTGTGTGATCTCAATCCCTACATCTCCTCCTACTTCATTCCTGGAAAAGAATTTGTTTCGTTCCGCGACTTTGATGATCTCGTGCAAAAAGCCCGCTATTATCTCAAGCATGAAGAGGAGCGTGCGGCAATCGCTGCTGCGGGGCATCGAAAGGCCCAAAAGTTCTATAGTGCGCGCGTTTTTTGGGAGAGCCTTTTTCGTAGGGCCGGTTTTTAATTTGCCTATGGAGAGAACGAGAGCCGCAATGCGAGCTTTCCTATTTCCACTCCTGCTCCTTTCATTTGTTGGTCTGTCTCCTTTGTCCTTTGGCCAGGTCTTCAAGGTGAAAGATGCCAAAGGACTCAAAAAAGCTATTGCGAAACTTCGGCCGGGAGGACATATCCTTCTCGCTCCTGGCCATTACGGAAGTGGTTACGTTCTCAAGGGACTTCGAGGTAGCAGGTCTCGGCCCATCATTCTTGAAGGCACTCCTGGAAAATCGCTTCCCTTGTTTGAGGGAGGTGAGGAAGGCTTTCATCTCATCTCTTGCCATTTCTTGGTTTTACGTCGCCTCCATGTTCGGGGTTGTCAGGCCAATGCTATTAATGCAGATGACGGAGGGGATCTCAAGAAGCCAGCCAGAGGTCTCGTTTTTTCCCAACTCCTTTTGGAGAAAACAGGTCCTCGGGGAAACCATGATGCACTCAAGCTCTCCGGCTTGGCTGATTTCACCGTTCGAGACTGCGTGTTCCGGGCTTGGGGTGGCTCGGCAATTGACATGGTCGGTTGCCGAAAAGGAAAAATCCAAAGATGCAGGTTTGAAGGTTTGCCGGGTTTTTCCCAGGCAAGCGGGGTGCAGACCAAAGGGGGCAGTCGGGACATCTTGATCCAGGGAAACCTGTTTTTGAATGCCGGATCAAGGGCTGTCAACCTGGGTGGAAGTACGGACCTTCGCTTTTTTCGCCCCAAAATTCAGGAGTTCGAAGCACGGAGAATCAAGGTTTTTGGGAATTGGTTTTCCGGAAGTAGGAGTCCCATCGCCTTTGTTTCCTCGAGTGAATGTTTGGTCCAAAGAAACACGATTGCCTATCCTGAAAAATGGGTTCTCCGTATTTTGCAAGAACAGGATGCAAAGGGTTTTAAGCCATGCCAAAAAAGTCGCTTCGAGAACAACCTTGTCCTTTTTGATCAACGAGTCAAAAAGGTTGTCAACGTAGGTCCAAGGACCCTTCCCAAGACCTTTGTCTTCAAGAAGAACCTCTGGTTTTGTAAGGAAGGAAAACGAAAGCCAAGGCTTCCGTCTCGGGAGGTCGGTGGCATCTACAGGCTGGATCCTCGATGTAAAAAAGACCAACAGGGTCGCTGGATCCCCTTTTCGAAAGATAAAAAAATCCAAGGAATTGGTGCAGGCAAGGTCAGGTGATTCTTGACCATTCTTGAAACGAGTGACTTCCCTTCCACAGGGTGATACTCCATTGGAGAAATTCTTATTTTGGGTTCTTTTGTGGGGAGTGACTTTGCAGTTTTTTGAGAAGAGCCCTGGTTTTTTTACTTCGGTTGTGCTCGGGACCGAGGGAGGCTTCTAGAAGATGGAGAGCATGCTCAAGGAGACGCAGAGCCCTTGTGTGTTTTCCTGTTGCTTCGAGGGCCAAGGCGAGGGTTGTTTCGTAGATGCCGATGACCCAATGCCCTTTGGGTTTGATGGCTTTAATGTTTTTTAATGCCACTGTGGCTAGTTGGAGGGCACGTTCGCTTTCTCCTGTTTCCCGGCAAAGATTGGAGAGGGAGTTCATGAGACGGAGGGTGTCGAGATGTTTGGGACCCTGGTGTTTTAACGCAGCCTCATAAGCTTCTTGCGCAAGTGCCTTGGCCTTTTTCGTTTGAGAAAGAGCCTCGTAAATGAGAACGAGGATGTTGCAGCTCTTCAGCCAAGAAGGGTGTCCTTTTCCGAAGACTTGTGTGCGGAGCTTGAGAGCTTCCAGGGCGAAAGGCAGGGCTTCCTTGGCTCTTTTTTGGGCCAGGAGGTTGAGGGCCAGGTTTCCCAACGAGGTTAAGCGGTTGGGGTGTTTGGGGCCAAGTATCCTGGTCCTTTGTTTCAGGAGTTTTCGGTTGATCGCTTCGGATTCTTTCAGTTTGCCGATTCGATTCAGGAAAAGGGCGTAGTTGTTCCAGGCAATCAGGGTTTCGACGTGCTCCTTGCCTAGGAGGCGTTCTCGGATATGGATGATTTCGAGCAATTTTGTTTTGGCTTCCGAAAAGCGGCCGAGTTCCTGGAGGGTGAGGGCGATGTCTCCCAAAAGGGTTAAACAAATGGGGTGCGAATCTCCAAGGATGGCGCGGGCTCGTTTCAGGGTGTGCTGTTCAAGGGCCAGCGATGCCTCCCTTTGGCCGGACCAGCCCAACCAGGTTGCTAGGTTGACTTGGTTTTGAAGAGCTTCCTCGCTGTCCCAAGCACCGGCTTTTTGAAAGAGACTTTTGGCTTTTTCCAGCTGTTTCTTGGATCGTGGCATCTGGGCGAGTTTGAGCCAAGTTTCTCCCAGGGCCGCCCGAATCCGTGCCTGGACCAGGGGGCGCTTTGGGAATGCCTTTTCCAGGGACTTGGCCATTTCATCGATCAACTGATGCACATTGGGGATCTTGCCTTGGGTGCGGGATGGAGAGGCCACACGGATGAGCTCGCTGTTGAAAAAGTCGTTAATGTCTTGGGCGTCTTTTTGGGCTTGGAGGGCTCGGTCTCTCTCGGACCTTGCAACCTTGGCAGACCAAAGGCTCAGGATCACTCCCAGGACCAATCCCAGAACTCCGATTCCCAACCCGGCGGCAAGGGCTTTGTGGCGCTTGACCCATCGGTCCATCTGGTAGATCAAAGAAGGGGGGCGGGCCAGAATGGGTTCGTTTCGCAGAATCCTTCGGAGATCTTCGGCGAAGCTCCCTGCTGTGGGGTAACGCCTCTCGGGATCCTTTTCCATGGCCTTTTGGATCAAGGTTTCCACGTCGTGGTCCAATCCCTTGACCTTTTTGCGCAGCGGGGGAGGGTCTTCTCCGAGAATCCTTTCTCTCACCATGAAAGCACGATCGTTGGTCCCGAGAAAAGGGTGTTGGCCCGCCAGAAGTTCGTATCCCAAGACCCCCAATGCCCAAACGTCGCTTCGAGTGTCCACGCACCCCAGGGTCCCTGAGAACTGCTCTGGGCTCATGTAAGCGGGAGTTCCAAAAACGGCGCCTTCGAGAGTCAGGCGACTTTGGTCCGGGCTCTCTTCGCCGAGGACGCGGCCAATCCCAAAATCGAGGACTTTGCAGCGCGCAAGGTTGCGAGCCGTTCCTCCCTGTGTTTCGGGGTTTCTGGTGTTCGATTCTGTGACCAGGATATTCCCCGGCTTAAGATCTCGATGGAGGACACCCCTTTCATGGGCTTCGGCCACAGCCTCGGCCACCGCGAGCAAAAGGCAGAGTCGATCCTTGAGATCCAGGTTCTTCTCTCGGGCGAAGCGAGTGATGGGGATGCCTTCGACAAGCTCCATAGCGAAATAAAGCCGCTTTCCCAGGGCTTGCCCCTTGGCTCCATAGAGTTCCGCTTTGCCCGCTTCGTAAATCCGGCAAATACCGGGGTGTTCCAAGAGCCCGAGAATCTCGATCTCCCGTTGAAAACGCTTTTCCGAACGGGGGTCGAGCCATTGATCTTTCAGCACCTTGAGGGCCACCCGCCTGTGGGGGCGTGTTTGCTGCCCTTCGAAGACCTGTCCGGAAGCTCCTCGGCCCAACTCGCGAAGGATTTCATATCCTCCCAAACGGGAGGGTTTGGAATCCCGCGAGGACGGTTCTCTTGTCTCGAGAAGAGGGGATTCTAAAAAAGCCGAAGGGCGATCCAAGTGTTCCAGAAGTTTCTCGACCTCTTTCCTGAGCTGGGAGCCCTTGGGGCAGGCTTGATCCAAATACTCTTGGCGCTCCGATCCTTTGAGATCAGCAGCGTTTTGGAAGATGTTCTCCAGGCTGCCTTCAATCGGCATGCTGAGACCCCGAGGTTTTTTCCTCGATCTTCATTTCCAACCAAGCCCTGGCAAAGCGCCAATCCCGTTCTACTGTGCGTGGGGTCAGGTCGAGCAAGGCAGCGATCTCAAGGGAGGTCAGGCCAGAAAAGAAACGAAGTTGTACGACCTGTGCTTTACGTGGGTGGGTTTGTTCCAGGAGGTTGAGGGCTTCGTCGAGGTCCAAGAGTTCCTCTCCCGGGAGATGCATGACTAGTTCGTCCAGTTCCAGGTCTACCCTCTTTCGATCTCCACCGCGTTTGATCCTACTTTTTCGGCGGGCCTGCTCCACGAGAATATCTCTCATGGACCGGGCGGCGGCGGCGAAAAAATGGGATTTTCCCTGCCAGTTTTGGGAGACCTTTTTTTGGAGCCGCATCCAAACTTCGTGAACGAGAGCAGTGGGGTCCATCGTTTGCCCGGCGGGGAGGGCCGCCATCTTTGAATGGGCCAAGGCTCGGAGGTCTCGATAGAGGAGAGGGAGCAAGGTCTCTCCCCCTGTCTGGGGGTCGTGTCCGAGCGTCTCCAAGGTAGAAAGCAGTTCTTTCGACAGAGGTATTTCCGTCATTGGATTCGTTTTGGCCTCGTTCCCTTCATGCTCCGAGCCTATTTCATTGAAGGGTCTTTTCCGGTGCTTCTTGCTCTCATGATCCATAACTTCACTCCAGCAGAAGAAAGCTAACTCCAATATTTGAAACAGCTTAGCCTATTTTGCAAAGATTTCCTCTCTGGGAAGAAGAAAATACAGGGATTCAATGTCGGTTCTTGAATGATTTTGGCGGTTAAAGCTTTGAGTGACGATGGATCCTTTTGATGGAGCCAGCTTCTAAAGGAAAAAACATGAAAGAGCTGAATCAAATGACCAAAACAAAATCCAGATTTTCCCACGTTTTGAATCTTCGCACCTGCGTGACAGCCTTGTTAGTTCTCACGCTCTTTGCCTGTGGCTCGGGAGGAGGTCCTACGGGGAGTTTAAAAGGTGGGGGAAGTGGCGGCGGTGGGGGAGGAAATAAAGGCGGAGGAAATAAAGGCGGAGGAAATAAGGGGGGAGGCAACAAAGGCGGGGGCAATAACGGAGGGGGGACCAATCAAGGAAGCTACAAGCTAGAAGAATTCCACTACAAAGATAAGCTCCCCCAGGGCTATCACCCTTTCGGAAAGAACATTTACAAGCTTCGGCGCGATGAATTGGCTGTGTTTGTGGACAACTATGCAAGCAGGATGGATGGCTTGGTGATGGACGATGATGACAAAAACCATCAACTCCTTCCTCCGATTCCTGCGGCCTTTCCTCCCAAGGCAGAGATCTTTGACTCGGCTGGTGGGCAGTTGGATGCAGATCCTTCTGAAGAGGTGGTGGCCGTTGCCCTTTACCCTGTGAAGGTGGTGAATCGGAGAGAGTTCTTCGACTTGAAGGTTCGAGTCTATGGAACCAATTACCAGGGACAGAGGGTAGAAGATCAACAATTTTCGGTTGGAGTTCCTGCTCTCAATGCGACCCTCCGCCTGGCGGATGTCGATGGGGATGGCCGGGACGAGATCATTCTTGCTTGTGCAACAGGAACCCGGGCGTCGACAGGAAACAAATATCCCAAGGCCACCGGAGCTGCCCTACGTGTTTTTGATGACAGGGTTGGAGGTTTCAAGCTTCTCTTCAAAGCTGATCACTCTCTGGCAAGCAAGGGTGCTTGGGAATACGACGGCAAGGTAGCCGCAGGGGATCTGGATGGGGATGGAAAGGCGGAGATTGCCTTCCTCGAACGAAGGAATCAGGATCAGGTCGTTGCGCGTGTGTTTGATGATGCAGGACATTCGTTCAAGGCTGTCAAATTCTGGACAAACAAGGGAAATGCGTCTTTTCTGCCCTATGTTCGTACGGTTGGAAACAATCAAGCATCTTACATTGACTTGGATGTTGTCGCGGGCGATTTTGATGGAGATGGTTCCGACGAGTTGGTGTTTCTTGGAGTGGAAAACAGCGGGGGTCCCCAAATCAATATGGGGCTTTATGATGGGATGGATGCCAAGAAGTCCTTTGCATTTCTTGGGACACCCAAGTCGGATGGTTGGAAGCATGTTCGCTATACCCCATTCTCTAGGCATCGGAGTTGGCAAGCATTTGCCGTCGATTTGGATGGAAATGGGACCGATGCACTGATGATCCATGCGGGTTCCGCCAATGGTACCTCTGCTCCCGGCCGATATGATGTTGAACTCACCCAATGGGTCTTCAACCAAGAAAAGGATGCCTGGAGCAAGACGAAAGAAACTTTGCAAGTAACTACCCAGGGTCATGCAAAAGCCAGCAGCCGGGCAGCAGTTTTCCATGATGTGTTTGAGAAAAAGGATCGGGTAGTGGTTGCTATGGTGAATCATGACTCGGGTAGGAATGCCAAGCTTGAGATGTACCGTATTGGGAAGAAGAACATTCATTCCCAACAAAAACTTCGCTTTGGCTTGAAGGTTGAGAAAATCTGGACTCAAGCCCTACAGGCATCCTCTAAGGCAGTTTCTCTTCATACGCCGATGTTGGCTGCCGCAGACTTGCAGGGGGATGGCTTGGTCATTGCTTATACCAATAAAAAGGTTCTGGCCCTTTCCGATCCTGTGCCGATCTGTTTGATGGCAGCACCACCGACCAAGGCGGGGATTTCCCAGAATTATGACGACACAGAGGTCTCCTATGGAAAAAGCCGGACCACAACTGTGACTCATACGACTTCAGCCACGACGACTCTTTCAGGGGAAGTGGGGCTTTCTGCAGATTTCAAGAACGCCTTTTATAGTTTCGATGTGCGGGCGACTTATGAAAAATCGATAGAAAGGGCCCATGGAACCAGCAAATCAGTGACCAAAACCGTGACCTTTGTCGGAGGGCATGAAGAGGATTACATCATTTTTGAAGGAGTGGTCTATCGTTCTTATATCTATAAGATTCTGGCCGCAAGGGATACGAGCCTCATCGGTAAAAAAATCAGTATTGATGTCCCTGTGCAATCCCGAGTCTATAAATGGACTCTCTCGTACTACAACAAAACTGTGAAGCCAGAAGCTCGGATTGACCGGAGCCAGGTTTTCAAACACAGGGTGGGGGATCCTGTTTCCTATCTGAATGAATCTGAGGCCAGAGGGAAGGTGAACAATGGAAGGGGATGGCTTTCTCCACCGCAAACCGTGGGGCAGGGTACTCGGGTGAATGAGGCTTCTGTCGATATTGAAAAGTCCAACTCTACGGAGGAGACCCGGACCATCACGACTGGAGTCCAAGGAGAGATCCAAATCGGGCCCTTTGTCGCGGGGGCCAGCTATGGCATCGGGAACACCGGTATTTACAGTATTGAAATCGGGTTGGGAGCCCATTTCGCTGGGACCATCGGAGATATCCAGGACAGAAAGGATTTCTCCGCCTGGAATTATGCTTTTGGGGTGGCTCTTTACAAGCAAAGGGGAGGAAAGGGGAAGAAGCGTGGCTTCCAGGTTCTGAACTTTTGGGTGGACCCAACAGGAACGGCATACTGAGATGTTCTTTTCCTTAAGCGGTTGAACGCAGGGGGCTTGGAGAGCTTTCTGCCCTCGAGCTTTGTGGGGCTCAACAGGAAACCCCGGGAGATTTTCTCTCCCTGGGTTTTTTTTTCGATGCCTAAGAGCACCTTTTCAGATGGATCTTTTTTTGCATTGCTTTCTCTTTGGTTGTATATACAATATAGGAATGCCGAAAGATCCTGTGGAAAAAATGGCGAGGGAACTTGCCAAGCATTGTCTTGCTGCACGAATCAGACTTCTTTCAAGGGTGGTTTCGGGGATCTACGAATCCCGAATTCGCGTAGGGGGGATCACCATTGGACAAATGAACATGATGGCAGCCTTGCTGATGATGGGATCCCAGGCGAACAGCACCTTGTTGGGCCAAGTTCTCTGCATGGAGAAATCTACGGTCAGCCGGAATCTTAAGAAGATGGTGGAGCGGAATTGGATCCAAAAAAAGGCAGAAGAGAAGGGTGGGAAGGGAGGGCAGCTCCGAGTGACTTCCTTAGGGAAAAGGGTCTTCAAAAAGGCCTTTTCAGGATGGAAGAAGGCCCAAAAAGTCGCCGAGGAGCGGTTGGGAGAGGATCTTGTGTCTGCGCTCCTTGGGTCGATTTCAATGGAGGGGAAGGTCTCCGTGAAATCTCCGAAGAAATAAGAAAGAGAAGAGGGAACTCCTTATTTTTTCTCTCTTAATGTGTATATACAACCAACGGTGCGTCTATGAAAAAGAATCGGAAAGTGGATCCAGGAAAGGAGAGGCAAGGGAATGGGGTGCAGGGGAAGAAGGGGTTGAAAAAAAGAGGAAAAAGCATCGATAAAGATTGGTTGCGCCGCCTTTGCTTGGAAGCTGGAGCGGATGATGTGGGCTTTGTTGAAGTGGATCGTCCCGAAATCCGGGAAGAGGGGGAGCGGGCGCGGGAAGCCTTTTCGGGTGCACGGACTTTTATCAGTTTCGTGTGCCGGGTGGGGAGGGAGAATCTGCGCAGCCCGATGCGTTCGGTGGCGAACCTTGAGTTTCACCATGTGGCTGACAAGGTAAACGAGGTTGGGAGAAAGATTGTTCAGGCCTTGGAGCGCAGGGGAATTGGAGCCATCAATCCTCCTCACGGTTTTCCTATGGAAGCCGAAAAATGGCCGGGGCGAATCTGGGTTGTGAGCCATAAGTTGGTCGCTCAGGAAGCGGGAATGGGAGTAATGGGGATCCACCGCTTAGTGATCCATCCCAAGTTCGGAAACCACATTCTTCTTGGAACGGTGCTTATGGATGCAGAGCTGGAAGAATACAGTCAGAGGATTGATTTTAACCCATGCCTGGAATGCAAACTTTGTGTGGCCGCCTGTCCAACGGGGGCAGTGAAATCCAATGGGGATTTCGATTTTTCAGCTTGTTACACGCATAACTATAGGGAGTTCATGGGAGGCTTCGGGGATTGGATCGAGGGGGTCGCTTCTGCCGGATCTGTCCGTGGATATCGGAAGCGGTTTTCGGACCAAGAAACGGTTTCCATGTGGCAGTCCCTAGGTTGGGGACCGAATTACAAGGCAGCCTATTGTATGGCCGTTTGTCCTGCTGGAGAGGATGTGATTGGCCCTTTCCTTGGGGATAAGGGTGGGTATCTCGAGGATGTGGTGAAACCCCTTCAGAACAAGGAGGAAGTCGTTTACGTGGTGAAGGGTTCCGACGCCCAATCCTACGTGAGACAAAAGTTTCCTCGCAAGACGACCAAGGCAGTGCGTTCCGGACTTCGACCGGGAAAGGCTGAACAGTTCTTTGAGGCACTTCCATGGTTGTTCCAACGTAAGCAGGCAAAGGGCTTGGATTGTGTCTACCACTTTCGGCTCAAGGGGAAAAACAAGGAGGTGAAGGAGGCGACAATTTCGATTCGGAACCAAGAATTGAAGGTTCAACGGGGCCTTGTAGGTAAGGCGAAGGTTTTGGTCCTGGGACGAGAATCTTCATGGGTGGGCTTTGTCAGAAAGGAGAAATCTCTTCTTGGATGCTTGTTAACCTTGGGGATTGTCGTTTTGGGGGATCCCAGATTGCTCCTTCGCTTTGGTCGTTGCTTTCCCTCCTGAGCGAGAAAGGTAAAGAAAAGGGCTGGGATCTTCCGAAAAGGCGATAGTACGGGTGGTTGGCCCCTGCTGAAGCCGAGGATCTTGCATGCATCGATGTTCCCCCAGTCCGAAGGAGTCGCGAGGGCGAGTCTATCTGAATGAATTCAATGTCTTGATGGAGGGATCCACCTATCTCCCCTTCGTCTCAGGGATTCTCAGGGCATACGCCGAGCAGAGTGAGGTGGTGCGGAAGCATTATGATTTTGCGCCCTTTTTGTTCCATACCGATGGGCTGGAACGAATCCTTGCTCAGTATGAAAATCCAAAGGTCGCGGCCTTTTCTATGTTGATGTGGAATGCCCGGCTTAGCTTGGAAGTCGCTCGAAAGGTTAAGGAGCGCTATCCCCAATGTTTGATTGTGATGGGGGGGGCGCATGTTCCCCATGATGGGAGAGAGTTTTTACGGGAGCATTCCTTTGTCGATGTGACAGTTGGAGGAGATGGGGAGGATGCGTTTCGGGAGCTTCTCGAAGCTTACGCCTTGGGGGGGAGTTTTGAAGGGATCCCGGGAATCAGCTGGAGAAATGATCAAGGAAAAGTGCAAAGGGAGTGTGGGGAGAGGCCGTTTCGAAAAGACCTGGACTGCTATCCTTCGCCCTATTTGACAGGGATGTTTGATGAGTTGCTGACGGCTCATCCAGAAATCGAGTTTCAAGCCATTATTGAAACCAACAGGGGCTGCCCCTTTCGTTGCACATTCTGCTATTGGGGAAAGGGGGGGCTCAACCGAAAGTATCGCTTTCATTCCATGGAGCGGGTCGAGGCTGAGTTACGCTGGATGGCTTCCAAGGGGATCCGCTATGTCTTCAACGCCGACTCCAACTTCGGTGTGCATCGAAGGGATCGGGAGATTGCGGAACTTTTGGTGGAGATCAAAGAGAAGACGGGGTTTCCCGAGAAGTTCAGGACTTGTTACGGGAAGAATACTGACGAGAAAATCTACGAGATCGGAAGCCTGTTTCATCGCCATGGACTCGAGAAGGGGATCACGATCTCCTACCAGAGTGTGGACCTTGGAGTACAAAAAAACATCCAAAGGGACAATATCAAAATGGAACGGGCCCAGAGGCTCCAAAAGAAATTCAACGAAGCCGAGGTTCCCATTTACACCGAGTTGATCCTTGGGCTTCCTGGTGAAAGTTATGAATCATGGATTTCTGGGATTGAGGCCATCTTGGAATCGGGCCTCAAAAACCAGATCTTTATGTACCTTTGCCAGGTTTATCCAAATACCGAACTCAACGAACCAGAATATCGGAAGCGGTTTGGAATCAAGACTCTGGAGATCGAGTTGACGGAGATTCACGGGAAGGTCCGGGACAGGGGCTGGGTGCCTGAAGTAGAGGAGATCGTCATTGAAACCGATTCCCTCAGCCAGGAGGATTGGAAGCGAGCCTATCTTTTCTCCCTCGTGACGATGGGAATGCATAGCCTCAAGTTGGGTTATTTTGTCATGGCCTACCTCTATGAGCGATTTGGCATTCCTTTTACGAGTTATTTATCCTGGATTGCCGAGCGGAATTTCAAGGAGGGGGACTACCCCTTTATAGAAACTTGCTTGGATCAACTCTCGGATAAGATCGAAGAGATCCTTCAGGGCAAAGGCCGTGGGACGGTCCTCCCCGATTTTGGAGGATTGTATTGGGACGTCGAAGAAATCTTCTTTTTGCAAGTTTCCAGGGACTTTGATGTTTTCTATGCCGAAATGGAAGATTTAACTCAGAACTTCCTAGAGTCCATGGCGGTTCCCTTCGACCCCGACGAGTTACAGGCAGTCTTTCGTTTTCAAAACTTGCGAATGCCCCGCCCTGGGGCCAAGAATGTTCTCCCGCGTCCCGGAGAGGAGGAAGTTTCCCAATCTGTTTTGAGAACCCAAGCCCGGTTTGAATGGAATTTCTTGGATTATTTTCATGCTCTCCACTCGAATGACCCCATCCCGCTCCGACAGACAGAGCAGGTGATTGAGTTTAGTCAGACCAACTTTGAAGGTCTCCTCCCTCGCTTTGCAAAAGAAAGCATTCTCTGGGGAAGAAAGAGTGGCACTTTTTTGACCAAGGCGAAGAAGGTGGAACATGAGAAAATGGATGTGCAGCCTGTCCCTGGGAGGGCAAAGCAGCTCCTTTCCTAAACTGCATCTTGAACCTGCATTCTCTAAGGCTTTGGGCTAAGGGCCTTAAAAACTGAAGCATTGATTCAGTTCCCTCGCCGCTTTGGAATTCGCTCGGACATAAATGGTGTCACCCCGTTCCGGATAATAACCTGGAGCTTCTTTGTAGCGTTGGAAGCCTAAGTCCCCCAGGAAGCCGCGAGTCTCCTGGGAGAGAGGGTTCTCTTTGTAAATCTCGGTATAGCTCACTTGGAGAAAGATAAAGCCCAAGAACTCTAAAGAACTCAGGGCACCTTGGATGACCCCCCGTGCCATTTCACAGACCTCGGGGCTTTCCCAAAGGACATGAACTCCTTGGGAGCGCAAGTTTGTTCGGATGGATTGCCGCCGTTGAAGGCGATGGGCCCATCAAAGGGCGGGCTTCCCTCAAGAATACGGTCATAAACGTTTTGAGAGCATTGAATCAAAGTTTCCAGGTGGCTGCGGATTCGATCCCCTTGTAAGAAACCCGCGCTCCTCATATGCATGTATTTCAGATACTGGATGGTGATGCGGTTGAGCAGGGATCCATAGGTTTCGGTATGGAAGGGAGCTCCCTCCCGATAGAGAGGGCGCATGAGGTTATCGATGTTATTGATGGAAAGGTTCCTCTCCTTGTTATTTGAAGGAGAAGGCCTGGCATTGAGTTGTTTTCTGTCTACAAGCCGCTCTGTGAAGCCTCTTTGACTCGGAGGGTTTCTAAGGAAGCCATCAAGTTTTTGGAGAGATTGTTCCGATAGCATCGGCATGATCCAAGTACGGGAAACATCTCTTCATGGAGTTTGGCAGATTGTGCCCGGGGTCTTCGAAGATCACCGGGGACGCTATGTCGAGCTGTTTGATACCGAGGTTTACTCGGAAATTGCAGGGGGGATTTCTTGGGTGCAGGATGACCTCTCTGTTTCGAAAAAGGCTGTCCTCCGGGGGATCCACGGCGACTTCGAAACAACGAAGTTGGTGACGGTTTTGCATGGGGAAGGCTATGCAATCCTCGCAGATAACAGGAAAGATTCTCCCAGTTACCGGCGTTGGGAATCCTTCAGCCTGAGTGGGGAAAACCGGCGGCAATTATTGATTCCCAAAGGTGTTGGGAACTCGGTTTTAGCCCTGTCTGACACCTTGATTTACTTCTACAAGCAGGACAGCCATTTTGTGCCGGGGCGACAGTTCACCATTGCTTGGAATGATCCGAGCTGGGGTTTTGAATGGCCCATTGAGGAGCCGATTTTGTCAGAGAGAGACCGGAAGGGGTGTTATGCCTGAAGAGCAAGCACAAACAATCATTCCGGGAAAGCCTAAGCCAGTGCGCTGCCTCATTACAGGAGTGACGGGGATGGTGGGCTCCCATTTGGTGGACTTCCTCCTGGAGAATACCGCTTGGGAGATCTACGGATTTTTACGTTGGAATGAAGATCTCTCGAATGTGGAGCATCTTCTTCCCAGGATCAATGCAAAAGATCGGGTTCATCTGCTCTATGGGGATCTCAACGACTTCGCGAGCGTGCAGAATGCCCTTCGGCGGGCTCGGCCCGACTACGTGTTCCACCTTGCGGCCCAGAGCTATCCCAAAACCAGTTTTGATGCTCCCCTTGAGACTCTCCAGACCAATATCCTTGGGACTGCACATGTTTTGGAAGGGATCCGGCATTCGGGATTGTGTCCGATTGTCCATGTCTGTGCTTCCTCGGAAGTCTTTGGGCGGGTGTCCAAAGAAGAGCTTCCCATCCACGAGGAGGTTGGGTTTCATCCCGCTTCGCCCTATGCCATTTCTAAGGTCGGGACGGACCTCCTGGGGCGGTTTTACGGGGAGGCCTATGGCCTTTGCGTCATGACGACACGGATGTTTACGCACACCGGGCCACGGCGGGGGGATGTGTTTGCAGAGTCGACTTTCGCCAAGCAGATCGCCATGATCGAAGCGGGTTTGATTCCTCCCCTTTTGAAGGTCGGCAATCTTGACTCCATGCGGACGTGGTCGGATGTCAGGGACGCGGTAAGAGCCTACTACATGCTGGTCACTCAAAATCCTGAACCGGGGGCTTATTACAATATCGGGGGGAGCTACTCTTGCACGGTGAGGGAAATGCTTGACTATCTTCTCTCCTTGTCCACGCGGGATGACATCGAAGTGAGAGTGGAAAAGGAACGCCTTCGTCCCATCGATGCGGATCTCCAAGTCCCCGATACTCGAAAATTCCGCGAACACACCGGTTGGAAACCCGAGATTCCTTTCGAGAAAACCATGGGGGACCTTTTGGCTTATTGGCGCGAGAGGGTGGCAAAAAGCCAGGAATTCTTGGTACGGTAAAGGGCTTAAGGGCTTGGGGTATGGGCAGGGGATTCTGTGGTGAGATTCGGACCCCTAAGAATCGGTAATTTCTCCGGAAATGCCTGAATTCCAGAGACCAGGAGGCTCCCACTAGCCTCATCTTGAGTCCATGGCTAAGATGTTCTGCCTTTCTTAGAACTATTACCGCCCGCCCACTCCGGAAATGGCCCTTGAGCGTGGACCAAAAGACAGCCTCAAAGACCCCTTGTTTAATCGTTCAGGGAGACCGTTCCGTGCTGGTGGAGGTGGCGGCTCCCGGTTTCGAAGAAGCCCGGAACTTTCTTGCTCGTTTTGCGGAGTTGGAGAAGGCCCCCGAGCACATCCATTTTTTTAGGATCAGTGCCCTTTCGATCTGGAATGCTGCTTCCGCCGGCATGGAGTTGGAGGAGCTTCTGGAGGGACTTGCTGCAAGAAGTCGCTTTCCTCTCCCCCCGAACTTGGTCTCGGAGATCCGGGATTGGTATCGGCGCTACGGATTGCTCCGCTTGGAGCGTGAGGGAGATCTTCTGCTTCTTCGGTCCCAAGATGAAGAACTTCTGGGGGAGTTGGTGGGGGCCGAGTCGGTTTCCAAGTATCTCCGGGACGGGAGGGAGGGGGGATTCCTCGTAGAGGAGGGGGATCGGGGGAACCTCAAACAGGCTTTGATCCAGTTGGGTTATCCTGTTCTGGACCTTGGAGGCTATAGGGAGGGAGCCAGGCTCCCTGATTTTGGATTTCGCGAAGAGATGGCCCAAGGAGGCCGGTTTTCACTTCGTCCCTATCAGCGGGAGGCGGCCCAGCTCTTTTATGCGGGCGGCGCCGCGACGGGGGGGAGCGGAGTCATCGTCCTTCCCTGTGGAGCCGGGAAAACCATTGTGGGGATGGCGGTGATGGACCTCCTCAAAACCTGGACCTTGATTCTGACCACGAACACTGTGGCCGTCCGGCAATGGAAGCGGGAACTCCTCGACAAGACCTCTCTTGGGGAAGAAGACATTGGGGAATATACGGGGGAGCGGAAGGAGATCCGTCCCGTGACGATCGCCACCTACCAGATCCTGACCTACCGCAAGGAGAAGGAGGGGGAGTTCGAGCATTTCCACCTCTTTGGGGATCGAGATTGGGGTTTATTGATTTATGACGAAGTGCACCTGCTTCCAGCCCCGGTTTTCAGGGCGACGGCCGAGATCCAAGCGCGCCGCCGCCTTGGGCTAACGGCGACCCTGGTTCGCGAGGATCACAAGGAGACCGATGTGTTTTCGCTGATTGGGCCGAAGCGCTACGACGTGCCTTGGCGGGAGCTGGAGAGTGGGGGGCACATCGCTAAGGCGAGTTGTGTCGAAATCCGCGTTCCCATTGAAGGTGAAGAGCGGCGGTGTTACCTCCAAGCTTCGCCGCGGAACGCTTTTCGCTTAGCTTCAACCAATTCTCGAAAGTTGGAGGCCCTGAAGGAGTTGCTCCAAGCTCACAAGGGGGATCGAGTCCTGATCATTGGGCAATATCTCGACCAGCTTGAAAGGATTCGTGCGGATTTGGGGATCCCAATGATCACCGGAAAGACAAGCACCCAGTCCAGGGAAAAGCTCTACATGGCCTTTCGTAAGGGGGAGCTGAGGGTTCTTGGGGTCTCAAAAGTCGGCAATTTCGCGGTTGACCTTCCCGATGCCAATGTGGCGATTCAGGTTTCGGGTTCTTTCGGTTCGCGGCAGGAGGAGGCGCAGCGGCTTGGGCGTATTCTGCGACCTAAGTCGGATGGTTCCGAGGCGGTTTTTTACGCCTTGGTCAGCGCAGGGACTGTGGATCAGGAATTCGCGGCTAAGCGGCAGCGCTTTCTTGCGGAACAGGGCTATGGATACCGCATCGAGGAGTGGCGTGCTAACAGAGAAGGGGTAGAAGGGTGAGGGGAATCAAGTTTCACGAGCTGTTCGCGGTCCTGGAGGAAAGCGAGAGGGAACGGGTTGTCCGTGCCTGGGGTGGTGGAGGCGAGGGCCAGGATTTGGATGCTGATGCCATCTTGGCCAAGATGCAGGACGAGGATGGGGTGGCTGAGATTCGGAGCTATTTCGATGGGCTCACCCAAGTTCTCTTGGATTACCTCTTGGAGCAACCTGGTTTTGTGGCCGGCCATAGAACCTTGGTCAGGGTGGGGGAGGATCAAGGGACACCCACCAGTTCCGCGGAGTTGGCGATCAAACGCTTGGTCGTCCAGGGCTTTGTGTTTCAAACAGTGAGTCAGGGGATCGGGGACCATGGTGAGGTTGCATGGATTCTTCCGCTTGAGCTGGCCGAGGTTTTGCAGGTTTTGCAGGGCAAGGCGAAGCCCTCACGCGAGCCGCAGGGGCCCTTGACGCTTAAGGACTACCTTCAGAAAAAACATTTCCACGAAGGAAAGGAGGCCAAGGCTTTGCAACACGCACGGCAGGCCTACAAGCTCTTCCTAATGCCCAATGCGGTGATGGCCCGAATCCGCCGCTTGGAGCCCAAGGTGCGTGAATTGGTTGAACTCGCTCTGAGGCGTTACGGGGGGATCCTGCCGCGATCGCTGGCCGAAAAGACGCCGGGGGGGGAAGGGGCCTTTGGGAATGGGGCGGAGTTGAGGCGTGTGTTGGAAGAGTCCTTGCTGGGGACTGTGCGGCACTTTGACTTTCGGCGTTATGGAATGGAGTTTCATGAGGAGGCCCTCTGGATCTTCCAAGAGGTCACACTTGTCTACTTGAAAAAGGTCTCCAGGAGGGAGGGGAGGGAACCGCCCCGGCTCGTCTCGGCCGGGGTGGACATTGCAACGAACGTGATGCGTTTTTTGCGCTATGTGGACGAGAATGGGGTGCGCTTTACGGTGAAGGGGGAGATTTTCAAGGCGACCGAAAAGCGGATGATGGCCAGGTTGGTAACGGAGGAGGACGGGGAGGATCCCAAACGGGTGTTCCGCTTTCTCTATCGCTTTTGTCGGCAGCGCCGGTTGATTGAGCCGACGGGGGAGAGGACCTTTCGGCTTTCGGAGGCAGGGCGTAACTTCGAGGAAATGGAGTTGATCAAAAAGCTGCGTCTCCTCTTGGGATTTGCCATTGAAGATAGCAGCTCGGGGGGCGATCCTTTCCATCAAGTGCGGTTGCGGCGGATTCTACTGAGGCTTTTGCGGCGGCTTGAGCCCGGCCATTGGTATGATGCGATGTTTTTGCCTCACCTTGCGCGAAATAGCTATATGACCCAATTGGATGGGCTTGGTGTTGAAACGTACTTCGATGACTTGAGGGCTCAGGGCTGTTTCTTGGTGTTGGAAGACCAGTCCCAACTGATCTGGAACCTTTTCCACTGGGTTAGGCACCGTCTCCATATGCTTGGTATTATCGACTTCGGATACAAGGGTGAGTCCCAGATCCCACAGTGGCTGCGCTTGTCACGCTTGGGCGCAGTGCTCCTCTCCAACGCCCAAGGGGAGGGAGGGCGCTCGACTCTTGTCGTAAATCCCGATTTTGAGATCTTGCTTTTTCCCGAGGAAGATGCTTTCGAGTTGGTGCACAGCCTGGATCGGTTCAGTACGCGGACCAGCGCGGAGCATGTCTATCGCTTTCAGATCAGCGAGGAGTCAGTGCGTTCAGCTCTTGCTGATGGAATGGGGATTGCAGAGATCTTGGATGTTTTGACGGATCGCTGCCGTGTTCAGCTCCCTCAGAATGTACTCTTCAGTTTGCAGGATTGGGGGGACCGTGCCGGGCTCCTTGTTTTGAGTGGGGAGAGGGTGTTGCGGGCCAGGAAGCCGGAAATGATCGATCAGTTGCTTAAGCATCCCAGGGTGCGTGAATTGACTGGAAAGCGGCCGAATCCCAATGAACTGGAAATCAAAAAAGATGTTCGCCTGGGAGATTTCCGGGGGATGCTCAGGGATTTAGGTTTTTACCTTGTCCTTCCCGGGAAATCGAAAAAGGGAGCGGAAAATTCTCCAAGTCAAAAGACGGGATAGCCCGAATCGGGGGTATCGATGATGAAGCCAGCCATTCAGGTTCCCCGCTTGTTTTGGATCAGCCCCGGGGAGGGGTTATCGGAAGACCTCTATCAAGCGCTTGCGGCCTGTGTCCGAGAAGGGCTGGATGGGTTTCAGCTCCGGGAACGCCATTCCTTTCCGAGGGATCTTTTGCCCGCGGTGGCGCGCTGTCGGGAGATTTTTCCTCCTGATCGGGGCTGGCTGATGGTCAACGACCGCCTGGACCTTGCACTTGCAAGCGAGGCGGATGGGGTGCACCTTCGGCGGACTTCCTTGCCACCGGTTGCGGCCAGACGTGCAGTTGGATCTCAGCTGCGCCTGGGGGCCTCCGTTCATAACCTGGAAGAGCTGCGAGAGGCTCTTGAGGGTGAAGTGGACTATGTTTTTGCTTCGCCGGTTTTTCCGGTGCGGAAGGCCGCTGGTCCCCCTCGGCCTCCCTTGGGGCTCCTTGGTTTGAAGACCTTGATAGAGGAGTCCCAAGTTCCGGTGATTGCTTTGGGAGGCATTCTTCCTTCCAATGCAGCGGAGGTGCTTGCGACAGGTGTGCATGGTCTGGCCTTCATGCGAGGCCCGTTGGCGAGCGGGGATCCTGGAAGCTTCGTGCATTCACTGCGGGAGCTTTTGGGATGAAGGTCCAAGATGCCGCGAAGCGATTGCGGCGCATGAGTTGGTATGTTTTAGGGGTACTGGCTCTCCTCCTTTACTTCTTTGTCTTTCGCCGCTTTGGAATCCCCGTTTTGGATCATCCGGGCATGCAGGCGGTCCCCTCGATCTTGGTGCCTGGGCAGCGGCATCTGATTGACCGCAAACCTCCTATGGTCTTGAAGCGGGATTGGGTTGTCCTTTTTAAGGGGCGTGACGGGGGTGTTGCCTTTAGCAGGGTGCGGGGCCTTCCTGGGGAAACCCTAACGATTGTAAAAAACAAACTGATCCTCCTGGACAGAAAAGGAAAAGCGATCCCGCTCCCCTCAGAGCTGGATCCTCGGAGCTTTCATGTCTTCGGGAGAATCCCCGAGGGAAACTATTTTCTCCTGAATGAAGATCTCAAGGTTCCTTTTGCGGATTCGCGGAAGTTGGGTTGGATCAGGCGCAGGCAGGTGCTGTTTCGTGTCCTCTTTGCCTTGGGGAAAGGCGAATGAGTGCTTTGCGGGGGATGGGTGAGGAGCGGGACTTGGCTTTTTTGGAAACCCTGTTGGGGGGTCGAGGTCTCCTGGGGCCCGGGGATGACGCCGCCTTGCTGCCTGGGAGAAGAAGGGAGGCAGGGCGGGCTGGTCAGCTCTTAGCCACGATGGATCCGGTTGTGGAAGGGAGGCATTTTCTTTCTTCCGCGGCTCCCCGCGATATTGGTCAGAAACTCGTGGGAAGGAATTTTTCGGACCTTGCGGCCATGGCGGCCTTGCCGGAAGTGGTTTTAGTGTCCTTCGTGTTTGGTCCTACTTGGACCTTTAGGCGTCGTTGTGCCCTTTATCGAGCCGTGGCCCATGAGGTTGCAGAGTATGGGGCGGGCTGGATTGGGGGGGATGTAGCGGGGGTTGAAGGACCCTCGGTTTTCAGTTTGACGGCTCTCGGACGTTGTCCTGGTCGTCCCATTCCCCGGGATGGTCTTAGGAATGGGGACTTCCTTCATGTTTCGGGCCCTCTCGGGGGGGCACCCTATACGAAGCGTCATCTTCGCGTAAAGGCTCGCATCACCCTCGCCCAAGAGCTGTCCCGAACTTACCCTCTGCATGCCATGATCGACCTCTCCGATGGTTTGGCCCTCGATCTGGGCCGCATGCTTCAGGCTTCGAGCAAAGGGGGACAGCCTTTGTTGGGGGCGGAACTGTTCGAAGGGGGGGTTCCCGTCCACCGGTCAGCGCAACGCTCCCCTCTGGCCCGAGGTCCTCTTGGACCCTTGGCTGCCGCCCTCGGGGATGGGGAGGATTTTGAACTATGCTTTGGGCTTTCTGCCCAGGCCTCTCGCCGGCTACAAGGGGACAGCCAATTTTCGAAGATTCTGCGCCAACCGATTGGCCGTGTTTGCGGGGGGCCGGGCCTTGTTCTCCGCAAGAAGGATGGAAGCGGGATTCGGTTGGCGGAGGAGGGATACCTACATGAACTCCCATAACCCGGGGACACCCAGGGATTCAAACAAGCATGGTGAGCCCCATGTTGAGAGGGCCTCAGCCAAGCCCGTCCAGCTCTGCTTCTTGAGCCATTCTCCTGGTGAGACTGAGCGGTTGGGACAACGATTGGGTGTCCTTCTGCAGCCGGGAGATGGGGTTTCGCTGATTGGGGAGCTTGGGGCAGGGAAAACCTGTTTTGTCCGAGGGCTTGCTCGTGGTCTTGGGATCGACGCAGCTGACGAGGTTCGCAGTCCGACTTGGATGTTGATGCTTGAATATGAAGGGCCTGTCCCCCTTCTTCATCTCGACGCCTACTTCGAGGGACGGACTGCGGACTTTTTGGAGGATGGCCTTGAGGCGCGCTTGGCCGAAGAGGGGGTCCTGGTGGTGGAATGGGGGGAAAAATTGCGGCATAAGCTCCCCCAAGATTTTTTGAAGGTTCATTTGGAGCACCTTTCTGAGGGAACCCGTCGCATTGTTCTTGTTCTGGAAGGAGCCTGGGTCGATAGGATTGGTGGGGAGCTCAATTTGGAAGAGAATCCTTGAGTTTTTGTCCCCAAAAGCGAAAAAAAGTTTGAACCTTGGGCCTGGGCCTGCGTTGCCGGATAGGATCCTAGGGTAGAATCGATTCTTATGGCAAATCCTCTCAAACGAAAACTTAGTCGTAAGGCATGCAAAACGCATGCAAGGGGGGCCTCCCAGCTGAGAGGGAAACATGCTTCCTTCAGGGAGCCTAAAAAGGGGGAGGAGAAAATTCTGCACTTTCCTGAAGAGCAGTCTATCGACTTCATGGAGAGGTTTCGCTTAGGGGATCCGAGAGCCTTCGATGTCATTGTGGAGCGTTTCGAAGCGCCTTTGGTTCGCTTTTTTTACCGTCTTTGCTGGGATCAGGGACGGGCTGAGGACTTTACTCAAGAGGTTTTCCTTCGGTTGCTTAGAAGCGCGCATCGATACGAGGCAAGAGGACGTTTTTCGACCTTCCTCTATCGTATTGCGACGAACCTCTGGATTGATGATTATCGCTCCAAAAAACCCAAACCCCGACTCTATTCCCTGGATGCTTCTGTGGACGAAGAAAAGCCTTTGAGGGATTCTGTCGAAGCGGAGCAACCCAGTGTCCTTGAAAATATGGTCGTGGAAGAACAAAAGGTTCGCATGCGTCACGCTTTGGATCGCCTGACTCAGGGACATCGCCTGGTCTTCGAGCTTGCAGTTTACCAGGGTCTTCCTTATCCCGAAGTCAGTGAGCTGCTGGAAATCCCAGTGGGGACCGTGAAATCTCGGATGCACAATGCCGTCAAAGCTCTCAAAGCCCTTTTAGTGGAGGATGAGGGGCCTGAATCTTGCAGGGTGCAAGCGGGGGGAGCTTGAGCCCAAGCGGGACCCTGATGCTGCCCGTGATGAGGAGGCCGGTCCCGCAAACAAGGAAAAAGTGGAAAAGTGAGCCTCGCCAAGCAATTCTGAATATGAAATTGATCTAAAGAAGGATGAAGCCCCCAAAGAAAAGAAATGAGACTCCAAGGGAAGGGAGTGTCTCCGAAGAAGTGGATGTGCCTCCTCTTTTCCATGAAGATCCGGAGATCGCTCGAGATCTGAAGGATCTTCTTCCCCAACTTGAGGTCTTCGATTCGGTGCGTCCCAGCCGTCGGATAGGGACCGTGGTGCGTGCGCGTGCTCTTCGCCGAGAGCGTCGGAAGGACCGTGCCCTTGGGGCCTGGACCTTCCTTTGGAATCTTGAATTGGCGCTTAAGCGTTCCATCCCGCTTCGCCTGGGTTTGGGTCTGGTTTTCCTCCTCGGTGCCTTTTTGTTCTTTCTTGGACTTTTTTCACAAAACCCGGTTTCCAATCCTGAACTCTGGAAGGAAGCGGGGGCTCTCCGAGCAAAGGTTTCGGGAAATCCGTTGAAAGGGTTGGGAACCGAGGCTTTGCCTAAAAAACCCTTGGATTCCCTTGCTTGGATCCATTCCAACAACGACCTCCGCATGCTCCGCTTTCTTCTTCGTCGTCGCTCAGGCGGGGAATTTTCTCTGCGGGCAGCAAAACAGGTGGGCTTCGATGCACGCAGCCGGCAGCGGGTGGAATTTTTAGGCAAGACGCTTGTTGGGTTTTTGGAGAAAAGGGGGATGGGCCGGGACGACCTAAATCCAAGCTATGAAGAGGTTGAACGGGATTCGCTTGCCCTTAAGGCCTTACTTGCCTCCGGTTCTACGACTCGCAGAGGCCCGCATGCTGCGTGGGTTCGAAAACTCCTTGGACGAATTGAGGTCTGGTTGCCTCGTTTGCATGGAGAATCTCTAGCTGTGGCCTTGGGGGCATACCTCGAAGGAGCTCTCATTACAAACGGCCAGCGGGTGGACGTCCTCTCCCGGGAGCTCTGTCGATTTACCCAAGAACAGGCCGAAGGATTAAGGGCGTATCGGCACAAACAAAGGGGAAAAGGCGGGACTCAACGGGCGTTGGGATTCCTAGGAACCTGGGCAAGCTCGGTCAACTCTCTCGCCGAAGCGGGCCTCCTGCTTCGTTTGGCTCCCGCTCTCTCAGTGTCCCCCGAAAAGGCAAGCCGACTTCGCCAAGTCTTTCTCCAGCATTTGCTCCTAAGGACTCATTCCCGAGGGAGCCAAGGGATCCATGCGCGAGCCGCTCTCCTCTTCGGCTATGGCGATCTGGTAGATCCCGAACCCATCCGCAAGGGGCTCATTTTTTTCGAGAGGAATCCCCAGTGGTTGGGGACGAGGAACCCGACCCTGTATCACCTTGCCTGGAGCCTTTTTCCCCCTAAACGCGGATGGGCTCGTTTCGAAGCTGCCTTACGGCGGCTTATTGCAGGAGCGAACCCTTCCAACCTCAGGGAGACCGCGATCCTCCTCCTTGCCCAAACGGTTTATTTGGCCCCTTATCTTGGTGGGCGTTGAGCCTGGGGCCTGGAAGGGGCCAGCAACGAGAAGAGTTTGGAACTTTTCTGAGAGTTTTCGGAGCCATTGCGTAAGGAAGGGGCCATGATGGCCCAGAATGAGGAGTAGCAATTTGATTAAGGTTGTATGCGTGGTTCTTTTGAGTGTGACAGGTTTGGTGAGCCAAAAAAAACCGGAGGCGAATTCCCAAAACAGGCCTTCTCCAAAAAACATGCACCAAAGTCCATCCAAGGAAGCAAAGAAACCCATTCTCCTTCCTACCGATCAGCGTCCGGGGCGCCATCTGCATTTGGGGCTTCGGCAATGTTTCGAATTGGGTGCTGTCGAAAACCAGGACTTGGCTGTGTCGCGATTGGACACTCTGATTGCAAAGGAAGATTTTGAGCGAACACGGGGGGTTTTTGATCCAGCCTTTTTCACCGAAGCCACCTGGACTCGCTCGGAGTCTCCTGCGAGGAGTAGTTTGCAACCGAGTTCACGGTCCCAAACCTATCTTCTCAGCCTTGGGGCAAGGAAAACCTTTGATACCGGGGGAACTCTGGAGTTGGCCTTTTCTCCGGGTTATCTCGAGCAAAAAGTCAATTCAGCCTTCTCGTTTCCATCCACTTTTTTCTTTGGGGATGTCAAGCTCTCTCTGAGCCAACCTCTCCTTCGGGGTGCTTGGGGGGATAGCGTTCTCGCCGATTACCGGAGCGCAAGGCTTGAGGTTCGGGCTTCCAGGAAGGATTTTAAGCGCAGGGCACAGACCGTTTTGCAGCAAATCGCAGAAGCCTATTACGGCTTGGTCTTTGTCCGCGAGGATTTTCGAGTCAAGTTCGAAAGCTTGGAAATTTCAAGGGAGCAGTTGCGGAGAACGGAACGAAAGATTCGCCTTGGGGAGCTGGCCTCGAAGGACAAGGTCGCGGATCAGGCCGATGTGGCCCGCAAGGAGGAGGAGTTGATTCTGGCCGAAAATGCCATTCTGGAGGGCGAAGACCGATTGAAGCGATTGATCCTTCCTTTTCGAGAAGTCGAGGATTGGGAGGTCGTCCTGATTCCCACTGAAGAGCTTGGACAAAACGATGTTGGGCTTGTTCTCCCTCCTTTTTCGCAAGCTTTGAACCAAGCCCATCGGACACGGGCCGATATCCTCGCCGGCCGGGATCGCGTCCAAAAAGCGCTCCTTCAAGCAAAAAAGGCCCGCTGGGATCTTTACCCTAAATTGGATTTGAGTGGGTCGGTCTCCAGTGATGCCATTCGGGATGACACGGGGAAGTATCAGGAGGATGTGTTTGGATTCAAATTTCCGGATTACAGCCTCAAGCTCGCCTTCGAGATTCCGATCGGGAACCTGGCTGCCAAGGCATCCTTTCGGAAGGCTCGGTTGGAGCTGGAAAAGGCTCGGAGGAACCTCCGTGTTCTCGAGATTGATTTGGCCAGAGACCTCCGGAAGGTTTATCGGACCCTGAGGGCTCAAAAGAAGACCATTGAAGCAGCTAAGCATTCGGTGGATTTGGCGCAGGCGAACTTGGAGACCGAAAAAATTCGCCTGAACTTGGATTCTACAACCCAGTTCGAAGTTCAAAGAAGGAACCAAGAGCTCTCGGATGCTCGTTCCCGTTGGCTCAAAGCTCGCCTTGACTATCGGAGTTCCTGGTTCCAACTCCAATCTATCCTGGGCACGCTGAGTCCAAGTTCCATCCTCCCCACTCAGAAAAAATAACCCTTTTCAGCTTGGGGGATGAAGATCAGGAAATGTGCTGCTTGGGTCGAAAAACGTTACGTCCGTCACAAAGGGGTCTAGTTTCAGGGTGCCATTGAAATCAATCCAGCGATCTTTCCTTTTCCTTGCCGCTTTTCTTCCATGCATGGTCATGGGATGCAGCAGGGATGCCTTGAAAAAGGGTGGGCCTGCCAAAACTCCGCCGGAGGGAGGGTTTGCCCTCATGCCGGTTTTGAGCCCATCTCCTCCTACAAGGGTGGTCTATACCTTTAGCAAGCCCGAAATGATTGAGCGCTTGGTGGAGAAGGTGAGTGGCAATACCACAGCTCGTGCATGGAGGTTTGCAAAATCATTTTGTATCCGTTCCCGGGATCCGGCGCTCCGAGAAGCTCTCTTGCGATTCGGACAGAAGCAGCTCCTTGGAAATCCCGACTCGTCTCCTTTGCGCAACGTGATTCAAATCCTGGGAGATCGGGGTGAAGAGGATGCTTCAGGTTTCCTCCGAAAAGCTTTGGATCATTCCCACCCTGGGGTGCGGACAGATGCACTTCGATCTCTGGCACAATGCGCTGACAAGACAACGGTTCTTCTCTTGGAAAGGGGTTTTTCGACCTTTTCCCCAAGTGGACAAGCCTTGGTCTTGAAAATCCTTGCTAAGAGGGGAGATATCCCGGAAACCGCGCGTTTTTTCAGAGGCATCCTCGACGGGAAGATCGCCCCTGAGCGCTTGAGCGGTTTGCATGCCGAGCTTTTGGATGCTCTCAAGCGCGCCAAACGCCCCCAGCTCAGCCTGGCGACTCTTCGAGGAAAGATCCTCGCATTTCCTGAAAACTTGCGAGTAGTGGTAGCGATGGAGCTCCATCGTTCGGGCGGGGAGGAGGGGAGAGTCTTTCTCCTTCAAGCTCTTAAAAAAGCCAAAACTGCTGCCTTTCGAGCGGGTTTAATAAACGCACTTGCAGAAAGAGTTCCCAAGGCCTCCTTGCGTGAAATCGAAGTCCTTGCCGGGGACAAGGACCCATTGGTTCGTGGGGCGGTCACGGGGTTCTTTGCCAAGATCCCCGGAAAAAGAAGTACTGCGCTTCTCGAGGTCTTGGCCTCGGATCCCGATCTCAGTGTGCGTCGAGGGGCTTTCCGAGCCTTGCGGGGTCGATCCACGCCTGTTTTTTCAGAGATTCTGGGTGAAATACGGGAAGCGACTGGGACCAAATTCCGGATCCTCCGAGACCTCTGTATTGAAGCCGGCCTTTCCGGTCTTGTCCCCATCATTGAGGCGCGAATCCATAGACTGGGTGGGAAGGTCCAGGGTTTGCGTCCCCTCCTTCAAGCTTTAGGCCATCTTCGGAGAAAAGAAGGGATCCCGGTCCTCCTGAAAGTATTTCAAGAGCCTCCTCGCTGGATTTCTAAAAAAAATCAAATCGACACGGTGAGTTATTCAGCTCTCATGCTTGCGAACATTCCAGAGAGTGAACAGGCCCTTTTGGATCTTTTTGGGAAACTAAAAGGAGATAGGCTTCGACGGAGTCATATTTTGGGGGCCTTGGCGGACTTAGCGGCCCTCTCCTCGGATGCCCAGGGAAGGGCCCGGGCCAAAAGGATTCACAGGTTTTTTCGGGAAGTGGTTCTCTTTTCTCCCAAAGCTCCGACGCGAGAACGCCAGCAGGTTCTGGGGTATTTAAAAGAATCCCTGGATTTTAAAGATTGGAAAAGACTCAAAAAGATCTCCAGAGCAAGCCCGGAAACTGAGCCCGGTGGCTTCCCCTCCAGGGTCCAAGATTTCCTTTGGGAGTTTTTCTAGGAAGAATTCCCGGAGACTTGTTTTCCGCTGAGAGGCCATTCTCAAGCATCATCCATTGGGCCGGGATCTTCAGGGAAAGAAGCTCTTGAACTTGGGTTCCGTGGATCGAGAACCTAAGCAATCAACGAGAAAGGTGCAAAAATCCACTGAACTTTTTTTCACGTTTTCCCCATCCCATGGCCGATCAAAGGAAGAGTTCCTTTTGCCTCGTTCCCCTTGGGTTCTCTTTGGAAGCATTTGCCTCCCACCAGCAACCCTTGGCGGGTGGAGGCCTTGTTTGCCATTTATGAGAGCCTTCCATGGGATTCATCAATCTCGCTGAAAAAACCATCAATGCGAAACTTGTCTACTATGGCGTAGGCTTGGGGGGCAAAACCACCAGTTTGAAGGTTGTTCACAACCTTCTCTGCCCCAAGGATGAAGTCAAGCTTGTTTCGATCAATACGGAACAGGATGCGACCCTGCTCTTTGATTTCTTGCCCATTGATCTAGGGACCGTTGACGGATTTAAAATCCGGATTCAGGGTTTTACCGTTCCCGGTCAGCCTAAATATGTGGTGATGAGGCGCTATGTCCTTTCCGGTGCGGATGCGGTGGTTTTGGTTGTAGATTCTCAAAAGGATCGGGTGGAGGACAACCTAAGGGCTATCGAAGACCTAAAAGAAAACCTGGATCTAAATGGGCTGGATTGGACAAAGATTCCTTTAGTCATCCAGTTCAATAAGCTGGACCTTCCTGGAACACTCTCCGTAGAGGAGATGATTGAGAAATACCGTTTCAGGGACGTCGATACCTTTCCCTCCGTAGCAACCGAGCAAAAAGGAGTTTTGGAAGCCTTCGCCCAGGCTGCGGCCAGTTTGGTTGAGGACAAGGTTCGCCAATACGGCTTGGGAAAAAAGGAAGGGGAAGATCCTCAAAGTATTGCTCAAAAAGCAAAGGAGCGGATCCTCGCTTTTTCCCCAACCGAAGTCCAAGAAGGGAAACATAAGGATTCTGCTCTCCGGGCTGGAGTTTTATTGGACCTTCAGGTTTCGGATCAAGAAAATCCCTTAGAAGCTGCTGGCCCCAAAGGCCCCTCCAACGAGTCTGCTTCTGATGAAGTTTCCCCGAGGGGAGGGAACGATTCTCAAGATTCAGTCCAACCGGAGTCCGTCCAGCTCGAAACCATACCACCAGAACCCAGCCAACCCGAAATCCCAAAGAAAGGCGAAAGCCAAGCCCCAACGAATCGTGATCCAGGAGGAGACGGGTTTTTCATCGGGGATGAGGAACATGCTCTCCTTGGACAAGCTGTCCAATCAAACCTCGAGTTGGCTGAATTGTATTCGGATTTGTCCGAGTACAAGGCTCTAGTTGAGCGGAAAAACCGGGAGCTGGTCGAGGTGAACCAGCTGATTTCTCATGACCTCAAAAAGCCTCTTACGGTTTTTAAAACGGTAATCAGCCTCTTGCTTGGGGGGCATTTGGGAGAGATCTCTTCGACCCAGGCGGAAGCCTTGAAGAATGCTTCCGAGTCCGTTGCTTATATGCAGGAGCTGATTGATGACATCGTGGAGTCCTCACGGTTGGATTACGACGGGATGCATTTTGAGTTTGAAGAAGTGGACCTCATGGTTTTGACGGGGACGATATTGAGGCGGCTTCGATTTTTGATTGAAGAGCAAGGGATTCAGGTCCGCGTCGAAGCTCTTCCTGTGATCAAGGCTGATATGAAAGCGTTGATGAAGATCTTCATGAATTTGATTGGCAACGCGGCCAGCTACATGGATCCCAAAAAGGAACAAGGGTTTTTGAGGATTTATGGGAAGGAATTGGAGGATCGATTCGAGATCCGGGTCGAAGACAATGGAATGGGAATTCCTGAGGATTCTCAAGAAAGCATTTGGGAAAAGTTTTCGCGAGGAAGCAACACTAGCGGAACTTCGGGTACAGGGCTTGGGCTCTATATCGTCCGTCAACTCATTCTCGGACATGGAGGAGAAGTCCATGTGGAGAGCGAGGTGGGTAAGGGCACGACCTTTGTCCTCTCCTTCCCCAAAGAGCCGGTCCCCATTGCGCACTCGCCCATTGCCTGACTTTCGGTGTCCCCTTTCCCTCCAGGGGCCGAAATGACTCAGAGGGATGCAGCGAGAGGTTAGTTGTTCTTGATTTCCACTCGAACTCTGGTTGTTTGTCCATCATGGACTTTGACCTGAGTCGTGCTTCTTTGGATGTCTGCAATTGCGAGGATTGGATTTGCCAAGTTGGTACGAGAAGCTTGGATTTCATAATCCCCGGAAGGAAGGGAGCGGGGGATCTTGAATCGTCCTTTGGCGTCCGCAAAGACATTTTCAAAGACCATTTGTGGGTTTTTGGGATCACCCACTCGTCCACTGAGGGAAACCTTGGCCCCGGGCAGAGGAGCCCCCTTGAAGATGACGATTCCCTCAACTCTCCCACCCCTCCTCAGGAGGATCGTCCCGACATTACTGACCTGTTCATCTTGGACTTGGATCCCTTTTTTAAAGGTTTTGGAAAATGAGGGGTGGTCGATCATCAATTGATAGTTTGCAGGGGTCAGCAGCTTGAGGGTGAAATTGCCTCTTTTATCGGTAATGACTGTTTTTTGAGAAACATTGACCGTCATCATGCTGGCAAAAATTCGAGTCAAGGGGTTATCTTGGAAGTTGTTGTCAAGAGAGCTTACTGAGGCACCAGCGACCGGCCTGTTTTGTGCATCAACGACCCTTCCTTTGATAGTTCCACCTTTGCTTAGGCGGATCTCGATTTCTTGCGGGTCGGTACTGTTTCCTGCAATGCGGAATTTCTTGCTGAAGGACAGGGCATAATTCAGAGCTTCGGCCTGAAGAATATAATTTCCCGGATTGAGCCCGGAGAGTTCATAGGCTCCCTTTTTTGCCCCACGCACTTCAATGGGGGGAATCTGGGATTTGCCATATCCTTCTTGGCCTTCAAACCAAGTCTTCACTTCGAGCCGATAATTGCGGATGGGGGTTCCCCGCTTACTTAAGACTCGAACAAGGATACTGCTCTGGCGTTCAAGGACGACTTGGCACTCTTTTTCCCCGGCTTTGACAGGCTTTTTTTCCGTTGCAACAAACCCCTGGGCTTCTGCCTTTACCATGTACTGACCCGCCGCGAGGCCAAGGACTGCAAAGTGTCCCTCTTGGTCGGACCGAGTATTGCCTCGTGTGGGGTTTTGGGTGGAAAAGGGGATGACTTCGATCGAAGCCCGAGGAATGGGTTTGCCGTCCGAATCCACAACCCAGCCTTCGATCTCAAAGCCCCGGGGGAGATCAAAATCCTGCTTAAAACGCTTCTCGTTG
Source organism: Planctomycetota bacterium (assembly GCA_026984035.1). GTDB lineage: Bacteria > Planctomycetota > UBA1135 > UBA1135 > HyVt-539. Next base: position 41,873 of record JALSSW010000080.1, read on the forward strand.
CGAGTGAAAGCGATGTCAGGTTTGATGATGGTTCCAAATCCTCGGGCAAAGGCTTTGACTTCAAAGGGACCGTCGGGGAGTCCGGAGATTTCATAGCGCCCTAATGAATCGGTTTTTCCAACAATCCCATCTTCGAAACCGGGAGTGGGAACCAAAACATTCATTTGTGTAAGCCGGACCAGAACCGTGGCTCCCGGGATGGGAGTTTTGGTTTTTTCCTGGCGGATTTGCCCAAAAAGCGTTTTGCCTTGTTCCAATTTGAGGAGGCCTAGGTCCTCCCAATGCTTCGGGAGGAGCCGGAGCTTTTTTCGGAGGACCTTCATTTTGGGGGCGACGATATGAACTTCGTAACCTGCTTCCCCTTTGGTCGCGGGGGCCCGAAGGACGAAACGGCCGAGGGCGTCCGTTCGGGTTTCGGAGACAATCTGGGCTCGGATTCCACCTCCTTGTTGCATCATGGCCAAAAGGCGGATCATGTCAGAGGGGGGGATCTCCTTAAGGAGGTAAACCTTTGCTTTGGGGACAGGTTGCCCGAGGACGGAAATCACACGGCCACGCACTCCTTGAGGATGCTTTGGCTGCTCAAACTTGGTGCGCTCTGTGGGACTTGGCTTCTTTTCTCCTTGCTTTCCCTTGGAGACAGGAGGCTTGAGTTCAATGCCTTTATTTTCGGTCTCTGGAGTAGTGTTCTCATTTCCTTCCAGAACGGGAGGTTCAGAACCATTGGAGGCTGATTTTTGGGGAGTTGTTCCAAAGAAATCGCTTCCGAACACTAAGAAGAGGCCGGTTCCGACAAGGAGGAGAAAGAGGACAGCGAGAAGGTTTTTCATAGATTCAGGTCAGTAAACAATTGGCATGCAGGAAAGAGGGTTCGACGGTGGAAGAGGTAGTTTCTTCCTTATTCTGATGGAGAAATTGGAAAAAGGTCCGCCCGGGAGAGTTCCCGGAGATTTATGAGAGGCTTTAGGTACTTTTAAGGAAATAATGCTGATATGAAAGTGGGCTGAAGGAATCATGAGATTGTTCAAGGCTTATCTTGTGAATCATAGCCTGTTTTTCAGTCAAAATAGAAAATCAGAAAGGAGAAAAAGTCTTCTCCACCCTTTCCCCCGGTTTTAAATGGATCTGTCCCAGGATACGGGAAGCCCAAAGGATTTCATAAATCCCGGCAGGGATGGGACCGATCTCAAAATGTCCATCTTTCTGGAGTTTGATTGTGGAGGAATTCTCCGCAATGGTACCCAAAGAGAGGATTTTCGGGTCAGGGGAGATGAGACGGATGAGCACAGGAGTCTTAGGGTTGCCCGGCTTCTTCATTTTTAACCAAGCCCGAAGGGATGCCCCTTGAAGGGGGCTAAGATCCAAGCGGAGACGTTCCACACTCTCAAAATCAAGGATGTTGGAGGTGAAGTCGAAACCCTGGGGGTTTTTTAGTTGTATCCGCAGCTTCTCCCGGGGGAGGCTGTCTCGTTGGAATGGAGAACTGTGAGGAAGCTTGTTCCAGGGAGATGCGCGAACCCAACTCCTTCCAGTTGCTGATCGGAGAAATGCAAAGGAGGAATAGGGGAGCAAGGGAGGAAAACGGACTTCCAGGCACGCCCCTTTTGGGAGCCTGAGGATGAGGTCTTTGGACCTGGGGATATGGATTCTCTGGCTTGTCCACACCCGAGGTTGAGGGCCGCTGGGATGGGCGATGATTTGGCTGGGTCCTTTGGGGAGTCCCGAAAAAAGGAAGCGGCCCTGGTCATCTGACCTTACGGAGTACGGGATGGAAGATTGCTTCTGGGGGGTTGAAGGGGAGGGAGGCCTTCGGCCCTCCAACTGGATTTGGGCTTTGCTGGGAGGGGGAAGAGGTCTGGAGTCAAGGGGAAGAGCGCGTAATTCAGCCTTTTTGGAGGGGCGCCCAAAGGCGTCTTCGACTCTCCCTTGCAGGCTAGCCCCCCTTTGAAGGGTGATGGAAACAGGGTTGCCTTCTGGGGGATGCGGCCAGCGCAACAACAGGAATCGGATCCATGGCGCAGGGGGAATAATGCGAAGTTGAAAGCTACTATCCTGGGAGTTTGGAGGAAGGCCGAAAAATTGGACAATTCCTTTAGGGTCGCTGATGGCTTCTTTGGGGGGATCGCCGAAGGGACCACGGTCCGCCCCCAGCTTTTCTTGAAGAAGTGCTCGAACCCCAGAGAGAGGAGTTCCGCCTGGGTCAAGAAAACGGAACATCAGCTTTCTGCCGGAGAGGAGGACGATTTTGGGAACCTGGACCCAGCGTTTTGGGGCTTTGAGTTCCAGAAAAACGGGCTTGGGGAGGGGGGCGTATTGGGGGTGGTAGGCAAAGACGAAGAGAGGGACCATCGTTGTGAGGGGGATTTGGTAGCGACCTTTGGAATCGGTTGTGGTGATTCGTGTTTTACCCTGCTTTCCTCCGAGTTGGATCTGGATGCGGACCCCAGAGACGGGGCGCTCGAAAAGGTCTCGGACTTCCCCGAAGACTCCTCCGGACTTTTTGGAGGGAGGGGTGGGAGAGCGCTGGGAGGCTATGGGGGCGGAGGAGAATGATGCAGTTGGTTTTTGGAGGGTGGGGTTGTCCTGAACCTTGCTTTTTTTCAATGGGGGTAGTTTTTGGGAATGACCCTGTTTTTCCCATCGCAACAGGGGATACAAGCAAAGGGAGAGAATGAGAAGACTCAGTGGAATGAACCAGAAGGGGACTTTCAGCCTTGGCCTTTCTATGCTTCCCCGCTCCTTTTGCCTAAATGGGCCGATTTCTGTTTCCTTTTTTTGAACCTTCGCAGATCTCGTCCCAGTATAGCAAGGTCCCTTCACTGGGAGGTTTCCGTTCTTGAATCCATTCCGGTGTGCCCCGTTTCAATGCTTGCAACATCAAAGGTAGCCCTTATGGATGATCTTAAAATTGCTCGAAGTGTAAAACTCTCACCGATCACCGCTGTCGCTTCACCCTATGGGCTCGCCGAGGAAGATTTGATCCCCTATGGCCATCATAAAGCTAAGGTGGATCTTTCTGTATTAAAGAAGTTCAAGGAGGCCCCCCTAGGAAAATATGTGGTGGTGACGGCGGTGACGCCAACCCCTTTGGGGGAGGGAAAGACCGTGACGACGGTTGGGCTTTCTCTTGGATTGAATCGGCTGGGAAAACGAGCAAGTTGTACGATTCGCCAGCCTTCCATGGGGCCAGTGTTTGGTATCAAAGGGGGCGCGGCCGGAGGGGGCTTTAGCCAGGTCATTCCCCCCGAGGACTTCAATCTTCATTTAACAGGGGATTTCCATGCCGTGGCTGCGGCTCATAATCTTCTTGCGGCTTTCGCAGATACGAGCCTGCTGCTGGATAACCCCTTCGACCTGAGCCCTGAGCGCCTTAGCTTCCGGCGAGTGGTGGATATGAATGATCGGGCCCTGCGGGACATTGAGATTGGATTGGGTGGTAAAAAAAATGGCCTTCCCCGGAGGACAGGCTTTGATATTACCTCAGCTTCGGAAGTCATGGCGATCTTGGGACTCTGTGAAGGGATTCAAGATCTTAGATCCCGTTTGGGCAGAATTGTTGTGGGGAAAAATGCAAAGGGAGAAAATGTGACTGCCGAGGATCTGCAAGCTGCGGGGGCGATGGCTGCCATCATGAAAGATGCTGTTCAGCCGACGATTATGCAAACCCTGGAAGGAACGCTTGCGTTTGTTCACACCGGTCCCTTTGCCAACATTGCCCATGGAAATTCCAGTATTCTTGCTGACCGAATTGCACTCCGGGTTTCCGATTATGTTGTGACCGAAGCTGGATTTGGCGCTGATATGGGCTGCGAAAAATTCTTTAATATCAAATGTCGTCAATCCGGTCTAAAGCCCGATGCTGCAGTTCTTGTTGTTACGGTGCGGGCTCTCAAAGCCCATTCGGGTCGTTTCAAAATCGTCCCGGGAAAACCTCTCCCTGAAGAAATGTTTCAGGAAGATTTAGGTTCCATTGAGGAGGGGATCTGCAATTTGGAGGCTCAGATCCAAAATGTTCGTAAGCACGGAGTTCCAGTTGTAGTCTGCTTAAATCGGTTTCCCAGTGATCATCCCAACGAAATTGAGCACATCCTTTCTCGTGCATGTGAGATGGGGGCCTATGACTCAGTTGTTTCAGAAGCTTTTGAGAAAGGAGGCGAGGGGGCAAAGGAGCTTGCTCTTTCGGTGATGAAAGCTGCAGAATCGGGAGAAGCTGATTTCCATTACCTTTATTCCCTCGAGGCTTCCCTGAGCGAAAAAATCGAGATCCTGGCAAAGGAAATGTACAGAGCTTCGGGAGTGGAATATGAGGAAGGGGTCCAGGAAAAGCTGGATGAACTTGCTCATCAGGGTTTTTCCAAGCTTCCGATCTGCATGGCCAAGACCCACTTGTCGCTCTCCCATGATCCCAAGAAAAAGGGCTGCCCTAAGGACTATCTTTTTCCGATTCGGGATGTGCGCCTGGCCGCTGGTGCGGGTTTTATCTATCCCCTCGCAGGAAAGGTCATGACCATGCCGGGCTTAGGTCGGAACCCAGGTGGGAAACGCATTGATATCGATGAAAACGGGCAAATTCACGGAATGTTCTAATCCGATGGAATTTTGTCCCGCATCGGTGGAGTTTGGCTCTTCCCCAGGGATGGGGACAGTTCATTCGGGCCTTTCGCTATTTGAAGGATTCGGGTTAAGGTCCCCTCTTGCAATGAGCATCCAGAAGGCTTACCAATCTGCTTGTTGGGGTTTCTTTGCAGGCTTGACACCTATCTTGATGAATCTGCGAATGCAAAGGGATTGGAACAATCTCATGGCTCATCCGAGTTAAAAGATCGATTTTTTGGGGAGAATGATTTTGGAAGGCATGGCATTTTTCTTTTTTGATCCTCGGTATTTTCTCATTGTTGGACCCTTCCTCCTGCTTGCAATGTGGGCGAACTGGAAGGTCAAGGGAACCTTCGAGAGGTATAACAAGGGAAGCCTTCGATCGGGCCTTTCCGGTCTAGATACCGCTCGGATGATTCTCCAGGCTTCAGGGCTTCGGGATGTGAAGATCGAGGCGGTTCCTGGGATGCTCTCGGACCATTATGATCCCCATGATCGAGTGGTTCGCCTTTCTCAGGAGATCCTCCAGGGCCGGACCCCTGCAGCAGTGGCTGTGGCTGCGCATGAATGTGGTCATGCGCTCCAGGACGCCGAAAATTATAAACCCATGGAGATTCGCTCCAGCATTGTTCCTGTCGTTGGGCTTGGTACCAAGATGGCCATGCCGATGTTTCTTTTTGGCTTTTTACTTGGAGGGATGCGAGGCATGCCCTTTGGAAGCCTCTTGTTATGGTTGGGAGTCATTGGGTTTGGAATGGGGGTTCTTTTTCATCTTGTTACCCTCCCCGTAGAATTCGACGCTTCCCGTCGAGCTTTTCGAATCCTTTCGAGTTCTGGGATGGTGACCGAAGAAGAGATGCCTGCTGTGAAGAAAGTCCTTTATGCAGCAGGTTTTACCTATGTAGCAGCAGCTCTTGTTGCACTTGCAGAGATGGTGTATTGGATCATGCTCCTCATTGGAGGGGGGCGGGACGAATGATCGCTTGGGGACACATGGCTAAACTTGGGGGGGAGGAGGTGAAGGATCTTCCCCGCCGATTTCGGCGGAAGATGAATTATGGACGGCGACGGAAACACTTGAGAGAAGCTTTTTGATCCGGTCTTCAACTTGATTGACCTTGAGGACATTGTCGATCACGATGGCTTCTCGGGAGGTCGCCGGATAGAAAATCAAACGCCCTGATTGGAGAAGGGCATATTCCATGAGGTCATAGATTTCCTTTTGCATCCGCATGGCGGTTGTCGGGGTACGGTTGATGTCCCCTAGGTATCCATGGTGATGGAGGATTTCGTTTCGATTGACTTCGTAGTAATTAAACCGTGTATTCAAGAAGACCATGGTGAAGATCAAGCAAAAGATGAATGAGAGGAATCCATAGAATTGGGTATTCATCTGAATGTCGATCTTATTCACCAGGTTTTGAATGGAAGACCAGATGCCCCATTGTGCATTCATCCAAATAAGGGCGAACACGACCGCGATGATTCCGAAGATCAGGGTGATGGACTTGATTCGATTGAAGTCGAAGGCAAAGACCAGGAGGTTGATAAAAAAGATCACCATAAAAACCAGGCCCAAGGTCTGAGAAAGCCCTTCGGCTTTTGGGAAGAGGAATGAAAGGAACCAGGCAATCAAACAAAAAACCATGGTGGGATAAAAAAAGACAACTTTGGGCCATGGCCGGATCAGGACCCGATCAGTCCGTTCTCTCGACTTTGTTTTCGTGCTCATGATTCTCTCCCTGGTCCTGATTGTGGAATGCTTGATTTGAAGGTGAATGAATTTTCCAGAGCGCGCATGCTCGGTTCATTCTTTTCATAACTACGGACGGGATTCTGGGGGATTTCCAAGAAGGTTCAAGGATCCTGGCGATTGGATAAGGCTTTTTGGATCCAAATGCAGAGATGAGAGGGGCAGGAGAGGAGTAATTTTTCGAGATAATCCCGGATTTCTCCCAAATGGCTGAGGGTTGAAAGGGCCTGGATGGCGCAAATTTGATTCTCGCGGTCTGATTTGCGGCGCCAGGGCATTTTGCGTTGGTGGATCCAGGGATCTAAAATCTGTGGTGCTTTTTGACTTGAAGCTGCGGCCATCACCTCGAAGGCGACCTTTCTTTCCCGGATTCCAATGCCTCGTTCTCTGCTGCTGAATTCAAGAAGGAATCGCTCGAGGTTGGAAAAGGAGAGGGGGTTCTGGGTGAGCCATGTCAGGGCTCTTACTCGGATGGACTCTATGGGATCCTCCGTCAAAGAGAGGGCTTCTTCTTCCCCGATAAGGCCTTCCCTAAAAAGGGCCTCAAAACTACTAGCTCGCAAGGAGGGCGCTTCGGATTCCGAAAGGAGTCGCAGGAGAGGCTCGGGTATGTGGGCAGGGACTTCCATTAAGTATTCAAGGGCCGTCTCCTGCAGGTTTGGATCCTCGCTTTCTTCCAAGGCCTTAAGGAAGGGGGCAGGGTCCATTTGGACCAAAGTTTCAAGGAGGGCATGAAGTGCGGGTGTTCTTGATCGCGAGAGAGCGCCCAGGAGAATAGGAGCCACTCTGGGGCCGATCCTGAGGAGAAAAGCTGCGATGGATGGATCGGGAGAAGGGGGTAAGTAAGCCAGAAGCTCGTTCAGATACCTTTCATCGATGGTCCGATTAAAAGCTGTTTTCAGAATCTTGTAGGGTTTTTGATCCCTTGGGAGACATAGGTCTGCTCTATCCAGGAGGTGCAAGGTTTCTCGTATCCTCTTTTCTTGGAGGAGATGGGCCAGGCATGCTTCCAATTCACGAGTTTCCACTTCCTCGAAATCTTGGGGATTCCCCTCCTCAACCAAGTCAGTGAGGATTGCGAGGCCCAGCTCCAAGCTCAAGGAACGGTTTTTTTCGGCTCGGATCCATCTTTGGGTTTGTGATGGTTGTTCGGAAGGGATCTCCTCTTTTTTTGGGGAATTGTAGCCGGGTTTTGTGGAAAGCAATTTTGCTGTGGATGGAATCTCTTGCAGGACTCGTATGGAGATCCCGGGGAGAGGGTGGGAGAGAATCCGAGCCCAAAGGCATCTTGGGGCATGGTTTGCACTTTCTCCCATGGACCGGGCAGACCCGAGGATACTGATAAAATCAGTGATCGAAGCTTTGGGGACACCCGCATGAAAGGTGATGGTTCGAATCCCTTGATCCAGAAGGTAGGAGGATAAGATTGGGAGTTCCTGCCCCCCGTTTAGAAAACAGCCTTCTACGGAAAACCCCTTTTGTTCAATCTCAAGAGAAAAGTAGGGTCTTTGACGATTGATGGCTTGGAGCCGGCGGAAAAGATCTTCAGCCAAAGACTCTCTAAGTCGAGGGCGATCCTCGACCCCGAGGCTATGGGCTTCAATGGCTCCTTGGAAGGATTGAACCAGCTTGGTTGCGTTTCCAAGATGGATTTTCGGGATTGTTTCCGTGGCTTTCGTTCTTCTTCCCCCTTTCAGTTTCCACCCCTTGTATCGGAATCTCATGGGTTAAAGTTCAAGCGGAAACGAGAGGCTTCTTCCTTGCCTTCCTAAGGGAAGAATGAGGACGATCTCAGGAGGAGTGAGGCTTCCGGTATCAGAGATTTTTTCTGGGTACCCCCTCGAACCATTTGCCCATTGGGGGGATGATGCCCCGGCTTTCTTCGTACCTAAAACGCCCGATAGAGGGAACGAGGTCATGAACATATTTGGGCAAGGACTGAGGTCCTTTTAAGAAATGCTGGAGAATGGATTCGCATGACCCCAAAAACACCTCTTTTTTTACTCCTCTTACTTTTCACCCTGGGCCTGGTGGACTTGGGTTCTGCCCAAGGTCCCAAAAGCACGGTTCTGGAGGGGGAGCGAGCCATTGTCGTGCAGATCCATGGAGAAATTGACGTCCGGATGGTGGCCCTCGTGCGGCGGGCTTGGCGGAAAGCCCTTTCATCCGGGTACTCCAGGCTGATTCTCGACATTGATACGCCTGGAGGAGGGAAGGCTAGCATGGACGAAATCCTTACTCTCCTGAAAAACCTCCGCGAGAAGGGTGTTGACACGGTTGCCTATATTCGAAACCAGGGGTTGAGCGCAGGGGCGGTCATTGCCCTGGGTTGCAAACGGATTTTCATGAATCCTGCATCGATCATCGGGGCAGCCACGCCTGTTTTTTTTGGAGGAATCCTGAATCAAGTCGAAAAGGAAGTCAGGAAAAAATATATTTCAGCTGTGCGGGCCCAGGTTCGAGCCCTCTCTGCGCATCATGGAGATCAAGTGTCTCTCCTTGCAGAGGCCATGGTTGATCCTACCTTGGAACTTCATGAATTGAGGTTCCGGGGTAAGGATGGGATTACTCGAACACGCTTGATGTCTCTGGATCAAATGAAGTCCATGAAGATTGAGGACTTTAAAGTCTTGGATGACCGGACCCTGAGCCCAAAGCCTCTTACCCTTACTGCTCATGAAGCGCTTCGGCTTGGTCTGGCAGATGGGATTGTGGATGATTTGGATGCTCTGCAAAGGGAATTGGGGATTGGGGCCGGAGACAGCGAGATTTTGGAACCAAATTGGTCCGAAGAATTGGCGAGCTTTCTCTATCGGATACGCTTCCTGCTACTCGTTGCAGGTTTTTTTATGATCATGGTTTCTCTGAAGGTTCCCGGGACGGGGCTTCCTGAGGCAATGGCCGTTCTCTGTTTCCTGTTCTTTTTTGGCGGGAACTGGTTGGTTGGATTGGCCGAGTGGACCGAAATCTTGCTTTTTGCCGTGGGAGTTGGGCTCGTTTTGGTTGAACTTTTTTTGGTTCCAGGGACTCTGATTGCAGGGATCGGGGGACTGATTGCCATTATGTTGGCCCTTTTTCTCTCGTTGCAACCTTTTGGGCTTCCTGCCAATCCTTGGGAAAAAGAATATCTCACCCGGAATTTGTGGGGCTTGCTTTTTTCCATCCTTGGGGGGGTGGGGCTTTTGATGCTGGCCTCAAGGCTTTTGCCTAAGATCCCTCTCTTCAGTTCGATTCTCTTGGAGCCTAAGCGTCCCTTGGAGGCCTATTCCAATGCTGCAACGCAAGAGCAATCCCATGAGAACCTTTTGGGCAAACAGGGGCCAGCTCTCACCGATCTTCGCCCGTCGGGGAAGATGGATTTGGACGGTGTGCCTCTCGATGTCGTGACGGATGGCAGGTTTATTGAGAAGGGTTGCCTTTTGAAAATCATCCAAGTCCAAGGAAACCGGATCATGGTTGTGCCTGCTTCAGATACCCAAGCAGGGCTCATGAGCATCCCTTTCCTTCTTTTCCTATTGTTCTTGGGGTTTCTCGCGATGGTGGCCGAAGTTTTCTTCCCCAGCTTTGGGGTCTTGAGCATCCTCTCGGGTATCCTGGTGGTTTCTACCGTCTTTTTCTCCTTTGAACATGGAATGGGTGTGGGCTTGACTTTTTTGCTGGGAGTTTTGATTTCAGCTCCCCTCATTCTTTTCTTGGCCTTCCGTTTTTTCCCAAAAACACCTATGGGAAAGGCCTTCCTCTTGAATGGACCTAGCTTTGATCCCAAGAAAGCGCTCCCAAGAGAAAAGGGAATCCTCGCTCTTGTAGGAAAGGAGGGTAAAACAGTGACTCCCCTCCGTCCTTCCGGCACTGTCGAAGTGGAGGGAGTTCGGTGGGATGCAATGACACGAGGGGAGATGCTTGACGCGGACCTCCCTGTGCGCGTCCTAAGAGTTGAAATGTCTCAACTTGTGGTAGAACCAATCCAAACCGATTAGAACCTAACAAGAACCTTTTCGGGTCCGAAAGAATCCAAGTTGAAATGGAGTAATGAAGATGGCGATGCAATCCTGGGGAATCTTGGCTGAGACCGGTGGAACCAACAATTTCTGGTTCCTTGCCCTTGGACTCTTGCTGATTGTCCTATTGATCTTAGTGATCGTCTTGATGAAGTACTTGAATCTTTGGATTCAAGCCTATTTTTCCAAGGCGGGGATCTCCCTTTTCCAGTTGGTGGGAATGAGTTTGCGGAAGATCAATCCCGGAGTGGTGGTGCGGGCAAAGGTCTCGGCGGTACAGGCCCGGGTTCCGGCCGAGACTGGGGACCTCGAAGCTCATTATCTGGCAGGCGGGAATGTCGTCAATGTGGTTCGGTCCTTGATCGCCGCAGATCGGGCCGGGTTGGATATTGACTTTAAAAGAGCTGCGGCCATTGACCTTGCGGGCCGGGATGTGCTTGAAGCTGTGCGAACTTGCGTAAACCCTAAGGTCATTGATTGTCCGGATACTTCTCGGGGAAAGGCTGAGGTATCTGCGATGGCCAAGGATGGGATCCAAGTTTTGGCGAAAGCAAGGGTGACGGTCCGTACCAATATCAACCGCTTGGTGGGCGGTGCTACAGAAGAGACGATTATTGCTCGCGTGGGAGAGGGAATTGTTTCCACGATCGGTTCTTCGGACTCTCATAAGGATGTGTTGGAAAACCCAGACTTGATCAGCAAGACGGTTCTTTCCAAAGGGCTGGATTCGGGAACGGCCTTTGAGATTCTCTCGATTGATATTGCTGATGTGGATATTGGAAAAAATATTGGTGCGCGACTTCAAGCGGACCAGGCGGAGGCCGATAAGCGGATCGCCCAAGCCAAAGCGGAAGAAAGAAGGGCCATGGCTGTGGCGCGAGAGCAGGAGATGAAAGCGGAGGTGATGGCGAATCGTGCCAAGGTGGTGGAGAATGAAGCGGAGGTACCCCTTGCCATTGCGGAAGCTTTCCGAGGAGGGCGCATTGGGGTGATGGATTATCTTCGGCTGAAGAATATTGAGGCTGATACAAGTATGCGGGATAAGTTTGGGGGGAAGGGCGATTCCTCCCAAGGACCTAAGGGGCCAGATAAAAGGTAAATCCAAGAAATCGGAAAAGGGCCATGGTTGAAAGGGTTTCAAGAAGGAACAGGCGATGCAGGAAATTCTTGACTGGCTATTAGCCCATCCCGTTTTCACGGTCCTCATTCTTCTTTCGGTCATTGGTTCCGGAAGTGGAAAACGAAACAAGAAAAAAGGCTCCCGACGGAAACCTTATCCTCGACCGGATGTTTCCGCGGATTCTTCTTCCAATACTTCCCATGGGGAGCAGAAGGAAGAAAAGGATTGGATGGCGGCTCTCAGGGATTTGGTCAAGGACCCCACTGATCCCCTTCATCAACCCAAGCGGCAGATTGAGGGAAGGGATCGGCCCCTTTCCCGGGAGGAGAAGGAGATCCCCGAGCGTTTTCGGGATGTGAGGGTTTCCAGTACCTCCCCAGCTTCGGCAGCCCCACCCCCTCTTTTGCCCCAAGAAACGTTACAGTTGGGCTCTCTGGATTCTTTGCCAAGAAAAGAATGGGATGAAGGATCCGTCTTTTCGAAGGAGCTTGTTTCTGGGGGTGGGTATTCTGGCTCAGGGGGCTTGGCCCCTGCGGATGTTGGGAATCTTCGAGAAACCCAAGCTTTTTCCAATCAAGGGGGGGATTTGGTCTTCGAATCCGCCTTGGACAATATGGAGTTGGAAGCCGATCACTCTTCTGCTTGGGGGGTTGCTGTTATTGGTGATCGGGGAGGTTTGGATGGGCTCGATCCAAAGGTTCTGATTCTTGGACAACTGCTTCTTGGACCGCCTCGAGGTTTAAGAACTTACGAAGAGGAAGCTATGTTGCCGGGGATGGAGGCATAACACGGTTCATTCATGGCCTGACGCCATCCGAAAAAAAAATTTGGTTCCAAAATCCAATTTCCAGGCACCAATATCCTTTTCTAAGCGATGAGGATCCGAGGGGGGATTCAATCTTGTGAAAACCCTCTGGGAAGAAATCCTTGTTTTCAGGCCGTCTTATTAGGCCCTTTCAGGACCTTGCATTTCCTAGGCACCATCTCAAGGGGAAAGGAGGACCAGTTCTCTTTTAGAAAAGAGAGCTCGACCCTGAGGTTCCTTTATAAAAAAAGCATGGAACTCCTTTTATTGCAGAGGATTCCAAACGTGGTAGAATTGGACCAGAATTGGGACAAGTCGTTGGTCCCTCCATCCTTTTTCCCATTTCCTTTTCTCTTGGCCAAGAGTGATTCTTGATGAACTCCTTTTTTTCTTCGCTATGTACCGCTTCAATTCTCTGCCTTGGGCTCGCTTCCTGCCACAATGGGGGGGGAGGATCCGGAGGGGGCGGAAATGTCACCCTTGGGTCTGTTCAGTTCCAAACCCGTCAGCAGTTTGAGATGGGATCCTCAGGACTCCGTGCGCTGAGAGCTGCGGATTTCACGGGCAATGGGGTCCTGGATTTGGTGGTGACCAGTTTTTCCGCCAAAAAATTGATGGTCGCCGTAGCTTCCAGTCCGGCCAACCTCTCCTTAAAAGCAGGTACGACTCTTGCCTACAACGATGAACCGGGGGAAGTTGTCTCTGGAGACTTTGATGGGGATGGGGACCAAGACATTGCTTGCCTTTTTCCCGGGAAGGGCTGGATTCGGGTTTTGAGGAATAATGGCCAGGGGATCTTCAAAGAAGATTCCAAGACGCTCCCTGTTGGGAAGGGCGCGGCAGGCCTCCTTGCAAGAGACCTAAATGGAGATAAAAAAACAGATCTTGCTTTAGGTGCCAACAGAGGCCTCGTCCTGCGAGTCTTTTTCTCCCAAGGGGCCTCTTTCTCTTCCCCCAAGGATTTGGCTGGGGGAGCGAATGCAGAAATCAACAGTGTTACGGCAGGAGACTGGAATCAGGATGGCATTCTGGATTTGGCGGGGACCGATTTGACCAGGAACGAGGTGATTACCTGGTTGGGTTCTTCCAAAGGCTTTGTCGGGACCTCCCGTAAAATGTTCTCTACTCTTGGTAAAGGGCCAGTGAGGATCCAAGCCAAGGACCTTACCAAGGATGGGGTTCCCGATCTTCTAGTGACAAACTATGGAAGCGGCAACCTCTCTTTTTTCCAGGGAAACGGTAAAGGCAGCTTTCTTGCAGGAAAAACTCTGGATGTGGATGGGGATCCTGTCTACGCCGATACAGGCGATTTGAACGAGGATGGGTTCCCCGACATTGTTGTCACTTTTTTAGATCGTCCCGCCATTGGTGTTTTAGTTGCCAAAGGTGGGGGACTTTTCGGCGAAGAGAGACAGTTTGGAACCTCCGGAATCCCCACCCAATGTCAGGTGGTTGATTTCGACAGGGATGGGCATTTGGATGTTCTGACGAGTGGATTGGACACCCAGCAAATCTCCTGGATCCGGGGTTTGGGAGCTAAAGGGCTTCAGGGTTCCGAAAACTTTGCAACAGGTGGCAAGGAACCCCTTTTCCTTGTGTCCTCGGATTTTGATGGAGACGGGTACGCCGATGTTGCCGTCAGTGATCGCAAAGGGGGAGTTGTTACCATCCTCAAAGGAAGTAAGTTCGGAAAGCTTGAGAAGGTCAAAGAATATAATGTGGGAAAACTGCCAGGTGATTTAGGTAAGGGGGATTTTAACAAAGACGGTAAAATGGATGTTGTCATTGCTGTCTCGGGTGGTCTCCGTTTCCTTCTCAATAAATCCACCTCTGGCAGTTTCGCCTTCGACCTCTTTCCCCCCATCAATCAGGCTCCATTCAAAGGTGGTGTGGGACCCTTCGAGATCGTTACGGGTCGGTTTGATGGGGATTCCTTTGATGATTTGGCTTTGGCCGATTATGGCGGGGATCAAGTGTGGATCCTTAAGGGTAGCCCCCAGGGCTTTGGATTCTCTTCTCCCTATTCCCCGATTGCCCTCAAGGGTGGTCCCCTCAGTATTCTCTCCAAAGACTTCAATGGGGATGGAAAGGCAGATCTAGCCGTTTCCCGCTATAAACTAGCGACCGTATCCATCCTCTATGGCGATGGGAAAGGGGGCTTCAGTTTGGGTGCTGACCTTCCTGTTGGGAACCTGCCCAATTACCTTCGAGCAGCTGATTTTAATGGGGATGGCCGGGATGATCTTGTTGTCAGCAATCTGGGGGGCAATGAACTCAGCCTCCTCCTTGCTGAGAAGAATGGCTTTCAAAAACTTTCGATCAAGGTTGGCCAGGGACCTACCGCGTTGATGGCAAGGGATCTGAACCGAGATGGTCTCGCGGATATCCTTGTGACCAATGCGGATAGTTCGGACTTCTTCGTTCTCCTTGGCGATGGCAAGGGGGGCTTCAAAGCCTCTCGCTTTCCCGGGACTTACAAAGCTGCTTCCGCGGACCTGGGGGATGTGGATGGGGATGGCCTTGGAGATCTGATTCTTTCCAGCCTTTTTACGACCCGAGTGAGTCTCTATCTCAATAAATCTAAGTAGTAGGCTCCAAGAACGGCCTGATCTTAACCCGCTTGATTCTGAGATCTTTTCGAATGGATCAAGCGAGTTTTTCGTTCTTTGTGAGGCCGGATGGTCGAAAGGCCTCACTTGAAGCGATGGAGGAGATTGGTGGAAGGTAAGGATCTTCTAGGTGTTATTTTGGCCGCAGGAAAGGGAACCCGAATGCAGCCCTTTTCCGAAAGGTTCCCTAAGCCGATTCTTCCGATTGGGGGTAAACCGCTTCTCCAACATCAAATTGAAGCCCTGAGAGATCTTGGGGTCACAGATTTGGTCTTGGTGATTGGACACCTTGGCTTTGAAATCGTCCGCTGTTTAGGAGACGGTTCTAACTTGGGGGTCAACATTCGCTATGTGGAGCAGGAAGAAACTCTAGGAATTGCCCATGCTCTTGGTCGATTGGAACAGCATGTGGACCGCCCATTTTTCTTATTTCTTGGGGACATTTTTTTTGAAACAACCAACCTCTCCGACATGGTTCAACGGATTGGAGATGGGACGAGGGATGGTACCGCAGGAGTTCTTGCTGTTAAAAAGGAACCGGATCCTTTGGCGATCATGAGGAATTTTGTGGTCCATTTGGGTGATGATGGGGCTGTGAGCCGGGTGATTGAAAAGCCGCGGCATCCCAGAACGGACCTGAAAGGTTGTGGCCTTTATCTTTTTACTCCCGCGATTTTTGATGCGGTCCGAAGGACCCCGAGGACGGCCATGCGGGATGAATATGAGATCACAGATGCCATTCAGATTTTTATTGAAGATGGTTGGCGGGTTGAGGCTTCAGAGGTCGTCCGTGAAGATCTCAATCTTTCCTTTCCCTGTGACCTCCTAGCCTTAAACCTTCATTTTTTGAAAACAAGAGGGATGGATAAGATCCTTGGTGATGGGGTCCAATTGGCTGATGGCTGTGAGATTCATAACTCGGTGCTCATGGATGGAGTGCAGGTTATGAACCCAATCCGGATTCAAGATTCCTTAATATTCCCCAATACTCTCGTGGATAGGATCGGTTCTGTTTCGAGAATGATTCTTACTCCGGGACATGAATTGCATTGTGGGCATCTCTTCGAGGAAGCTGGGAAAGGAATCGGGTAGAATCAAGCCTTCTCCTTGGTCTCTTTCCGCTGGAGGCAATGTGCGATTCTTTTCTTTTGCCCTTCTTGTATCCGCTTCCCTTTGTTCTGCACAGGGGCGTGACTCCTTTTTGAACCTGGAGATCCCTCAAGTTGCTCCCATCACCGTTGCCCGTGTGGGGAGCCAAGATTTTATTCTCGCATGCAACACTCCTGATAACCGGCTTGAAGTTTTTGATGTTCGTGGGCTCCGGTTGATTACGAGGGTCCCCGTTGGGCTTCGGCCTGTTTCCGTTACTTATGACAAGGTTCATGGGGTGGCCTATACGGCAGATATGCTTGGGGATTCCGTGACTCGTCTTAGCTTGACGATGGACAGTGCTCGAAAAAATCTACAGGTCCGAGTAGATCGCACTGTGTATGTCGGAGATGAACCGATGATGGTGCTTCCTGCTCGTGATGGGAAGACGCTGTTTGTGACCAAAAATACGCGTAATGCCTTGGCATGGATCCAAGCAAAAAGCCTTTTGCCCGTGGTCCCCGGATGGAGTGAAAGAATCCCTCTATTCAATTCTTTCCAGAACCCCACGCAGGCCTTGAAGCAACCCCGGTTTTTGGCCATGGGTCCCAAGGGAGGACTTTTTGTCTTAGGGTTCCAGGGAGGGCATTCCTGGTTACATGATTCCGATCTTTGGAGTTTTGACTTCCAAAAACAACGAGCATCCATGTTGGGTGGCTTAGGAACCTGTAAAGCCGGGATGGCTTTTCAGAAGAATGGGGACCTTTGGGTGGTGGCTTGTGACGCACAAAACCAGAGGATTTCCGAGCCGGTTGTTGCTGCAGCGCCAACAGGTTTTGTAAAGAGCTTGCTTCATCGGATAAGGGGGCTGGGGAGTTCCAAGGTCCGGGTTGAGACAAGGGATTTGAATCAAAATCGTCAGGGGCAACCGGTTTCTTATAAGGATTCTCTCGCCCATCCTATGGCGGTGGCAGTCTATGAACCTTCCAAGGGGCCGCTCAAGGTTTTTGTAGCTGCGTTTCATAGGGATCGGATCGGAGTTGTTCTCCCCGGACAGGCTCCCGCAAGGCAATGGACCGTTCGTGGATTTGGAATCCCAAAAGCTCCTTTATCGGCTAACCCTTTAGCTGGACCTCGGGGCTTGGCTCTCCGTTATGGGATTCCGGGGAATCCTGGAGACCCGGGAGATCGTCTTTATGTGATGAATCGATTGGACAATTCCATCGCAGAAGTGGATCCGGTTCGTGAAAAGGTCCTAAGGGTCCAAGCTCTTGGAAATGATCCTACACCCCGTTATATCCGCCTTGGCCGGAGGTTCCTTTATGATGCGGGCCTTTCGGGGAATGGCTTTGATGCTTGTGCGAGTTGCCATATTGATGGACGCAGCGATGGGCTTGGGTGGGATCTGAGTGCCGCAAGCCCTGCCGGAGCGGAACTCTATAATCCCAAACTTGTGGATGGTGTGACGGATCAAAGGGTGCTTTCCCTGAAGAAGAAATATCCCTTTGTGAAGGGGACCAAAATAACTCAAAGTTTTCAAGGGTTGGCAACTGCGGAGGTAGAAGGCAAAGGGCAGCGTCTTTTTTCTAACAACCCTCTCCATTGGAGGGGGGATCGTCCCGATCTTTCTTTTTTTAACGCAGCCTATGTCGGGTTAATGGGGATGAAAAATCTGGCCCCTCCTGGAAAACGACCCATGGGGATTTTGCCCCAAGAAATGAAAGCCTTTGAAGAGTTTTCCTATTCCGTTCATTTTCCTCCCAACCCGGATCAGCCCTTGGATCGATCTTATAGTGGGGTTTTTGGGAATCAGGATCTTGAGGATGGAACGGGTGCACTTCTTGGCCTGAAACTCTTCCATACAAGGGCTCTCAGGGATCCCCAAAGTAATATTGCCGAGGCGCGTTCCGCTGGACGGTCCTGTGTTCAGTGCCATGCCCTTCCAGGAGGGAGCAACAATCGTTTGACTTCTTTCTCTCTTGGCGGAATCCCACAGGTGATGGAGACGCCCGCCCTCAGGGGATTGCAAGAAAAGGAAGCCCGTTGGATCTTCGATCCTCTGCAAACTTCTCAAATCATTACGAATGAATTTGGGTTGGGGAATAGCGGTGCCCAAGCGGATATCGTGGACTTTACTCAGTTTGGATTTGCCCACGATTTCAGGAAGACTGAGAAAGGGAAACTGGATGCTCTTGCCAAGTTCCTGCGAGAGTTTGACACGGGAGTCGCTCCGAGTGTCGGGCTCCCATGGACCGTTGAAAAAGGTAAGGAGAATACTCCAGCTACCCAATTTTTGTTGGGGCTTTTCGAGGGGCAGGTAAAAAAAGCAAATGCAGGCTTGGCTGTGCATGCCTTGTTGATTCAAGGGGAGTCGGGGTTTTGGTTTGATCCCGAAGTGGGGAAATACCGGGAAGAGCCCGGTGGGAGGGTGCTTAGCCGTGGCGCACTCATGGGCCTTCTTCGGAATCCCAAGGACCGCTTGGTTTTTCTGCAAACCCCTCTTGGAAGTTCCCGCAGGATTGCTGCTCCTAC